>CADBSB010000016.1 GCA_902797235.1 uncultured Ruminococcus sp. | reverse complement strand
TCTGACAAACAATAAAGAACAGACTGAAGTATTTCCAGCCTGTTCTTTTCAATAATTGCGCACTTACTCACCGCATTTACGCGCAGTTAATAACTTCCTTATCGGGCTTTTCCCTTTGCGGCAGCCCCTGATTTTACCTTTTACATCTTGCGTGATTTAAGCTTATTTATGATCATCCCAACGCCGGCGGATAACGCCGAGCACGCGGCGCAGACGATTATCACGCATATGACGCTTGACAGCGATTTTGTCGCCTTTCCGACGTAATAATCGGTATCCGGCGCGTCCGTTTCCGTACCCGTCTCCGTCGCTATAACGGGTACGGGCTTTGTCGTTTCCGGCTCCGTTTCGGTCTCTGTTTCCGTTTCCGTCGCCGTCTCCGCGGTCGTTTCCTCCGGCTCCGTTTCGGTCGTTTCGGTATCGGTTTCCGTCTCCGTCACGGTCACGGTCTCGGTCGTCGTTTCCGCCGTCGTTTCTTTGTCGGTAACGGGCGGTTTTTCCGTCGTTTGCTCCGTCCTTGTGGTCTCCTCGTCTGTCTCCGTTTCGCTCGATCCTTCGTTCGTCGTTTCCGTATCCGTTTCGCTTGTGTCCGTGTCCGTTACCTCGCCGCTGTCCGTTTCCGTGTCGCTGTGCACGCTTACGGTAAGTGCCGCCGCGTAGCTCTCCGCCTCCGGCACGGTCTCTGTCACGCCGTCGGAGAACACGGCCTCGTCCACGTCTACCGTTATCACGTCGCCCTCGGCGCCGTCGTTCACCTTAAATACTATATCCATTATCTTTACGGCGCCCGTCGTTTTTTCCGTGTTGTAGAACAAAAACGTGACGTCGTTTTCCTTTTCGGAATATCTGACGGTCATATCCGTCTCCTCGGGATATTCCACGGAAAAGACCTCCGTTTTTGTCCCGTCGAAGCTGAGCTTTACCCTGCCGCCGCGCAGGTCCTTCCCGTCCGCCGTGACGGAAAGTATGAATTCGTCACCGTCTATCTCATCCGGTCCTTCAAGCAGCAAAACCGCGGGGTACGGCTCCTCCGTCTCGGATTCGGATTCAGATTCAGTCTGATTCTCCGCGGCCTCGGCGTGCGCGAAAAGCGAGAGCAGTACGGCGGCTATCACCGATATAAGCGCAAATCTCTTCATACCGGCTCCTCCGCGCTCTCCTCGGGCTCCGTTTCGGTGTCGGTCGTTTCCTCTTCCTCTCCGCCCTGTTCTTCATCTTTTATCCTGCCCTCCGCTATATCGGCGGCCATGATAAGATCGGTAACGGTCAAAAGCCCGTTTCCGTCAAGATCTGCGGCGAGGATGAAAAGATCGGAAACGCCGTCAAGGTCGCCGAGCAGGTATTCCGTAAGAAGCGCCGCGTCCTCGTCCTCCGTCGCGCCGCTGCCCGTAAGGTCGCCGCGCACAACAAGGCGGCACGTATCTATCGTTTTACCGTTTACGGCAAGGGAAAGCAGGCAGCCGCTTCCGGCGGCGGTCTCACCCTCGACCGGCTCGTCCGATTTCGTCACGGTCATAAAGCCCGCGGCGCCGAACTGCTCACACAGCTCCTCCGACGTCATGTTGTATTTTTCCGCGTAGACGTATTTTTCGCCGTTCAACTCGAACGCACCCGCGATTTCGGTCGGATAACCGTCGAAAACGTAGTCGTAAAGCGCTTTTTCGGACTGCTCCGCGTAGGTGTCCGCTATTATATGCGTGTCCTTTACGGTATTCTCCGACACGAGCAGGTATCTGCGCAAAACCTCGGTATGCTCGCCAAGCTCGTTCACCGGGCCGTCGTGCAGAATATCGAGGTGGTACGTGCGGCCGTCTATCACAACGAGGTTCCACATATGCGGAATCCCGCCCGCCTCGCCGGTTATTATGCTGTTCTCATATCCGAGACCGTCGAGCACGAGCGACGTAAAGCCCGCGTACTCCTCGCAGACGCCCATCCCCTCGTTGACGAGAGCGACGGAGCTGCATCTGTGGCGGTACGTCATATCGTATTTGAATCTGCCGTCGAGCATAAGCTCGTTCAACCTTATGAACCTCTCGCCGTCGGACAAGGGCTCGAGCTCCGCGACGATTCCGGCGACATAACCTTCTCTTAAAGCGGCCCTGTCCTCCGTTTTTTCACCGCAGGCGATGAATATTTTTACGGTAATGGAGGTCACCGTGTCGTCCGCGTTTTTGACGACCTTTGAGATCCTTGCGTTATACGTTCTCGCTATACATTTTATGTATTTTGACGCGGCGGATTTTTTGACGAAGCTGACTATGCGCTTGGCAAGCGCCTCGAGCCCCGCCTGCGACGAATCCGCGATCTCTTTTATAACAAACGTGCGCATATAGACGTGACAAAGCTCGGTGACGCCGCCGACGGACACTTCACCGTATATATAATTGCACTCGGCTGGGTCAAGGATCTCATCCGTTGACGCTGCCGAATAGTATTCCTCAAGCTCCGCGAGCGTCAGCTCGCGCTGATAGACCGGCTCTTCTGCCGCAAGCTCGCTGTAAGCGTTCGGCTCCGCCGCGTAAACGGACAGAGACAGGACCGCAATGAGCACGGCGAGGGCTGCCGATACGGCTTTTTTATACCTCATATTCCCCCCGGGAAAGTTAACTGTAATCATTGTAACATCAAACGAAAAATAATTCTATACATTGAAGAATATAATATGTAAACAAAATTTTTAAAGCGGATTTTAAGTCGAAAAACGGGCTTTTTTGTCGCCTTTCGGAGGGCTTTTCGCGCACCGTTTCCCGGCTTGTTTTACCCTCTGTTATATAGACGCTTTTTCACCTTGAAAAGTTTCGTTTTCCGTATAAAATTTACAAATTATTCAATTATTAAGAATTATTAAGAATTATTAAGGCGCCTTAATAATTTTTAATATTTTTCGGGTTGTTTTTCGGGGATGAATAATGTATAATATTAAAATAAATAAAATATAATGAAAGGAGCGAATAATGGCTATAATCGACGAAATAAAAGAAGCCGAGGAAAAAGCCCGCAAGCTGAAAGAAAGCGCAAAGGAAGCCGCGCGCGCGGACGCCGAGACGATAGAGACGGAAGCGAGAAAGAAAGCCGCCGAAATGAAGAAAAAAGCGGAAGCCGAAGCGGAAAGGGCGCAGGCGGAAGCCGAAGCGGAAGCAAAAGAGCTGACGGAGCTTGCAAAAGCGCAGTCCGACAAGGAATGCGAAGAGCTTAAAGCAAAGGGCAGACAGAACCTTGACTCTGCCATTGAGCTTATTTTCAAAGGAGCGCTCGATATATGATAGTCGCTATGAAAAAGGCGACCGCTGCGTTTTTCAGGGACAGGCTCGAATCCGTTACGGAGGCCTTGCAGAAGACCGGAGAATTCATGCCGACGGAAACGGAGGCGTCGACGGATTTAAAGGCGGTAAACTCGCCCATACTCTGCGAGGAGGCGGACACGGCGCTGAAAGCGTACTCTAAATACCGCAAATCAAAAAGCGGCAGTATGCTTTATTCGCCCACGCTTTACTCCGAGGCTGATTTTGACAGCGACAGCCAGGCGGACAAGACGCGCGTCATAAAGACCGTCGAGCTGTACGAGCAGTACAATTCGATAAACGCGCAGATAAACTCCTGCGACGAGGAAAGAAAGGGGCTTTTACCGTACGAGACGCTCGGAATCGACGCGTCGGAGCAGGACGGGACGAGATACACCTCGCTTCTGCTCGGCAGGATCCCTTATTCGGGAAAGTCCAAAACCAAGCCCGCGCTCGATCTGATATGCGAGGAGTACGGTTTGGAGTACGAGGACTTTTATTACGACAGCGGTCAGAAATATTTTTACACAAGCGTTTTCAAGGACGACGAGGCGGAGGTACTGCAAAAACTGACGCAGAGCGGCTTTGAAAGGCTCAGGCTGCCCTACAGGACGGGCACGGGAGCCGAGGCGCTCGAAAAGAACGCCGAAAAGAAGGAACAGCTTGAATTCCTGAAGAATTCCGTCGAAGAGCAGCTGAAGGCCGAGGCGGAGAACGCACAGGCGATAGAGCTGTTCTACGACAAGGAGAAGGCAAAGGCGGACAGAGCGGAGATACCCGCGGAGACGACGGAAACGACCGTTGTGCTGACCGGCTGGGTGCGCTCCGACAAAACGAAGATAATAGAAAAAGCGGTCGCGGAAGGCACGGGCGGCGTTTACAGCATAGCGTTCGACGATCCGGGCGAGGACGACGAGGTTCCGTCCGTCACAAAGGATCCGTACCTTATAGACCAGTATTCGACGATAACGAATTCGTATTCGCCTCCGGGCAAAAACGACATAGACCCGAACCCCTTCATGGCGCCGTGGTACTTTATGATATTCGGCATGATTATAGGCGACGTGGGATACGGAATACTGATCGGCATAGTTTTGCTTATAGTCAAAAAGATCAAGAGACCGACCGGGGATTTTGCAAAGCTTATAAACGTTATGCTTTATTCGTGCATACCGGCCGTGTTCTGGGGCGTAATGTACGGCTCGTACTTCGGCGAGACGTGGCATCCCGTCCTGTTCTCCCCGCTTGAAAACATTTTAGGCGCGATGATACTCGTGCTCATCGTCGGAGTTCTCCATATGTTCACCGGCATAACGATAAAGGCCGTGATGAACTTCAAGGCGGGCAGATGGCTTGACGCGATAACGGATCAGATAGCGTGGATGGCGCTTATAACCGGCTGCGGACTTCTGGCGCTTGAACAGACACGGACCGCGGGCATAATAGTCGCCGCGGTATCGGTCGGAGTGATCGTCATACTCGGCGGCCACGCGAAAAAGACGGTGTTCGGCAAGATAACGGGCGGCGTATCTTCGCTTACCGGCATAACGAATTATCTTTCGGACATACTGTCATACTTGCGCATATTCGCGCTTGCGCTCGCGTCCGGCCTTATAGGCATGGTAATGAACGTCGTCGCCAACATGATAGCAGGCGCCGTTCCCGTACCCGTGTTGAACAGGATAGCGGCGATACCGATATACGTCATAGGCCACGGACTTAACACAGCGTTATCGATACTCGGCGCGTACGTGCATACGGGAAGACTTCAATTTATTGAGTTTTTCGGAAAATTCTACGAGGGCAACGGCATACATTTCCGCCCCATGCAGAGAAAATACAAATACATACAATTACTGAAAAATAAAAAGTGATAAGAAAGGCAAAAAATCATGGTAGGATCAACTTTTGCAATCATAGGCGCCGCGATAGCGGCAACGCTGGCGGGCATCGGCTCGTCTTACGGCGTACAGGCGGCGGGTAAAGCCGCGGCGGGCGTTACCGCCGAAAAGCCCGATCTGTTCAGCAAGCTGTTCGTTTTACAGGCGCTTCCGGCAACGCAGGGTATGTACGGCCTTGTCGCGGCTATCGTTATAGTCATGAGAGCCGGTCTGTTTGACGGCACTATCGCAACGCTCTCCGCCGAGACCGGCTGGGCGCTCCTGTTCGCCGCCGTTCCGATAGGCGTCGTGGGTCTGTTCTCCGGTATGTACCAGGGCAAGACCGCCGCCGCCGCGATACTTATGACGTCAAAGCAGCCCGACGCGCAGACGAAAGGTATGCAGATGACGGCTCTTGTCGAGCTGTACGCCATATTCGCGCTCGTCGCCACGCTGCTCATCGTTTTCATGGTGCCGGTTACTCAGGCAGTTCCCGCCGAGGAGGCTTCCGAGACTGCCGTCGCAGCGTTACGTGCCGTGTCTGTCATGTAAGGTGATACCATGTCACAGCAGACGTTGATAGATAAGATTTTAAAGACCGCTGAAAAAGAGGCGGATGAGCTGACGGACGAGATGATCGGCCGCGCCGCCGAAAACGAAAAGCTCACGCTGAAAAACGCCGCGGCGGAATGCGCCGCGATAAAGAAAGCGTCCGATGAAAAATGCGCGCAGATAAAGCGCATAGCGGAGCTGACGAGCGGTCTTAACGCAAGAAAGGCAAAGCTCCACGCAAGGCGCGAGATGCTTGACGAGGCTTTTGCCGCCGCTTACAGAAAGATGAAAAGAGCGGATCAGTCGGACAGGCTGGATCTCATAAAGAAGCTGATAATAAAATACGCGCCCGCCGCGGATATGACGGTCGTCGTATCCGAACGGGATCTTGACGCGGCGGTATCCGAAAAAGCGGCGCTTGAAAAGGCGCTCTCTGATAAATTCGGCAAAGCCGCAAAGCTTAACTTTGAAAAGAGCGAAAAGCTTTCCGGCGGAGTGTATATGAGGTCACAGCTGTGCGACGTTGACGCGTCGCTTGACGCGGTGTTTTCTGATCTGCGTGAAAAATACGAAGCCGAAGCGGACAGACTTCTGTTCCCGGCTTTATAATGGTAAGACTTATGATCGATTATTCATATGCCGTTGCGTACGTTTCGGCAAAGGAAACGTCGGTACTGTCGAAGGAGGCTCTGCTCCGCATGGGCTCCGACGGCAAAGACGGTCTGCGTCAGCTGTCGCAGACGGGCTACGGCGGAGGAGACGCGGAGAGCGCGGGAGAGCTTGTCGACAGAGAGCTTTCGGCGCTTCGCGCGTTCATAAAGGAAACTCTGCCCGACGAGCTTGCGTCCTTACTCATTCTGCCGTACGACGCGCATAATTTAAAGGTGCTTTTGAAGTGCGCGGTAAACGGAGCCGACGCTTTGCCGTACCTGTACGACAACACGATGTACGATACGGAAATAGCCGCGGCGTGCTGCCGCGGAGGCGAATTTTCGCTTTTATCCGACGATCTGGCAAAAATACTGAATCCCGCGTACGACGCGGGCACGCTGTCTCTGCCGTTTTATATAAGCGCGTTATGCGACAGAGCGATTTATAAAGAAATATCAAAGCTCTCAAAGTCCGCGCCCAAGCCCCTGCCCGAATATATAGCGGCAAAGATCGACGGCAAAAACCTGATATCTTATTTCAGGGCCTTGCGCATAGGGCTCGATAACGAAAGCTTAGGCTCCCTGCTCCTTCCGGGCGGTCTTCTCGACACAGAGGCGTTTACCGAGGCGTACGGGAGCAAGGCGGATGAGCTGAGATCGTACACCTCGGGTCTCGATATGCACTTCGTGTTCATATCTGCGTGCGAGGCGGCGAAAAGCTCGCTTTCCGCCGCGGCGGATATACTCGACAATTACGCGTACTCAAAGCTTGAGCCGTATAAGTACGAGCCGCAATCCGTCGCTCCGATATTCCTTTACTTCAAAAAGAAGACCGCGGAGGCGCGTTACGTAAGAGAGGCGTTCTGCGGAAAAGGAGGCGCGGTATGACGGCAAAGAAACTGAAAGCCGCCGTTATAGGACCGAAATCCGTCGCCGCTCTGTACGGCGCGGCGGGCGTCGCGGTATTCGAGCCGCCAGCCGATATATCCACGCCCAAGCTCATATCAAAGCTTTACAACGACGGATACGGCATCATTTTCATAGCGGAGAAGGTTTATAAGGACTGCGAGGAGGCGGTAAAGAAATATCTTACCGACCCGTACCCCATAATAATCCCCGTCCCGGATGAGTACTCGGACGGATCATACTCAAAGGAGCGCATTGCCGCGAACATCAAAAAAGCCATCGGCAGCGACCTTATTTAAAACGAAAGGCTTTGTAAAATGGAAAATATGGAAAAAACAGGAAAAGTCATAAAAGTATCGGGTCCGCTCATCACGGCGTCCGGTATGGCGGACGTCCATATGTACGACGTCGTGCGCGTCGGCGAGAAGCGTCTTATCGGCGAGATAATAGAGCTTCGCGGCGACGTGGCGTCCGTTCAGGTCTATGAAGACACCGCGGGCATCGGCTCCGGCGCCCCCGTGTACCTCACGGGTATGCCGCTTTCCGCAGAGCTCGGCCCGGGCATGATAGAAGCGATGTTCGACGGCATAGAGCGTCCGCTCGACAAGCTGTTCGCCCTCTACGGCGACAGGATACAGCGCGGCGCGTCCGTTCCGTCGCTTGACAGAGAGAAAAAATGGGAGTTCACGCCCGTTGCAAAAGCCGGCGACAAGGTCACGGCCGGCGATATACTCGGCACGGTGCAGGAGACGGAGGCGGTGCTCCACAAGATAATGGTCCCGCCGAACGTATCGGGCGTTATAACCGAGATCAAATCCGGCGAATTCACGGTGACCGACACCGTCGCGACGCTGAAAACGGACGACGGTGAGGAAAAGCAGCTCAACATGATACAGTACTGGCCCGTAAGACGCGGCAGACCGTGCAAGGAAAAACTGTCGCCGACGGAGCCCATGGTAACGGGACAAAGAAACGTCGATACGCTGTTCCCGATAGCGAGAGGCGGCGTAGCGGCCATACCCGGTCCGTTCGGCTCGGGCAAGACCGTCGTTCAGCATCAGCTGGCAAAATGGGCGGACGCCGATATAGTCATTTACATAGGCTGCGGCGAGCGCGGAAACGAAATGACCGACGTTATGAACGAATTCCCGGAGATCATCGACCCGAAAACGGGAATGTCGCTTATGAAACGTACCGTTCTTATAGCGAACACGTCGGATATGCCGGTCGCGGCGCGCGAGGCGTCGATCTACACGGGCATAACGATAGCGGAATACTTCCGCGATATGGGCTACAAGGTTGCGATAATAGCCGACTCCACGTCGCGCTGGGCTGAGGCTCTGCGCGAGATGTCGGGCCGTCTTGAAGAGATGCCCGGCGAGGAGGGCTACCCCGCGTACCTGTCCTCGCGTCTCGCGGAATTCTACGAGCGCGCGGGCTACGTGAAATGCCTCGGGTCCGACGAGCGCTTCGGCGCCGTCACGGCTATCGGCGCCGTCTCGCCTCCCGGCGGCGACACGTCGGAGCCGGTATCTCAGGCGACCTTGCGTATAGTAAAGGTGTTCTGGGGACTTTCGTCGGAGCTTGCGTACAAGCGTCACTTCCCCGCGATAGACTGGTTGAAGAGCTATTCGCTCTACGAGCCGAAGATGCGCGAGCATTATATCAAGACTATTTCGCCCATATGGCCTACGCTCGTCGCAAAGACCAAGGCGATGCTCCAGGAGGAGGCGGATCTTAACGAGATAGTCCAGCTCGTAGGTATAGATTCACTCGGCGCAGGCGACAGACTGACGCTCGCCGCCGCACAGATGATACGCGAGGACTATTTGCAGCAGGACGCTCTCGACCCGACGGATTCCTACACCACGCCGCGCAAGATGTTCCTTATGTTGAAGGTCATACACGGCTGGTACGACGCGGGCAAAAACGCGCTCGCCGTCGGCGTTCCGTTCGAGCAGATCGAAAAGATGCCCGTTGTGGAGCGCATAGCGCGTATGAAATACACGGACGAGGCGGAGCGCGAGGAGACGTTTGCCTCGATAGCGAACGACTGCGACGCGCAGTATACAAAGCTTATGGAGGAGGCTGTGGCTGATGAATAAGGAATATAAGACGATCAGAGAGGTCGTCGGGCCTCTTATGCTTATAGAAAAGGTGGACAACGCTACGTACGACGAGCTTGTCATGATAAAGCAGGCGAACGGCGATATAAGGTACGGCAAGGTGCTTGAGGTCAATAACGACAAGGCTCTCGTTCAGCTTTTCGAGCCGTCGGAGGGACTGAAGATCTCCGATTCCCGCGCAATGCTTTTAGGCCACGGCGTACAGCTCGGAGTGTCTTCCGATATGCTCGGCAGAGTTTTCGACGGTATGGGCAATCCGATCGACGGCGGCGACAGGATAATCCCCGAAAAGTATATGGATATAAACGGTCTGCCGATGAACCCCGCCGCGCGCGACTTCCCGTCCGAGTTTATACAAACGGGCGTCTCCGCGATAGACGGCCTGAACACCCTCGTCCGCGGTCAGAAGCTCCCCGTTTTCTCGGGCTCCGGTCTTCCGCACGCGGAGCTTGCCGCGCAGATAGCGAGGCAGGCGAAGGTCAGAGGCACGGACGACAAATTCGCCGTCGTGTTCGCGGCTATCGGCATCACGTTTGAAGAATCGGAATTCTTTATAGAGGACTTCCGTAAAACCGGCGCTATCGACCGCTCGGTAATGTTCATAAACCTCGCAAACGACCCGGCCGTCGAGCGTATCTCCACGCCGCGTATGGCGATAACGTGCGCGGAGTATCTGGCTTACGAGCTCGGTATGCACGTCCTCGTCATAATGAGCGATATTACCAACTACGCTGAGGCTCTGCGTGAGATTTCGGCGGCAAGAAAGGAAGTTCCCGGCCGCCGCGGCTATCCCGGCTACCTTTACACCGACCTCGCCACGATGTACGAGCGCGCGGGCAAGATAAAGGGCAAGCCCGGCTCGATAACACAGATACCGATTTTGACGATGCCCGAGGACGACAAAACACACCCGATACCCGACCTTACCGGATATATAACCGAGGGTCAGATAATACTTTCGCGTGAGCTTTACAGAAAAGGCGTTCAGCCGCCGATAGACGTTCTGCCGTCGCTTTCGCGTCTTAAAAACAAAGGTATAGGCGCGGGAAGGACGAGAGAGGATCACTCCGGCAACATGAACCAGCTTTTCGCCGCTTACGCAAGGGGCAAGGACGCGCGCGAGCTGTCGACTATATTAGGCGAATCGGCGCTTTCCGAGGTGGACCGCATTTACGCCGCGTTTGCGGAGGAATTTGAGAAAAAATACGTCTCGCAGGGATACCAGACGGACAGGTCGATAGAAGAAACGCTGACCGTCGGCTGGGAGCTGCTCTCCATGCTTCCGAGAACGGAGCTGAAACGTATAAAGGAAGAGTACATAGAAAAGTATCTTCCCAAAAAAGAACAGGAATAAGCTATGGCAAAACAGATAAATCCGACGAGAATGGAGCTTACGCGCCTTAAAAGACGGTTAAAGACCGCCGCGCGCGGACATAAGCTCTTGAAGGACAAGCAGAACGGAATGACAAAGCAGTTCATGGAGCAGATAAGACGCAACCGCGAGCTGCGAAACAAGGTGGAATCGGAGCTCGCCGAGGCGGCGAGGCAGTTTTCCGCCGCGTCGTCCGCCATGGGCGAAAAGGAGCTCGGCGAGGCTTTGCTTCTGCCCTCCGGCGAAATAGGCGTATCGGGCGGATCGAAAAACATCATGAGCGTGTCTGTGCCGACGCTTTCCTCCGACGGAAGTCTTTCCGCTTCTCTGCCCTACGGCTTTGCCGATACCTCGTACGAGCTCGATACGGCGACGCTCACCATGACAAAGCTGTTCCCGACGCTTTTGCAGCTTGCGGAATGCGAAAAGACGTGCGATATGCTCGCCTCCGAGATAGAAAAAACGCGCCGCCGCGTAAACGCGCTCGAGCACGTTATGATCCCCGAAATGGAGCGGAACATCAAGTTCATCACAATGAAGCTTGAAGACAACGAACGCCAGAACATAACGAGGCTCATGAAGGTAAAGGACGTAATAAATTCAAGATAAAGAAAACGGGCAGCCGACTGCGGCTGCCCGGGTTTTTGTTATGGCCGTCTTATAAAAGACTTATTATTTGCCGATTTTTTTGCCTATCACGACGCCCGCGAGCGCTATGACCGCGACAGCGGCTATCGCCGTTATCGCAGCGTCCGCCGTATGCGGGTTCTGCTGTGTGGGATCCTGTGTGCCGGAATCGGCCGTCAGCTTAATGGCCGCCTTGTAGTACGCGCCGCCGTTGGAGTTGCCGTTGCCGTGGTCGCCTACGAACAGCGTGTCGCCGCCGAACGCGATGTCGGACAGATCGGTCGCCTGATTTTCATATTTGAGCGTCGCGACCTCGGACAGATCGGTTTTGTTCAAAACCTTTACGCAGGAATCCGCTTTGTTATACGTTGCGACAAAAACGTAATCGCCCGCCTCGCATATACCGTAAGCCTGCGCCACTTCAACTTCCTTAACAACGGATTTGCCGTCCCACGCGATCTTGGCGACGTGGCTGCCCTTGCCGGAGCCGGATTTGAGGTAAGTGAGGTATATATAACCGTCTGTATCGACAGCGATATAGCTCGGATCCTTTTCTCCGCCGACGACGGTCGTGTAATTCATAACGCCGTCAACGCCGAAATTACTGTCAAGCGTGATATTCGCCGGGTCCGTAACGTCGTAGCAGCGGACGCTGTCTACGTCGTACGCGGTTACCGCGAACAGCTTGTATTTGTCTTTGATCTTCTGTACCGCGACGCCGTTTATACCGGTGTTCGCCGAGCCGAGATCCTCGGATAAATATCCGACCTGTTTCATATCCTTATCGACTGATGCGACAGCGATATCGGAATGGCTTGCGTGCGTGATGCCTACATACAGGTATCCTCTGTCGTCGACAGCGAGGCCCTTGCAGTAAAGCTCGTTATCCTCGGACTGGGGCTTGTAGCTTCCCGCCTGAGTATTATCCGATACGTTGAATCTTACCACGTATCTGCCGCCCTGTAAAAATCCGCCGTAGACGTATTTTCCGTCGGGTGACGCGGTGAAGCCGCGCATCTGGATGGCGCCGTTGATGTCGCCCGGGGCGAATTCAGCGCCGAGCTCAAGCGTTGCCGCTTTGACGGCTTCGTCCGCCGAGCCCGCGAACGCGGAAACGGCAAGCAGGCAAACCATCATTAAGCATAAGGTGATCGCAAAAAACTTTTTCAAAATGATTTTCCTCCTTAGTTTTAAAGTTTTTATTATTATCTCACGTTTTTTTTAAAAAGTCAAGTATTTTATAAAATTATTTTTATTTATATCTCGGTATAAAGTCAACGATTTGAAATTCTTATATACCGCCGTATTATTTTTTTGCTTTGCCCGCCGATTTATACTTGACAATTTGACAAATATGATATAAAATATAAAATAACATAAGGAAAATTGTTTTATTTATAAAATTTTAATTTGTGAGGAAAAGACAATGAAAAAAACGGTTTCAATCATTCTTCTCTTTATCACCGTCTTTTCGCTTTTCGCCTGCTCGGGCAAAAGCGGCGGAGAAAACAGCGGAAACGGCGTACAGTCAAACGGCAAGGTCGCGGATCCGGCGCAGGCCAAGGACTTCACCTCGCAAATCAAATGGGAGAGCGAGGGGATAGAATTATGCCTTCCCGCGGACCGCGAGGGAAATCTGTTCAGCGACTGCGGGCTCAAATGCATGGTAACGGCGGACTGCTATGACGGTGACGTCGTCGCCTATCACGAATACGACAAGGAGTGCGAATCAGTCAAAAAAACGGTCGGCGGCCACACGTTCGATTATCAGAGCTTCGATTATCTCGGCTTAAAGGACTGGCATATGTTCGTCATAAGGATAGCCTTCACGGAAAGCCGAAATCAGATGGAGCACAGATATTATAAGATAGTTTATACGGTTTACGGGTCGGAATATCCCGAATCGCAGGTCGAAAAATTCATGGCGACGCTTTATTTCCCGTGGTTTGATAAAAAAGACTGAGCATATTTTGATCACAGAGGTATAACGGTATGAAAAAAATAGTTATCATTTTACTTGTTTTAGTTCTCGCCCTTACACTTTCCGCCTGCGCAAAGCCCTCGTCCGGCAGCGGTACGTCATCCGACAGTACGAACGGGCTTGCCGATACCGGAGCGGCGGCAGGGACTAACGCCACGGTCTCGGGCGAGGATCAGGGCTGGATAAAATTCGATCTGCCCGACGGCTTTGAGGCGGTCAGAGAATCCGACCAGTATATCACGGTGATAAACACAAAAAACAATAAGCAGTTTATACGCTTGACGCGCGATTATCTTATGGGCCGTTCGCTTGAAGATCTGGCGTATGGACAAATATCGAACAACACCGAAAAATATTCAAAGGGCGCGGACGGATATTTCAGCGGGATCTCGTGGAAGGTCGTGAATTATACGGAAAACGGCGTGGAATGCAGGATGTTTTTCGGCCTTGCCGGTGACGGGGATCATTTCATAAGGATAACCGCCACGGGTCTTACGGAAAACGATTTTGCCCTCCAGATCATAATGGGTCATCTCATAATAGACGTGTCCGAGCTGTGACCGGGAACACGGGATATTGAAAGGACAAAGCAAATGAAAAAAACGGTATTATCACTTATCGCCGCAGCGCTGGCGCTTTTGACGGCGGTCACGCTCTGCGCCTGCACGGGTACAGATACGCCGGCAAACACCGGCGCGGACACGAAGACCGCGCAGACTGGCGGCGTGACCGCCGATACCGCGGCTGATACGGGTAAGACCGCCGACACCGCGGACAGTACCGGCGGCGCGACTACGGAAAACGGTGGGCAAACGCCGACGGGCGAAGTAAAGACCGAGGATTTTTACGGCACGTATTACGGCGAAAACGGCGTCATAATGAAAATTGACGAGGGCGGCACAGGTATTTTCACCGAAGACGGCGTTGATTACGAGGCGACGTGGATGATAAACGACGGGACGCTCGTTGTGTGGGATTATAACGACCACAACTTTTCCGGCAGTCTTATAAAGGCGAATTCCGAGCTTTCGGGACTGTGGCAGAGTGCGGCGCGGATGAGGTTTTCGTCCGACCCCGCCGTCGTCACCGACCCGTCGTACCCGAATCCCCCGTACAACCCGACGGTGTTCGAGCCTAAGACCGCGGAGCTTTACGGCGGCTTTGAGATAACGATACTCGGCGCGGAGCTTTTCAGAAACAGCGAGAGGGACGAGGCGATACGGATTTATTTCGACGTTAAGAATCTGAACGATACCGCAAAGAGCTTTTACGACGTTTACGGCACCGTGCTTGAAACGGGCGTTATCGACCACGTACACTGCAGCGTATACGACTGCGCGGAGGCTGAGGCGGTGAACACGCCGATACAGCCGGGCGAAGCTCTGCGCTGCGCGTCGGAATTCTACTGTAAATGGGACATAACGGAGCCGCTTACGTTTGAAGTGCAGAACGAGGACTACAGGTTTGCAAAGCTCATAGACGCCGTTGATTTGCTTGACCCCGGCACGTATACAATAGGCGCACAATTTGATATGCAGAAGCTCCCCGCGTTTCAGCAGGGCGGGCTTCCGGCAAAGCCTTAATATATAAACGAAAGGACAAAACAAATGAAAAAAACGGTATTATCGATTATCGCGGCGGCGCTCGCGCTTGTAATCGCGTCAGGGCTCTGCGCCTGCGCTGGCGGCACGGAGACGCCGAAAGACACAAACGGACAGACGACAAACGCGCCCGATACGAATAAAGCGGGCGGGACGGTAAACACGGACGCGAACACAACCCCGTCCGACACCGCGGCTGCGACTGCGGGCGAAACGACATCGTCCGTCGGAAGCGAGACGGAGCCGGAACAGGTAAAGGGCAGCGAGGGGCTTGATATTAAAAACTACGGCGATACGGCAGAGGTCAGAGATATAGGTACCTTCACCGGTACGGAGCTTGTTATTCCCTCTCACGTGGACGGCGTGCCCGTAACGCATATAGACGAGGACGCGTTGTCAAACGACACTATGACAAGCCTTTTCATACCGTGGACGGTTACGTCTATAGGCGAGGACGCGGTTTCAGAATCGCACAATTTAGAGACCGTCACGTTCTCCGAGGGACTTGTCGGAGTAGGTTTAGGCTCGTTCGGCGGCTGTCCGAAGCTTAAAACGGTAACGCTTCCCTCAACGCTTGAAAGAGTGGGTCAGTCAGCCTTTACGACCTGCGAGGCGTTAACCGATGTGACGCTGAACGGCAACGCGGACGTGCAGAAACGCGCTTTCGATTCCTGCACGGCGCTTAAAACGGTCACGTTTACGGATAAAAGCGGCAGAGTTTATTCGCTCGGTCAAAGCGCGTTTGAGCGTGATACCGCGCTTGAAACCGTGACGCTGACCGAAGGGCTTAACACGATAGGCTCGTTCTGCTTCTCCGACTGCTCGTCGCTCGGCACCCTGTACCTGCCCGCGACGCTTACAAAGATAGAGGCGAGCGCCTTTTCAAACGTCGGCTCGCTTAAGATATTCTACGCCGGAACGGAAGAACAATGGCAGAATATAACCGTAGCAAACAATAACGACGCGCTCAAAAATGCGGAAATCACCTATAATTATAAATAATTAAAATGAAAAAGTTAAGTATATTACTCATAATTTCGCTTGTTTTTACCTGTTTTGCCCTTTGCTCCTGCGGCGGAGGTGCTGCGGATGACGACGAGGACGAAGAAAGTCCGGAAGGACTGTTGATGGCGCAGACCGCGGACGGCGACTATATGGTCGCGGGCTTGGGAACTTATCCCTACAAAGACGTGATTATTCCGTCAAAATTTAACGGCAGACCCGTCGTCGCAATTTACGACAACGCGTTTTACAACGAGCAAATAACGAGCGTCGTTATTCCGGGAAGTGTGAAGAGGATAAGGGAAAGCGCGTTTCAGGAGTGCGGGCAGCTGACCTCCGTCACCTTCAACGAAGGGCTTACGAAGATAGAATCCTATGCTTTCGACGCTTGCAGCAGCCTTAAAGAGCTCACGTTTCCCAAAAGCCTTGAAATCGTCGAATATACGGCGTTCTCCGACTGTTACGCGCTTGAAAAGATAACGTTTCTCGGCAATACGAGCGTCGGAAGCTCCGCCTTTGACGACTGCGAGAAGGTGACCGAGGTGATTTTCTCCGGCACGGATAAACGGGCGTATAATATATGCTCACATGCGTTTTCGGACACTAAGATAGAGACGATAGCGCTGCCGGAGGGGCTTGAAACAATAGAATTCGGCGCGTTTTTCGGTATGCAGACGCTTAAAACGGTTTACTTGCCGAAATCGCTCAAATCGGTCGGCGACGATTCGTTTGCGGCGTCGGTGATAGAGACGATATACTACGCCGGAAGCGAGGACGACTGGAAAAACATAACGATGGAATACAATCAATATAACGTATACGAAAATCCGCTTGAAACAAAGCCGGTCATATATAACCACGCATATTGAAAAATCGGAGAAAGTAATGAAAAAAATTAAAATTTTTTCGGCTTTTATACTTGTTTTCACCCTCGTCGCTTCGTTTGCGGGGTGTTTTAAAGTAAATACCGGCCACGAAACGACGTCCTCCGCCGATACGAAAAAAGACGACCTCGGGGGCGCGGTCTTAACGCCGCCCGACGATAAAAGCGTCGAAACGTTTACGGTGCCGGACGGGACGGTGAAAATACCGGCTTACGCTTTCAGCGGCTTTACGGCGCTGAAAGAGGTAAAGCTGCCCGACAGTCTGACGGAAATCGGGCAAAACGCGTTTGACGGCTGCGCGTCGTTAACGTCGATCAACATTCCCGCAAATCTGCACAGAATAGGAGAATACGCGTTTGAGGAATGCGGCGCGTTAAAAGAAATATCCTTGCCCGACAACGTTACGGATATAGGCAAAGGCGCGTTTTACAATTGTTCCTCGCTTCAAAAGGCGACCCTTCCCTCCTCTCTTACGGCGATCCCCGTATATCTTTTCAACGAATGCGCGGCGCTTACCGACGTAACGATAGGCGATAAGGTGACCGAATTATGCAAGGGCGCGTTCTGCGGCTGTACGGCGCTTGAAAATATAACTCTGCCAAACAGTCTGACCGTGATCGGGGAGCTTGCGTTCTGCGACTGTAAATCACTTAAAACCATACGCCTGCCCGACAGTCTTGTTTCGGTAGGTGAAAAATCGTTCTACGGCTCGGGCTTGACCGGGATCGTTTTCCCCGAACATTTTAAAGATATAGGCGAGCGCGCGTTTTACGAATGCGGCAGCTTAAAGACCGTAACGTTTGACAGCGGGCTTAAATCGATAGGAAACGAATCGTTCTTTCATTCGGGCGTTGTTGAGATAGTTTTGCCCGATTCCGTAACGACGGCAGGGGAAAAGACTTTTCTTATATGCGACGAGCTTAAAAAATTCACAGTATCCGAAATAACGCTTGACGCGCTCTCTGTCGGACACGATGAGAAATCCGTCCGCTCGTTCTTCGGTTTAAGAGATTACGCGGAAATAATCATACAAGGAACACCTGCAAGCTGAAATTTTAAAGGAGACAGAATATGAAAAAAGCTTTGATAATATTTTTAACCTTAATACTCGTACTCTCTTTTGCCGCGTGCACGAAAAACGGCAGATCGGATGATACCGCAAAGGGCGATCAGACTGCCGCGGCGGAAAACGGCGAAAGCTCCGACGGCGACACGATAGAAATAGGCAGCTACAAAATAAAGCTGACGAAAGAGGCCAATCACGGAGATCTGTATTTTAAGGAAAACGTTGCCGAAATGGAGTTGGCGGGCTACGACCAGACGTTCAATATGTACTTCAATAAAGACGAGGGACAGATTTTTGTCATCCGTCTCGTATATTTCAGAGGCAGCTCGATAGACGAGGTGATGAGCGGATCCGACACAGCGCTTACCGACAAAACGGTGAACGGTATACAGTACAAGTATTTTGAATACGAAGAAAACGGCGCGCCCTCCCACAACTACGTTTACAATTTCAACGGCACGACGTATACGATAGTCTTTGTATCAAGCTTTGACATGACGTCGCTTGAAACGGTATTTTTAAACAACGTGCATTTTGAAAAAGGATAAAGTACAGATGATAAAAAACCGCGGCTCGGGGATTTTCCGATCCGCGGTTTTGATTTGCCGTCAGGTCAAAAAATAACGGTCACAACGGAATTCGGTGGCAAAACGTCGGGTGCGCCTTTTTCCTCCGTCACGCCGGCGTCGGATACTATGCGGTGTGAGACGGGGGCGCGGTCGGATATAAGCGAAAGGGAAAGCGGTTTTTCGTTCGTATTCGCTATCATAACGGCGCCGTCCTCTCCCTTTGCCGCGGCGACGTATACACCGTCCGCGTTTTCAGCCGTGAGGTGTACCTCTTCTCCGCGCTTATAAAGCTCGTTGAACGCTTTGAACGCCTCGTACGCCGGAAGCGGCTCCCACGTGAGCGGATTGAAGAGCGAGGCGTAGTCGGAGACGCCCAGACGCGCGTCGTAAAACATAGCCGAATCGAGCGGCAGGCGCTGGAAGGACAGCATCATGGCCGCGCAGAGCGCCATATGGCGCGCGGTGCCGCGCAGGTGTATCATATAATTCCACTCGTTGCACGTCGTTTCCGTGTCCGTAAAGCCGTACTCGTCGAGCTTTTTTCTTGCGTATTTTGCAAATATCGCGGTATGCTCGATCGACGCGTAGCTGTGCCACGAGAAAAAGTCGAGCGGGCAGTTATTTTCTTTTGCAAACTGCAAAAACTTTTCAAAAAACGTGACGAAATACGTTTCCCGAGCCGTGGCTTTTGCGTTCGGGTCCGTCTCTATCCCCGCTATCGCGTAAAAGCCGCAGGAGGCGTAGCCGCCTATTTTCAAGTGCGGAAAACGGTCTTTCAGATAGCGCGAGGCGACGCGGTACAGCTCAAAATACTGCTTTTGACTTCCGCGCCACATCTGATTTTTCATAATGTCGTCGCTGTTGTCGGGCTCGTTCCAGATCTCCCAGTATCTTATATCATAATTGAAGCCGTCCGCCCAGCCCTCCGTGTAATGGCGTATAACGCCCTCGCAGATCCTCGCCCATTTAATCGGATCGGCGGGCGGGAAAATGCGGTAGGCTTTTATATGCGCGTAATTTTCGATAGTCACGCCCAGGCGGTAAAACGGCTCAACGCCGGCGTCGACCAGCGCGGTGATAAGCCTGTCCGTGAACGCGAAATCGTAAGAGGCGGGGTCTTCGGGGTCCGCGCCGAAATCCGGAAAAACGTTCGGAATATCAACGTAGCGCGAGCCGCCGAACCAGCCGCCCGTATCGTGCAGACGAGAAAACGGTATGCCCGCCTCCGTAAGATAATGAAACATTCTGAATTCCAGCCCGACAAACGGCGGCTGACCCACGCCGTGCATCGGTTTGATTTTTCCGACTTCATTTGAAAAATCGACTTTTATTTTTACCGTATCGGCCATTTTTGCTCCTTTATAAACCAAAAAAGGGCGGTTTTCCGCCCCTTTTTTATCATTCGTATAATTCACACACGACGGCGCGGTACACGTCAAACGCCGTTGCGTCCGGATTTTCAGCTACGTATTTCTGCGCGCGCAGTACGCTGAGCGATGAATCGAGCGTACAGGCGTACACGACGAAATTGCCGTACACGGCGACCTTGCCCGTGCCTATCATTTTGCCGTTTCTGCCGTCGTCGTTATAAAGCGAGTAATCCTGATTGTCGTTCTGACGCTTTGCGTGCCCCTCGACCATAGCCTTTACGGCGTCGAGCTTTGTCGGGTCGTTTACTTTAAGAACGTTAACTTCTTCTATATATTTGCCTATCGCGGAGCGGACGACGTAGCTTTCAAGATACGCCATCTCCTCCGGGATTATAATCTCGAACGTCACCTCGTCAAAATTCGCCTGACCTATGAACCAGTTTGCAAGATCCGTCCTTGTAGGCGTTTCACATCCGTTCTTATTCGCCGTTTCCTCGTCGGCGTATATCTTTGCCGACGTGTAGGTAAGCTGCTTGTCGGGGAGTACGGGCGCGCCGTTATAGTAAATGGTGACCTTTCCGCTGCTGACGTATCTGAACAGCGTTACGACGTCCTTGTTGTTTTTGTGTCCGTCGCCGTTGCAGTCGCAGGCGAGCTCGTCAACGTTGCCCTTTCCGCTGCTTACGTATCTGAACAGAGCCACGACGTCCTTGTTGTTGGCGGAGCCGTCCTTGTTTATATCGCCGGGAACAACATTCTTTTTGAGTTTTATCCCGGCTTTGTAGTACGCGCCGGCTATCGTGCTTTTATTGCCGTGGTCGCCTACGAACAGCGTGTCGCCGCCGTACGCTATATCGGACAGGTCGTTTCCCTGATTTTCATATTTGAGCGTCGCAACGGTCGAAAGGTCTTTCTTATTCAGCGCCACAACGCATGAGTTTGCCTTATTGTACGTTGAGACGAATAAGTAATCGCCCGCCTCGCATATGCCGTAAGCCTGAGTAACCGCAGCTTCCTTTAAAACATTTTTGCCGGTTTTGTCAATTTTTGCAACGTGGCTGCCCTTGCCGGAGCCCGATTTGAGGTACGTGAGATATACGTAACCGTCTTTATCGACCGCTATATAGCTCGGGTCGCCCTGACCGCCCGTGACCGCCGCGTAATCCATAACGCCGTTGTTACCGAAATCCGCGTTAAGGGATATATTGGCGGCGTCGGTAACGTCATAGCAGCGGACCGTATCAACGTCGTACGCGGTGACGGCGTACAGATAATATTTGCCGTTCAGCTTCTGCACGGCGACGCCGTTTATACCGCATGAGCTGCCGCTTAAATTCTCGGTATAATAGCCTATCTGCTCCATTTCGGAGTTAAGCACGGCGACGCTTACGTCGTTATGCTTACTGTGCGTTATACCGACGTACAGATATCCTCTGTCGTCCATCGCCAGACCCTTGCAGTAAAGCTCGTTATCGCTCGATCCCGGCTTATATTCGCCGGTGATCGCACCGTCGCTCACGTTGTATCTGACTACGTATCTGCCGCCCTGCAAAAAGCCGCCGTAAACGGATTTTCCGTCGGGTGAAGCGGTAAAGCCGCGCATTTCGATCGCGTTGTTGATCTCACCGGGTAAGAATTCCGCGCCGAGCACGAGCTTTGCCGATTTTATTATATCGTCGTTTGTTTTTTCATAGTCGAATTTCAGATTTATGTCATAAGAACCGGCTTCCCATGCGTCTGGATTTCCGTTTTTGCAGGTACGCGCCGTTGATATTACGTTTCCGTCACGGGTGGAACACTGAACGTAACAGATCATCGCGTTACAGAACGCTTTTGAACGATCCTCAGCCTTCGGGCTGAACATCGTCAAAGGTGTTTCATCATTTTCGTCAAGGTCGGTTTGTCTGTCCGCGGTGGATATGAGAGCCCACGGGATCACGGCTTCGAGATTCCATCCGACCGTTTTATCTCCGCTCTTTATCAGGGTGTATTTGCCCGTATAGCCCTCTTCCGCCTTGACCCACATTCCGTTATCGGAGGAGGATTCCCAGAAGTGCTTCATAAGAGCGACGTCACTGCTCCCCGCTACGGGAGTAAACGAGAAGAACAGACCGGACCACGGATCGCAGATTATTCCCGCGGGATTAAGAGCGATCTGAAAACGCGTGGAAAGCGAGCCCTCGTTTGCGGCGCCGTCGGCTATACGGTCGTCGTAAATAACGGCGGAAACGTAAAGCCCGTTTTCGCCCCATGCGGTGCGAAAATCCATGGTGCCTGAAAATACGCCCAAGCCCCACGTTTTCATCGTGGTCGTTCCGTTGAGCGGTATCTTTGTCGCCGCCGACCATTCTTTATCGGTGATATTGCCGTCGATCGTGACAGCCGCGTCCTTGACATATACAACGGTCACATCGCCGTTATCACCCGACCTTACGTAGGTTTCGTCGACTGCGGCGTTTGCCGCCGCCGGCAGCATCGCGGCGATCATCACGACGCACAGTAAAATAGCTGAAAATTTCTTCATTCGGAATACCCTCCTTGTCTAATATGTATATTATCTCATTTATTTTGTTTTTTGTCAAGAGTTTTTTATAAAAAAATGACCGGAGCGGAGATTTTTGTACCCCGCCCCGGTCTTGTTTTTTATCTTCCGTAATCCGTGCTTCTTCTGTGGAGTGTCACGGCCCGGCTTTTTCTCATTATCATTCTTTATTACACAAAAGCGTTGAGATCTTCTCGTTCATTTTTGCGTTTTCGGCGCGGCAGACCTGCTCAATACAGACCTGTATGGCCTTCGCGTTGCTGCTGCCGTGACCCTTGACGACCGTTTTCCTCGTTCCGAGCATTACGGAGCCGCCGTAGTTCTGATAGTTCATAAAGTCCTTGATGTGCGTGAACATCTTCTTTTGCAGCGCGGCGCCGAGCTTGTATTTCCAGTTTGAATAAATGTTTTTCTTCAACATTTTAAGCATTTCAAGGCACGCGCCCTCGGTCGATTTTACAAGGACGTTGCCGGAAAACGCGTCGCACACCACGAGGTCGAATTTTCCCGACAAAAGATCGCGCCCCTCCATATTGCCGGTGAAGTTTATGTTCTTCTCCGCTTTGAGCACCGGGTAAAGCTCTCTTCTCAGCTTGTCGCCTTTTTCCTCCTCGGCGCCGACGTTCAAAAGTCCGACGCGCGGGTTTTTTACGCCGAACGCGCTCTCCATGTAAACGCTGCCCATGATCGCGAACTGGTGCATCATCTCCGCTGAGCAGTCCACCGTGGCGCCGCTGTCGCAGATGCCTATCACGCCGCCGTTCATCGTCGGCAGCACGGGGCAGAACGCGGGGCGCATAACGCCCTCGAGCCTGCCGACGCGCAGCGTTGCCGCGGCTATGAGCGCGCCGGTCGATCCGACCGAAACCATGCCCGCGACAGTATCGTCCGTGCGCAGACGGTCTATCGCCGCGATCATGGAGCTGTTTTTCTTCTGCCTTATGGCGTCCGTCGGCTTTTCGTCGCAGCCTATTATCTCCGGCGCGTGTATTATTTCAAGCCTGTTTTCGTCAAACTTCTTATTTTCAAGCTCCGCCTTTAAATTCGCCTCGTCACCCGTCAGTATAATATATAATTCTTTGTTATTTTCAAGCGCTTTGACGGCGGCTTCCACGTTTGCGCCGGGGCTGTTGTCGCCGCCGAAGCAATCAAGTACGACCTTTACCATATCAAACCTCTAATTTTTTAACGTATGCTTTTCTCTTTTTATGTATCTGCCTTCCGAATCTGCCCCAGAGATTCTGTATATCCGCGTTGTCCTCCAGGTTGAGATTCGTCTCAGCGTATTCAATTCCGCCGTTTTTGAAGAAATCGAGCATGTAATACGCCATGACAGCGCCGACACCTCTGTTTTTATACGCCGGATCGACGCCGATAAGGCCGAAATCTATGACCTTCGGCTTCTTTATCGCCTTCAAAAGCCTTACAAGCGCCGCGGGCGTCAGATGACCGTCCGATTTTCTGACCGCCTGCGCAATTGACGGGAACGACACGGCGAAGCAGACGAGATCGCCTTTTTCATTTTCCAGAACGCCGACGTATTTCAGATCGACTATCATTTTGAAATTGGATATGAGCATTTTTTTCATTCCGTCCGTAAACGGAACGGTGCCGTAAATATCGACGTACGATTTATCGAGCAGCTCGAACAGCTTGTCCGCGTACTTGTCTATGAATTCGTTTACGTCCTTAGCCTCGCCAATTTTAAGCTTGTTGCGCTCTAAAATACGCGGTATCAGCTTTTCGATCCTCTCGTCCACCGTGTCCGGCATTGAGATCCTGCTCTCGTTCCAGCCGACCTCTTTTACGTATCCGAGATTTTCTATAAGCGTCTGATAATATTCGTAGTTATACTGCTCCTCGAACGTGGACATCTGATCGAAGCCCTCCGTCAGAAGCCCTTCTCTTTCAAGATCGGAAAAGCCGAGCGGGCCGCAGACCGTGTCCATTCCCTTCGATCTCGCCCAGTCCTCGACGGCGGCAAACAGAGCGTCCGCCACTCTCTGATCGTTTATCGAATCGAAGCGCGTGAAACGGACGCGTTTTTCGCCCGTTTTCGCGTTGTGCGCCTTTTGCAGTATGCCCGAAATGCGCCCCACCATTTTTCCGTTCTCATAGGCGTTATAATATACCGCCTCGGACTGGTCGTAATAAACGTAGTCGTCTCTGAAAATCTTTTTCTCGTCGATGTAAAGCGGGGGGCAGAAATACGGAACGTTTTTATACAGTTTTAGCGGGAAGTTTAAAAATTCCCGCTGCTGTTTTTTTGTTTTTACTTCAATAACGTTTATCATATCGGTCAGATCTCAGTCGCGTTTTACGGAACGGAAGCTTATGCCGAGGCAGTTCGGGCCGCAATGGCTGCCCGCCGTCGGGTTCGCCGCGACGACCTCTATATTCGTGTCCTCGCCGTACTTTGCTCTTATCATCGCCGAAATTTCCTCAACGTCGGCGTCGTCGTCCGTATGGCCTATGATGATGGGGTGATTCTTAACGTCTTCGCCCTTTTCCTCCATGTAAGCAAGCAGACGGTTAAGAGCGTTCTTCTTTCCGCGCTCCTTGCCTATGCTTACCATCTTGCCCTCGGCGTTCATGGTGATTATCGGACGTACGCCTATGAGCGTGCCCATGGCAGCGCTGAAGCCGCTCACTCTGCCGCTTCTCTTGAAGAATTTAAGATCGTCCGCGAACAGATAGCAGGAATAATTCAGCACGTTGTCCTTCGCCCACTCGATGATCTCCTGCGCGGATTTGCCCGCCTTGTACAGCTCGCCTATTTCAAGCACTATGATGTAGCTTTCTATCGTGATGCCCTTTGTATCGACCGTGTAGAAATTGGCAGCCGGGTATTTTTCGTGCAGCTCGGATACCGCCGCGCGCATATTCGTAAAGGTCATGGTCATGGCCTCGGAGAAATGGACGTAGAGTATATCGTCGCCGTTTTTAAAGTACGGCTCAAAATATTCCAAATATTTCTCCTTGCTTATCGCGCTCGTCGTGGGAAGCACGCCGCCGCGGAGCATATCGTAGAATTCCTTGTCCTTGAACTCGTCAAAATCCTCGTACGGGTAGATGGTCTTACCGTCGTAGCTGTACGGCATACTGATAAGATGATAACCGTAATCCGCCGCTCTCTTCGGCGTCAGATCCGTATCGGTATCGGTGAAAATAACAAACATAATCCGCCTCCGTTATTATTCAAGAACAAGTATGAAATCGTGCAGGGGCTGACCGCCGTTCTGCATTATGATCTCCGTGTCCTTATATTTCTCGGTTAATTCGTCATACAGACGCTCCGCCTCCTCGTCCGTCGCGCCCTTGCCCGCGAGCAGGATTATGACGTCGAAGGAGCCCGCGTCAAGCTTGTCGCACAAAACAGACGCCGCCGCGCACTTGTCGGGTGAATCGGAATACACCACGTCGTCCGAGAAGCCGATGAAATCGCCCGTTGTGATCGATACGCCGTCCATTTCCGTGGTGCGTCCCGCGCGCGACACAAATCCCGTTACAACGCCCTTTGCGTACTCCTCCGCCTCCTCCGCGGCCTCGTCCGCGGTCTTGCCCTCGGAATCGAGCATGGAAAGGGCGGAATAGCCCTCTCCGACCGTCTTTGTGGGCACTACCTTTATTACCGATTTATCGTACATATCGGCGGCCTGCATGGCCGCGAGTATGACGTTGCCGTTGTTCGGGAACACGAGTATGTTGTCCGCGTTTATCTTCTCGAACGCCTTGATGAAGTCGCCCGAGGACGGGTTCATGCTCTGTCCGCCGTCTACCACCTCGTCGGCTCCGAGAGATCTGAACATCTCTTTCAGTCCCTCGCCCGAGGCGACGGCGACGACGCCGAATTTCTTTCTTACGTTTTCTTTTTTGAATTCAAAGCGGTTTTCTATGACCGTTTCGTTATGCTGGAGCATCATGTTCTCTATTTTAAGCGTCAGAAATTCTCCGTACTTCTGCACCTCGTTCAGCACCACGCCGGGCGTCATGGTATGAACGTGTACCTTGACTATCGTCCCGTCGCGGAAGGAAACGACGGAGTCGCCGAGAGATTTAACAAGCTCCGTAAACTCGTTTATATCAAATTTATCAAGATCAATCTTGCTCTTCTGCAAACGGAGCAGAAATTCCGTGCAGTAACCGAATTCAAGCACGCTGTCGGACGTGAAGGTGTCGATATTTATATTATGCGCGGATGAGGGCGCGCCGTGATCCGTGCGCGTTATCTGTTCTCCGTAGACCGCGTTTTTCATACCCTCTACGATATAGACGAGGCCCGCGCCGCCGCTGTCCACAACGCCGGCTTCTTTAAGCACGTCAAGCAGATCGGGCGTACGCTCGAGCGATCTGCGCAATTCCGTTATAAGATCGGCAAAATAGCCTTCAAGCGTGGTCTCCGCGTTTATGCGCTCACCCGCGAACGACACCGCGTCGCGGAAAACCGTAAGTATAGTCCCCTCGACCGGCACGGATACGGCGTTATACGCCTCCGCTGAGCCTTTTTTGAGCGCCTCTCCGAACGTTTTTATATCGGCCTCCTCAACGCCTTCAAGACCCGCGGCGATGCCCGCGAATATCCTTGAAAGTATAACGCCCGAGTTTCCTCTCGCGCCGAGCAGCATACCGTGCGCTATGTGCGCCGATACCTCGCCCAGACCGTCGCCGTCCGACGACGGGGCGGACGCGCCCGAGTCGATCGTCATATACATATTGTCTCCCGTATCGCCGTCCGGTATCGGGAAAACGTTCAGGTCGTTGACTATACCCTTGTTGGCGTACAGATTCTCGGCGCCTCCCTTTACCATATTCTCAAAGAGAACGCCGTTTATCAATCTGTCCATGTGTTTAATACCTCTCTATGTCTGTATTTTCGTATTTTCGCATTTACGCGTTTATATGTGTTATTCGATGTTATCGCTGTTATCCGTGACGTCCGCTTCCGCGCCGTCCTTGACCTCCGCCGGGGTTTCTTCTTTGCCCTTATCGTCCGGCTTATCCTCCGGCATTTCCTCGTCCTTCGGCTTATAGGGCTTGAAAACGTGTATCTTTCCGTGATCGTTCAAGTCCTTTATGATCGCGAGCGTTATCGGCAGGCCGAACAGGCCCACGGCTCCGAAAAGCTTTGTACCGACTATCATCGCTATCAGCGTCGCCACCGGGTGCAGTCCCACCTGGTCGCCGACGATCTTAGGCTCTATAAACTGTCTTATAACGGTTATTATCGCGTAGATTATAAGTAAGCACACGCCCTTTGCGTAATCGCCCACGATAAACGATATGACCGCCCACGGCAAAAGTATCGTACCTGTACCGACGATGGGGAGTATATCGAGCAGAGCTATAAGCAGCGCCAGAAGAAATATATTCTGCTGACCCGTGATAAAATGCATTACTATGAAGCCTATCAACAGCTCCACGAACGTGATGCCGAGTATCAGAGCGTAGGACCGTACGTATTTGAAAAGTATCTTTACCGTGTAGTCTTTAAGCTCCACCACAAAATCCGCCGTCTTTTTCGGAAGCTGCGCCAGGCAGAAGCCCGTTATCTTATCGAAATCCATGGCGATGAAGAACGTGGAGATTATCATTATGATAACGGACACCACCATGCCCGGTATGCTCGTTATGAACGAAAGCGAGGGCATTATCTTCGACACCATGCCGCTCAACCCGCTTGTGAGCGAATCGAAAAACGTTTTGGAGCCCGTGTCTATCTCTATTTTAAAGTTTGCGAGAAGCGCCCTTATCTTTTCGTACGCTATTTCAAGGTTGGGTTTTATCGTCGTTGCAAAGTATTCCGGCAAAGACGTTATGAAGCCCGACACGGCGATGACTATGCGGCTCACGATGAACCAGGTGAGCACGCCGACGGTGCAGTAGAACAGCGTCGTTATTATTATCGCTATCGGACGTTTATGCTTTTTAAGCTTCATCTTTTCCGACAGAAGTTTGATGAGCGGGTAAAGTATCGCGGCGAAAATAAACGCGACGATAAAAGGCATTACCCAGTTTATCGCGTATTTGAACACGAAATAAATAAGCAGGATAATGACCGCCGCGTATGCGATCTTTATTAAAAATTCCCGTTTCTTCTCCGTCGTCATATAAACACCTTTATCTTTTCTGTGAAATAACAAGAGGTTTTTTCACAAAACAGAACCTCTTTATACAGTATAGCAGAAATATTCCCGTTTGTCAAGAAAATGTCAAAATAATGGTTGATTTGCTCACAATTTAATGATATACTCTTATATATAATTTGATATATCAAAGGCGGGATTTGCGTAAAATGAACATTTTATACATGAAATACGCGGTGGAGGTCGCAAAAACGGGCTCCATAAACAAGGCTGCGGACAATCTTTATATCGCTCAGCCCAATCTGAGCCGCGCCGTAAAGGAGCTTGAAAATTCTCTCGGCACCGCCATATTCAAGCGCACGCCCAAGGGGATGACGCTTACGCACGACGGTGAGAAATTCATGCGTTACGCCGAGCATATCCTCTTTGAGGTGGACGAGATGCAGAACGCCTTCAAGGGCGACCAGAAGAACAAGATCACGTTCTCCGTCTCCGCGCCGCGTTCGTGCTATATCTCCCGCGCCTTCGCCACCTTCGCGCGCCTTTTGCCGTCAAACGTGAAATCCGAAATTTCATACGAGGAGACGAACGCCCTCCGCACGGTGAACAACCTGCTCCACGGCGGCTGCCGCCTCGGCATCATCCGCTACGCGGCGGTGTACGACGATAAATTCAGGGAAATGCTTGACGAAAAGGGCTTCCGCTATGAGTTCATAAACGAATTCAAGTACGATCTCATAATGTCCGCGTACAGCTCGCTCGCGATAAGGGAGCATATCAGGACGGACGATCTGCATCCTTTGATCGAGATAGCCCACGCCGACCCGTACGTCCCGTCGCTCACCATATCCGAGATAAGACGGACGGAGCTGCCGGAGGACAAGGACAGGCGCATTTTCATATACGAGCGCGCCACGCAGTTCGAGTTGCTCAATACCAACCCCGACACGTATATGTGGGTCTCCGCCACGCCGAAGGACGTGCTGGAGCGCTACGAGCTCGTCACCAAAACGTGCGAGGATAACGACAAGGTCTACCGCGACGTGCTTATATACCGCAACGGCTACCGCCTTACCGATTATGACAAACTGTTTATATCCTGCCTGCGTGAGACGTTACAGGATTTGAGAAAATAATTTTGTAAATTTTTTATATATAATAGAAACCGGAGGATATTTCGATGTTCGAAAAAGCAAAAGCGATATTCTTAAAAGGCAAAAGCACAACGCCGAACACGTTTGCCCGCTTCATAAAAAAAGCGGAAATGAAACGCGGCGTCGTAAATATAAAGATAACCGCGTCGTCGTTTTACCGGTTATACGTGAACGGCCGCCTCATCTGTCACGGACCCGCCCGCTCCGGCAGAGGGTGCGCGCGAGTTGATAAGTATTGGACGGACGATATAATCGACGGTGAAAATATATTTGAAATAGAGGCGGCGTGCTATTATAACGCTTTCGGCACCGTTAACGACAACACGAACGAGCCGGGCTTCGTCATCGCCGAGGTGTCGAACGCCGAGAATAATGAAATTATCCTCTGTACCGACGAAAGCTGGGAAGGCGTTCTGATAAACAAGCGCGACAGATACGCGCAGCGCCATTCGCATTGCCGTCAGGTGACGGAGGTGTGGGATCTGACAAGAGAGAATACGCCGCACGAGGTTGAAGAAGTACCGGCGCCCGCCTTTATACCGCGCGGCGTTCCGTACCCGGATTTCGAGCGTGTTTACGCAAAAAATCTCACAGACGTCCGCGCTTACGAATACGACGAAAGCATAAAGGTAAAGCCGAAATTCTACGATCTGTGGAACGAGGAATATCAGTCAAAGGGCGAATACGTCGGTCGGCAGGATATGACATTGCGCCGCGTACCGCTTGACTTCACGGCAAAAAGCTCAGGCGGCACGGTCAGTTTCGGCGCGGGCAAAGGCTTAAAATGCGCCGTGTACGATATGAAGGAAATGCAGGTCGGCTTTATAGATTTTGCCATAAGACTCAGCGAAAAAGCGGCTGTCGACGTCATTTATTCCGAAAAGCTTGAAGACGACGGAGAGATAATTTCTCAATCCGGCTTCAACACCTGTCTCCGCGTTTACTGCGGCAAAGGATCAACGCATTTCACGTCGTTTGAGCCGTACGCGTTCAGGTATATAAAGATACTTGTAAATACGGATCAGCCGTTTTATCTAACGAATATAGGACTTATATCGTACGTCACGCCCGACGTACGCGGCGGCACGTTTTTATGCAGCGACGAAAATCTGAACGCCGTATACGAGGCGGCATACAAAACGCTGCGGCTGAACACGCTCGACATATTCATGGACTGCCCCGACAGAGAGCGCGGCGGCTGGCTCTGCGATTCGTTATGGACGGGCAGAGCCGCGGCTCTTATGCTTGCCGACCCGTCGGTCGAGCGCGCTATGATAGAGAATTTCCTCTGCGAGCCAGCGGAAGACTGCTATTACGGCTTTTTCCCGCAGTGCTACCCGGCGTCCGGCGACTTCAAAAACGGGGCGCTTACGACGTGGTCGTTCTGGTTCGTCATTGAGATATATGAATATTACAAAAGAACGGGCGACAGAGAGCTTATCGACAGATTCAGAGCACGGCTCGACGCGTTTTTTGACGGAGTATCACAGCTCTGCGGCGAGCACGGACTTTTTGAATCTCACAGCACGGTCTTCGTAGACTGGTCGCTGTCAAATAATCACGAATACGTATATCCCATTTCCTGCGCGGCAAACGTGGAAT
>CADBSB010000015.1 GCA_902797235.1 uncultured Ruminococcus sp. | reverse complement strand
TTGATCTCAAGCTCATACTCGTCCGATATATTGTTGAACACGCAGCCGCCGCAGTGCTTATAGGGGCAGAGAGGCGGTACGCGGCGCTCTGACGGCGATAACAATTCGTCGATCACGGCGACACGGTAGTTTTTTGCAAGCTTTATGATCTTTATAACGCATTCGTCGCCCGTGACCGCGCCGATAACGAAAACAACGGTATGATCGATCCGGCAGATACCGTTCCCCTCGTTATTCATATCGGAAATCACGACCGTATATTTTTGTCCTTTATCAAGCATATAAAATACCTCTGTATCAGATTTTTGGGCGTTTGTCGACTCTACTTATAGTATAATACTCCATTCCTCTTATTATCATTCAACACAGGCATGATTGCAATATTGGACAAAATGCTCTTTCCCGCTTTTGTATTCGAAAAATCGCCACGCTTCTGAATCATCATTGTTTTGTGCATTGTTGAACACTTCTAATTTGGCGTGATGATTGCCATATGTGAATCCGATTATTAAATCCCCTTTTTGGCAATATTGGAATATAATGGATTCAATTTCAACACTATCAAGATTATTATATTTTACTAATTGGTCAAACTGAGATATGCTTCCTTTCATATAGCAATCGAATTTGTCATAATTATCATATAATGGTTTGAAAAAATCCAAGTTTGTTACAATAATGAATCCATTAATGGAGATTCGAAATGGTGCCACATTATGAAGAATCAAAGGAAAAGCGTTGTTTGAAGTCCGGAAAGTCACTTCCAACATATCACATGTTCTTCCTATAGTTATTTTATTTGTGCATGATATTTTTTCAGCAATTTTTTTAATATATGAATTTGTTTTCATCTGCTTACCCGAGCTACACTGTTTTATAGTAATTTGAAAGATCTCCTCACGTGTATAAAGCATCTGTTCATTTTTTCTTGCCGAAAATCTGAATTGCCTCATCTAAGACTTCTTGATATCCATACCCCATCCCATGAATAGCATCATGTAGTATTCTTCTGTTTTTCGGGGTATCCTGACCAATGCTCTTTAAAGCATCGCGAACTTGCTTATTCTGAACCTCATGATTACCGGTCATATTACCTTTTGGCGTTCCCATTTTATCGCAATTTGCATTATGTACAAGTATTTCACTGTGAGTAATAAAATAGGTGTGATAATCTTGAACCTCAAAATTATAGACAGTTATAGGTGTTTCAAGTATTTCATGCTGTACCTGCTCAACGATAACATACTCGCCGTTGAGAAGCTGAAGTCTATCCCCCGCGCGGAGTCTTATTGCATCAATCCAACCTTTTTGAAGAACCCAAAAAGGATGTGTTGGGGTTGTCGTAATTCTCTCACCGTTTACAGATATATGGATTAGCTCTTTGCTTTCTCGAACGAAGGTATTAATAACTTCCTTATAATATATTATAATTAAAATTTGTATTTTGTCAAGTCTTACGGACAAAAAAAAGAGAATAGGAAGCAAAAAAGATTTTTTCAAAAAAACTCTTGACAAACGCGGTTTGTTATGGTATAATGCCAAAGCAGTCGCGAAAAAAGACTGCGTACGGCGGAATAGCTCAGTTGGCTAGAGCAACCGGTTCATACCCGGTAGGTCGTGGGTTCAAGTCCAACTTCCGCTACTTTTAAGGCCCGTTGGTCAAGTGGTTAAGACACGGCCCTTTCACGGCTGTAACAGCAGTTCGAGTCTGCTACGGGTCATGAAAAACCTCGCTTCGGCGAGGTTTTTTCAGTGAAATTTGCCCTTCGGGCAAGTGAAATAACTTCGTTGTGAAATATTTGCTGTCGCAAATGTGAAATGTTCGCTTACGCGAACGTGGGCAAACATTTCACTAAAACACCCCGAAAAAGGAAAATATATACAAAGTGTTTACCGGGCTTTGATCACGGGTAAACACTTTTTAAAATATACATTAAAAAAATTGACAAATCCGGCGGAAACCGCTATAATATACGTATAATTTAAAATTAAGAGGAACACCGAAATGCTTAAAAGTATGACGGGCTACGGCAGGTCGCGGCAGAGCATCGACGGGTACGATATTACCGTTGAGATAAAGTCCGTGAACAACAAGACGCTTGACGTTTCAGTCAAGCTGCCGAGAGCCTACACGTTTGCCGAGGAGAGGATAAAACCGTTTTTACTCTCAAGCGGCGTTTACAGGGGAAAAATAGACGTAAATATTTCCGTCGTTGTACCGCAGACGGAAATGCAGGAGCTTTCGCTTGACAGCGATTACGCGGGTCGGTATATATCGGCGCTTAAAAGTCTGCGCGACGAATTCGGTCTGCCGGACGATATAACGACTATGAAGGTCGCGGAGAACAGAGACATTTTCACGATTGCAAATAAGGAAGACGATCTCGAATCCGACTGGGAGCGCATCAAAACCGTTTTGACGGAAGCCGTATCGAAATACGACGCGGCGCGCGCCGCGGAGGGCGCAAGGCTCGTCGCGGACGTAAAACAGAAGCTCGCCAATATTTCGTCGATAGTCGACGAGATAGAGGCGCAGTCCGGCGACGCTGTAAAGGAATACGAGGCGCGGTTGATGAAGAAGCTGAAAGAGGCTCTGGCGGAGGTCGGCGCGTCGGTCGACGAAAGCCGCGTGATAACCGAGTGTGCGATATTCGCAGACAGGGTCGCGACGGACGAGGAGACCGTGCGTCTCCGCTCACATATCAAGGCGTTCAACGAAACGCTTGACGGAGAGGGTCCCGCGGGCAGGAATCTCGACTTCTGGTGCCAGGAAATGAACAGGGAGGCGAACACCACCGGCTCAAAAGCGCAGAACGTGAATATAACCGCGAACGTCGTCGCCATAAAATGCGAGATAGAAAAGATCAGAGAGCAGATACAGAATATAGAATGAGGTGCGTATGAAATTTATAGGTATCGGCTACGGAAGCATGGTATCGTCCGGCAGGATAGTCGCGGTCTGCTCGCCTGAATCGGCGCCGGTAAAGCGCATGGTGTCCGACGCGAAAGACAGCGGCAGACTTATAGACGTAACGTGCGGCAAAAAAACGAAAGCCGTTATCGTGACGGACAGCGACCATATCATTTTATCGGCATTGTCCGCCGAGGCGATTTCGGAAAAGCTGTTGGAGGACGACAAAAATGAGTAAGGGAACGGTATTCGTACTGTCAGGCCCCGCCGGCTCCGGCAAAAGCACGGTAAGGCAGAGACTTATGGAAAAAGGGCTTAATTTCCACTATTCCGTATCGGACACGACGCGCAAGCCGAGAAAGGGCGAGCAGGACGGCGTGGATTACGGCTTTGTAACGAAAGAACAGTTTGAGGAAGGCATCAAAAACAACAGATACTACGAATTTGCAAATTACACCGGCGAATACTACGGCACGCCCGTATCGCAGCTCACTCCGTATATCGAGGCGGGCGTGAACGTCATACTTGAAATAGAGGTGAACGGCGCGATGCAGGTGAAGGAAAAGGACAAGAACGCCGTGCTCGTCATGCTTTTGCCCCCTTCGTACTCCGCGCTTGAGGACAGACTTCGCGGCAGGGGGACCGAGACGGAGGAAAAGATACAGAAGCGCCTTGCAAGGGCGAAGGAAGAGATCGAATTATTTGACAAATACGATTATTTTCTTATAAACGAGGACGGACAAATAGACGAATGCGTAAAGCAGCTGCAGATGATAGCCGAAACGCAGCAGTACAAAACGAAAAACAATCCGGATTTTCCGATTAAATTTTTAAATAACTGAACAGGAGAACATAAAAATGATCAAACCTTCAATCGAAGAACTTACGCAGAACAACAAATACAACAGGTATGAGCTTGTCATAGCCACGTCGAAGTGCGCGCACATAGTCACGGACGAATACGTTGCGCAGAGAGAAGAAGCGGAAAGAAAGATAACGGCGAAGGAAACCGATAAGCCGCTCGCTTCCATGATAGCGCCCGAGCTGCGCGACGAAAAGGCGGTAAGAAACGCCATAGAAATGTTATACGACGGCGAGTACGAGATCGTCGAGGAAACAAGACCCAAATAATGCTTACCGCGACCGTAAAGCTTTTGTCGCTGCCGTTCGGCGTCGACAACGGTTACAGTTATACGGCGGACGAGTACGCTTATGTCGGCGCTTTCGTCAACGTGCCCTTCGGCGCGGGAAACAGGGTAAATCTCGGCGTTATAACAGAGTTATCGGATAAAGCCGAGGACGGTATAGCGTACAAAGCGATAGAGCACGTTTACAGCCGATACTATTCGCTTTCACCCGAGATGATGAAGCTCGTCTCCTTCATTGAAAGCAACACGCTCTGTTCATACGGAGAGGCGGTGCGAACTGTATTCCCGGTCGCTCTGCTCGGCACGATAGACGAGCTGTACGAGGTAACGGACAAGCCGCTGCCGTCGCTCAACGCAAAGGTGACCGCGGTATATTCGTATATTGCCGACGGAAAGCTGAACACACGCGCAAAGCTCGTAAAGGAATTCGGCGCGGCGGTGAACGAAGCCGTTTCATACCTTTACAGAAACGGTTATATAACGCGGACGACGCTTACAAAGGACGGCAAAAACGTATTATACGACGAGTATTTTTCATATAATACGGATATAGCGTCAAGAAGCGAAACGCTCAAATCCGCCGTTTCATACCTTAAACAAAACGGTGAGACGGAAAGATCCGTTCTTGTAAAAGAAACGGGACTGAGCGCATCGCAGCTCAGATCGCTTTGTGAAAAAGGCGCCGTTACGGTGCGCCGCGTGGAAAAATACAGACGCGGCTACGCGATAAACACGAATAAGCAAGAGATCGAGCTGACGGACGAACAAAGATCTGCGTCGGATCAGCTTATAAAGCTGACGGAGACGGGAAAGCCCGAGGCGGCTTTGCTTTACGGCATCACGGGCTCCGGCAAAACGCTCGTTATCAAAAGCGTGTGCGACGCGGTCATCAAGTCCGGCAGACGCGTTATAATGCTCGTGCCGGAGATAGCGCTGACGCCGCAGTCGCTCCGCATTTTCAGCTCATATTACGGCGACCGGATAGCCGTGCTCCATTCGTCTTTGTCCGAGGGCGAAAAGCTTGACGCGTGGAGAAGGATAAAGAACGGGGACGCAGATATGATAATAGGGACGCGCTCCGCTTCCTTCGCGCCCGTCGAAAACCTCGGCCTTTTCATAATAGACGAGGAGCAGGAGACGACGTATAAATCCGAATCACAGCCGAAATACAGGGCGAAGGATATTGCGAGATTCAGATGTAACGAGAACAACGCGCTCATGCTTTTATCGTCCGCAACGCCGTCTGTTGAAAGCTTTTATAAGGCGAAAGAGGGTAATTATCACCTTGTAACGCTCAGGTCGCGCTACGGCGACGCGGTCTTGCCGGACGTTATAACCGCGGACTTGAAAGAGGATTACGCGGAGGGGATAACCGATCCGATAGGAACAAAGCTCTGCACGCTTTTGAACGAAAACTACAGAGCCGGCAATCAGAGCATACTGTTTTTGAACCGCCGCGGTTACAGCCATTACGTTTGCTGTAAAATGTGCGGCGAGGTCATAATGTGCCCGAACTGCGACGTTTCGCTTACCTACCACAAGGTCAGAGGCTCGGACAAGGGCAGACTTATGTGCCATTACTGCGGATATTCCGTAAATGAGCCGGATACATGCCCGAAATGCGGCTCGCAGCATATAGGCAGGATAGGATTCGGCACGCAGAAGATAGACGAACAGCTTGAAAGAGCCGTTCCCGGCGCGAGAGTTTTAAGGCTCGACGCGGACACCACGACGAGCAAATCGGCGTACGATACGATACTGTCCGAATTCAGAGAGCATAAAGCCGACATCCTCGTCGGTACGCAGATGGTGACGAAGGGACACGATTTCCCGGACGTAACGCTCGTCGGCGTGGTAATGACGGACAACGCTTTGTATCTTGACGATTATCAGGCGCACGAGCGGTCGTTCTCGCTTTTAACGCAGGTCATAGGACGCGCGGGCCGCGGAGAAAAACGCGGCGTCGCCGTTATACAGACGTTTAACCCGGAGCACGAGATAATAGCGTTATCGAAAAAGCAGGATTACGACGGATTTTTCAAAGACGAGATAAAGATGCGAAAAGCGCTTTTGTTCCCGCCGTTTTGCGATATACTGCTGTTTTTATTGCAGTCGGACGACGAAACTCTGTTAAGAGCGGCGGCGAATGATTTAAAACGCGCGCTTGAGGGAAGACTTAAAGATAGCTATAAGGACGTCAAAATGCTCATATACGGCCCGTGCGAGGCGCAGATTTACAGGATCAACGGCGTTTGCCGTATGCAGTTGTTGTGCAAATTCAGATCGGGCAGGCGGCAGAGAGCGCTTGTATCGGAGCTTTTGGTATCATTTATGAAAAAATATCCGCGGCACGTAAGCATATCCGCGGATATAAACCCAAATCAGATGTAGGAGATGATCACATGGCGGTTTTGAACATTGTAAAAGACGGTGACGAAATTTTAAGAAAAAAATGCAGACCGGTAAAAGAGATAACGCCTCATATAATACGGCTGCTTGACGATATGCAGGCAACGCTCCACAAGGCTAACGGCGTGGGTCTCGCCGCGCCGCAGGTCGGCGTTCTGCGCCGCATGGCGATAGTGGAATGCGAGGAGGGAGAGCTTATCGAGCTTATCAATCCCGAGATAATTTCAAAGGAGGGCGAGCAGGAGGAGATAGAGGGCTGTCTTTCCGTACCCGGCAAATGGGGCATCACGCACCGCCCGATGAAGGTAAAGGTACGTGCAACGGACAGAAACGGCGACACGTTCGAGGTCGAGGGAGAGGGACTTTTGGCCCGCGCGCTCTGCCATGAAATAGATCATCTTGACGGTATAATCTTTTACGATAACGCCGTGAGGATGCTTTCAAAGGAAGAAATTGAGGGTGATGAATAAGAATATCGTGTTTTTCGGCACGCCGGAATTTGCGGTCAGCATTTTAGACGGGCTGTATAAACAAAATTATGATATAACCGCCGTATATACGCAGACGGACAAGCCGAAGGGCAGGGGGAACAAGGTGCAGATGCCTCCCGTAAAGGAGTACGCGTTATCTCACGATTTACCTGTATATCAGCCGAAAACCTTGCGCGACGCGGCTGTGACAGACGAGATACGCGAAATGAAGCCCGATATGATAATCGTAGCGGCTTACGGTAAGATATTTCCGAAAGAGCTTCTTATGATTCCGCCTTACGGCTGTATAAACGTCCACGGCTCGCTTCTGCCTGCTTACCGGGGCGCCGCGCCTGTGCAGAGAAGCATAATAAACGGCGAGACGAAGACCGGCGTAACGATAATGCGCATGGACGAGGGCTGCGATACCGGCGACATGATCGCAAAGGCGGAAATAGAAATAACGGACGACATGGACTGCGGCGAGCTGTTTGAAAAAATGGGAGCCGTCGGATCGGCGCTTCTGCTCGACACGATGCCGCACATTTTCGACGGATCTGCGGCCTATGAAAAACAGGACGAGAGTCTTGCCTTATACAGTCCGAAAATAGAAAAATCCGAGCTTATGCTCGATTTTAAAAGACCGGCGAAGGAACTGCACGATCTTATTCGCGGCGTTTATCCGTACCTCGTCTGCGGCTGTTATCAGACGGGGCCGAAAGGAAAACGCGGCTTGCGTATTGCCAAAACAAAGGTTTGCGAAGGATCAGGCGCTCCCGGTACCGTGATACGCGCCGACGCGAAAAACAATGAGCTTATTGCAGCCTGCGGCGACGGTGCGCTCAATATCATCGAGCTTATCCCCGAGGGAAAACAGAAGATGAAAAGCGCGGATTATATCAGGGGCAGGCAGATAAGCGAAGAAGACGTCTTAACAAAAGAGTAATGGAAGAAAAGAAATATACCGCAAGGCAGCTTGCCGTTCTGTCGCTCTGCCGGCTTGAACGCGAGGGAAAGTACGGCAATCTCGAAGCGGACGCCGCGATAAAGAAATTCAAATTGCAGGGCGCGGAAAAAGCTCTTTACACAAGGCTTTTCTACGGCGTGCTTGAAAGAAAAATAACGCTTGATTACATCATATCACAATGCACGGATAAACCGCTCGACGATATGACGTACGAGATGAAAAACATCCTTCGGATATCCGCGTACCAGCTGTTTTATCTTGACAGGATACCGGAATATTCGATAGTGAACGAGAGCGTAGAGCTAGCAAAGAAGTACGAGCGCAAATCCGCCGGCGGCTTTGTCAACGCGGTACTTCGCCGTATGATACGGCAGGGAAAACCGGAGATAAAGCGCGGGGATAACGACGTTAAATATCTGTCGCTCAAATACTCCGTATCGGAGCAGATATGCGGCTTGTTGTGCAGCGCGCTCGGCTTTGAAGAAGCGGAAAAAATGCTTAAAGCGGATCTGACGCGCCGCGGCGTGACGCTACGCGTGAACACGCTGAAGACGACAGTCGACGGACTTCAAAAGCTGCTTAATGATAACGGGATAAAAGCCGAAAAGATCACACAAAGCGACTTCGGTTTGAAGATCGACGAAAACACCGACACGGAAACTCTGTTTTCTTTGATAAACGACCTCGCCTACATAGAGGACGGGGCGAGCCAGGCGGCCGTCACGCTGCTTGACGTTATGCCCGGCATGATACTTGCCGACGTTTGCGCGGCGCCCGGCGGAAAGACCGTGTCCGCGGCCATGCAAATGGAAAACAAAGGCGAAATATTTGCCTTTGACATACATAAAAACAAACTCAGACTTATAGAAAAAACGGCGGAAAAAGCGGGCGTCACGATAATCAAAACCGCGGAGCACGACGGGCGGCAGCCCGTGCCGGAATTGATCGGCAAGTGCGATCGCGTGATATGCGACGTGCCTTGCTCGGGTTTGGGCGTAATAGGTCAGAAGCCCGATATGAGATATAAGGACCCGGGAGACACGGAAAGGCTGATAAATACGCAAAGAGCGATACTTTCATCGGCTTCAAGGTACCTTAAACCGGGCGGCGTTATGGTATATTCGACCTGCACGGTGCTGCCGTCCGAGAACATGGAAAACGTTACGGATTTTCTCTCAAAAAACACGGATTTCATTCTGTTATACGAAAAAACGTATTATCCGCATATCGACGGCTGCGACGGATTTTACACAGCGAAAATAGTAAGGAAAGAAAATGACTGATATATTATCAATGAACGTAAGCGAGCTCACCGAGTTCGTTCTCGGAATAGGCGAGGAAAAGTACAGAGCCAAACAGCTGTATACGTGGCTCCACAAGGGCGCGTCGCTTGACGAGATGACGAACATCCCGAAGAAAATGAAGGAAAAGCTCGCGGAAAAAGCGATTATCCCCGCCGTAAAGATCGAAGAAAAATTCGTGTCGGCCGACGGAACGGTAAAGTATCTGTTCAAGTGTTACGACGGCGAATACATAGAAAGCGTTTTCATGCGGTACGAGCACGGAAACACGGTCTGCGTTTCAAGCCAGGCGGGCTGCAGGATGGGCTGTAAATTCTGCGCGTCGACGCTTAACGGTCTTAAACGCAGTCTGAACGCCTCTGAAATGCTGTCGCAGATATACACGGCGCAGAAGGACACGGGAGAGCGCGTCTCAAACGTCGTTATAATGGGCATGGGCGAGCCGTTCGATAATTACGACAACGTCGTGAGATTTATAAGGCTTCTGAACGACGAAAACGGTCTCAACATCGGCTGCCGTCATATATCCGTATCAACCTGCGGTCTCGTTGAAAAGATAGACAGATTTGCGGACGAGGGGCTGCCGGTAACGCTTTCCGTTTCGCTCCACGCGCCGACGAACGCGCAGAGGGACGAGATAATGCCGGTAAACAGGAAATACCCGATAGAGCTTTTGCTCTCCGCCTGCAAAAGATATTTTGAAAAGACGGGCAGGCGCATAAGCTTTGAATACGCTCTGATAGACGGCAAAAACAACGGCGAAGCGGACGCGGAAAAGCTTGCGGAGCTTTTGAAATCAAATCTTCCGGGTATGCCGATACACGTAAATCTGATCCCGGTAAACCCGATAAAGGAGCGCGATTTCAGGCGCGGCGACAGGATTATGACGGAAAAATTCGTCAAAACGCTTGAAAATAGAGGTGTGAACGCAACGGTCAGGCGCAGGCTCGGCGCCGATATAGACGCGTCCTGCGGACAGCTGAGAGCGAGAAAATACGAAGAAAACGGTCTGAATTCAAAAATTTAATAAAAATTCATACAATATAGGTTTTGATATATTATAATTAAGTCAACTGATGAAAGGTCTGCACTTTCGTGCGGCGGTAGGAAGATGAAAATATACGGTAAAAGCGATACGGGCGTAAAACGCCCCGTAAATCAGGACAGGTTTCTGATCCGTGAATTCGGTGACGGCCTTGCTCTTTGCGCCGTTTTTGACGGTATGGGAGGAGCAAACGGCGGCGAGCAGGCAAGCTCCGCCGCGCTTCACGCTTTTGACAACTGCATAACGGGCGAGCTGCTTGACAGTATACAGACCGGCAAGCTTATAACGGGCTCGGACGCGGAAAAGCTGCTTTACAAAGCCGCGCAGACCGCCAATACCGAAATATATAAGAAAGGCGAGGATCCGTCGCTCGAGGGCATGGGCACAACGGTCATAGCGGCGCTTATAACCGCGGACGACGTTGTGGCGCTTAACGCCGGCGACAGCCGCCTTTACGAGGTGAGCCGCGGCGCGCTTAAACAGGTCAGCAAGGACAACTCCTACGTTCAGTATCTTGTAGACATAGGGCGCATAACAAAGGAGGAGGCGGCGACGCACCCGAAAAAGAACCTTATCACAAAGTGCTTAGGCACGGAGGACGAGGTGGAGCCAGATATATACCGGCTGGGAGAGATTCCTGAAATGCTCTTGTTCTGCTCGGACGGTCTTACCAACGCTTTGGAAGAGGATTTCATATATCAGACGCTTACCGACCCCGATATGACGGATGACGAAAAGGTGAACGAACTGATAACCGCGGCAAACAACGCGGGCGGCCCCGATAACATAACCATCATTCTCGCTGTGAATGATTGATTTTGAGAGGTAATTTGAATGGATGCATTCGATAAATATATAGGCAGAGTATTTGACAAGCGGTACAGGATAGAAAAAGTGATCGGCGTGGGCGGCATGGCTATCGTCTTCAAGGCCGAGGACAGACTTATGAACCGTACCGTCGCCATAAAGATGCTGAAAAACGACGTTGCGGACGATCCGGAGGCGCTCAGACGCTTCATAAACGAATCGAAAGCCGTCGCGATGCTTTCGCATGAAAACATCGTCAACATATACGACGTCAGCGTCAAGGGCAATACGAAATACATCGTAATGGAATACATAGAGGGCATAACCTTAAAGGCTTTCCTGAAGCATAAAGGAGGCTCGTTGTCCTGGCGTGAAACGCTGAATATCTCGGAGCAGATACTCCGCGCGCTCGAGCACGCGCACAGCAAGGGCGTTATCCACCGCGATATAAAACCGCAGAACATAATGCTGTTGAAAAACGGTCTTATAAAGGTCGCCGATTTCGGTATAGCAAAGCTGCCGAACAACGATACGTTTACGGTAACTGATCAGGCTATCGGCACGGTCAACTACATCTCGCCCGAGCAGGCGATGAACGAGGAGCCGATCGACGAGCGCTCCGACCTTTATTCCGTCGGCGTCCTTATGTACGAGCTTTCGTGCGGCGAGCTGCCGTTTTCGGGCGACACGCCGGTTTCGATAGCGTACAAGCACGTTAACGAGATACCGCGCCATCCGCGCGAGATAAAGCCGGAGATGCCGCAGGGCCTCGATCAGATCATAATGCGCGCTATGGAAAAATCTCCGGAAATGCGTTACCAGTCCGCAAAGCAGATGCTCACGCATATAACGGCGTTAAAGAAAAACCCCGGCATCAAATTCAGAACGGCCGAGGAAGCCGCGGCGTTAAAGAGCGGCCAGAAGAAGAAAAAGGTCAAAAAAGACAAACCGAAGAAAAAGGAGCGCACCGTACGCGAGCGCGGAGGTCTCGTTCTGCCGATACTTTTGGGCGTGTTCTCATCGCTTCTGATAATCGTCACCATACTCGCGTTCCTCGTCTTCAACAGTTTATCTAAGCAGATGAACCCGAACGATAAAAACGACGTTAAGATCAAAAATTACGTCGGAATGATATATAACGACGCGCTGAGAGACGAGCTTTCGCAGCTCGGTTTCCGCGTAACGCTGAAGCAGGGCGCGAACGGATCGAGGATTAACGAGATAGTCTTGCAGTCGCCCGAGGGCGGTGAGGAAAGAAAGAAGACCTCCGATCTCGAGCTCGTGCTGTACGTGTATACCGGAACGTCGACCGTAAAGCTGCCCGATCTGTCTTACAGAAGCTTTGTAAGCGTCAGAGCGGAATATATGGGCGTTTATGAGATAGCGGCGGAGAGAGTTGAAGATCAGAACGTCCCCGCGGAATACGTTATTCGTACCGATCCGCCGGCGGGAAGCGACGTTACGGCGGGACAGAAAATAACCGTCTACGTATCGCGCGGCGCAAACTACGCAAAGACGCAGGTGCCGAACATCTGCGGGATAGCGGCTGTCGCGGCAAGGCAGAGGCTTGTTG
>CADBSB010000014.1 GCA_902797235.1 uncultured Ruminococcus sp. | reverse complement strand
GAGTTGAAGCTTCGCTTCAACGTTATGATATGAGTTTCGCAAACGTGCCGCAGGCACTCATATCTTGCAAAGCAATCATAACGCGCGTCAGCGCTCATAACGTTTCGCGTCAGCGAAACTCATAACTGCCGACTGTCCTTAAGAACAGTCGGCGATCGCACCTCGTTTTTTTTGATCCTTAATCAGCGAAGCGTCTTCATCAGGCGGCTTGCCGCCGCCTTCATTAGCGAAGCGTCTTCATTTTTTCATTTAAAATAATCCGTGTATCGTCCCGTCGTCGTCGACGTCTATCCTCTCCGCCGCGGGTGATTTGGGCAAGCCCGGCATGGTGAGTATATCGCCCGTGAGCACTACTATGAAGCCCGCGCCCGCGGAAACGGTGACGTTTTTGACCGTGACGGTGAAATCCTCCGGCGCGCCGAGCTTTTTCGGATCGTCCGAGAAGCTGTACTGCGTTTTTGCGATACATACGGGCAAGCTGCCGAAGCCGAGCGCTTCAAGCTGCTCTATCTGCTTCTGTGCCGCGGGCATTACCGTGATACCGGCGCCGCCGTAGACCTTTTTCGTTATCGCCTCTATCTTGTCCTTTATCGGCATATCGAGGGTGTATGAGAAACGGAAATCGGGCTTCTCTTCCTCGCAAAGCCTTACGACCTCACGCGCAAGCTCCTCGCCGCCCTTGCCGCCTTCCGCCCATACGGTCGACAGTCTGACGTTTACGCCGAGCTCTTTACATTTATTTATTATAAATTCTATTTCCTTATCCGTATCGGTCGGGAAGCGGTTGACCGCTACGACGCACGGCAAGCCGTAAACGTTTTTGATGTTCGATACGTGGCGCAGGAGATTCGGGATACCCTTTTCAAGCGCAACGAGATCCTCGTTTGCAAGTTCAGTCTTAGCAAGACCCCCGTGCATTTTAAGCGCTCTGACGGTCGCAACGACGACCACCGCGTCGGGCGTCAGTCCGGCGGCTCTGCACTTTATATCAAGGAATTTTTCCGCGCCGAGATCGGCGCCGAAGCCGGCTTCCGTGACCGTGTAATCGGCTAATTTGAGCGCTAATTTCGTCGCCTGTACGGAGTTACAGCCGTGAGCGATATTCGCAAACGGTCCGCCGTGGACGAAAGCGGGCGTGCCCTCGAGCGTCTGCACTAAATTCGGCTTCATCGCGTCCTTCAAAAGCGCGGTCATGGCGCCGACGGCTTTAAGATCGGCAGCCGTTACGGGCTTGTCGTCGTACGTGTAGCCGACGATTATGCGCGAAAGTCTCGCTTTCAGGTCCGCGATCGAGTTGGCGAGGCAGAAGACCGCCATTATCTCTGACGCTACGGTTATCGAATATCCATCCTCACGCGGGACGCCGTTCGCCTTGCCGCCCAACCCGTCGACGATGAAGCGGAGCTGTCTGTCGTTCATATCGACGCAGCGCTTCCACGTTATTTTGCGCACGTCTATACCCAAGCTGTTGCCCTGCTGTATGTGGTTGTCGAGCATGGCGGCCAAGAGGTTGTTTGCCGCGCCTATCGCGTGGAAATCGCCCGTAAAATGCAGGTTTATATCCTCCATCGGCACTACCTGTGCGTAACCGCCGCCGGCGGCGCCGCCCTTGACGCCGAACACGGGGCCGAGAGACGGCTCGCGCAGGGCGACGTTGACCTTTTTGCCTATCCTCGCAAGTCCGTCCGACAGACCTATCGTCGTGGTCGTCTTGCCCTCGCCCGCGGGCGTCGGCGTTATCGCCGTGACGAGTATGAGCTTGCCGTTCTTTTCTTTACCTGACACGGCTTTCATATCTATTTTCGCCTTGTATTTGCCGTACGGCTCGACGTACTTTTCGTCTATCCCCGCTTTTTCGGCGATTTTGTAAATGGGCTGCATTTCGCATCTCTGCGCAATCTCAAGGTCTGTTAAGTATGCCATAACAATACTCTCCTTAAATTATTGATATATCGGGAAACGCTTGCAAAGCTTTGTTACCTGTTCGGTCACTCTGTCCTTATTCTTATCAAAATCGTCCGTTATATCTGCTATCATATCGGCTATCTGCTTCATTTCCGGCTCCTTAAAGCCTCTCGTAGTGACGGCGGGCGTGCCTATTCTAAGACCGCTTGTGACGAACGGGCTTGCGGGGTCGTTCGGTATGGTGTTTTTATTCGCGGTGATATGCACCTCGTCAAGACGCCTTTCAAGCTCCTTGCCTGATATGCCTTTGTTTAAGAGCTTTATCAGCATAAGGTGGTTGTCCGTGCCGCCCGATACTATGTCAAGTCCGCGGGCTTTCAGTCCGTCGCAGAGGACGGCGGCGTTTTTGACGATTTGTTTTCCGTATTCCTTAAACTCGTCCGTCATGGCTTCACCCAAAGCGACGGCTTTTGCGGCTATAATGTGCATCAAAGGACCGCCCTGAGTGCCGGGGAATATAGCCTTGTCTATCTGTTTTGCAAATTCTTCTTTACAGAGTATCATACCGCCGCGCGGGCCGCGGAGCGTTTTATGCGTGGTGGTCGTAACTACGTGCGCGTACGGCACGGGGGACGGATGGACGCCGGCCGCGACGAGACCCGCGATGTGCGCCATATCTACCATTAAATACGCGCCGACCTCGTCCGCTATCTCACGGCAGCGCTTGAAATCTATGATCCTCGAATACGCCGACGCGCCAACGACTATCAGTTTCGGCTTGCACTCCTTCGCTATGCGCTCCATCTCGTCGTAATCTATCATTTCCGTGTCCTTTGACACGCCGTAGGGGACGACGTTGAAATACTTACCGGAGATATTTACGGGCGAGCCGTGCGAAAGGTGGCCGCCCTCCTGCAGATTCATTCCCATTACCGTGTCGCCGGGGTTGAGCAGCGCAAAGAACACGGCGAGGTTTGCGGAGGCGCCGCAGTGCGGCTGAACGTTTGCGTGCTCGGCGCCGAACAGCTTTTTCGCGCGCTCTCTCGCTATATCCTCAACAATATCGACGCAGCCGCAGCCGCCGTAATAGCGCTTGCCGGGATAACCCTCGGCGTACTTGTTCGTAAGAACGCCGCCCGCCGCTAAAAGCACGGCTTTCGATACGATGTTCTCGCTCGCTATAAGCTCTATGTTTCCGCGCTGTCTTTGAAGCTCCAGATCGCACGCTTCAAACACGTCTTTATCGTAGTTTTTCAGTTCATCAAAGAAATTCATTTTGGTTATCCCCCGTTATTTAAAGTATTTTACGGCTGATTCGAACATACGGATGTCATATTCTCCCGGTACGTTTTTATAAAGGCCGCTGCCTTTTCTTTCGCTGTGTCCCATTTTTCCGAAAACTCTGCCGTCGGGCGAGGTTATGCCCTCCACCGCGTAGACCGAGCCGTTCGGGTTGTACTGTATATCGTTTGTCGCATGGCCCGCAAGGTCAACGTACTGCGTGGCGATCTGACCGTTTTCCGCTAATTTTTCAATAAGCGCGGGATCCGCTAAAAATCTGCCCTCTCCGTGTGAGATCGGAGTGCTGTATATTTCGCCGACCTTTGTCGCGGCAAGCCACGGTGATTTGTTTGACGCGACGCGCACGCGCACTATCTTCGACTGGTGGCGTCCTATCGTGTTGAACGTCAAAGTCGGGCAGTTCTCGTCCGTGTCTATTATCTTTCCGTACGGCACGAGACCGAGCTTTATAAGCGCCTGGAAGCCGTTACAGATACCGCACATAAGTCCGTCGCGGTCGTTCAGAAGGCCGTGAACGCCCTCTTTTATCCTTTCATTTCTGAAAAACGCCGTTATGAATTTACCGGAGCCGTCGGGCTCGTCGCCGCCGGAGAAGCCGCCCGGGATGAATATCATCTGAGCCGTTTTCAGCTTGTCCGCGAATTCATTCACGCTCTTTGTAATACCCGCGGAATTCAGGTTGTTTATGACTGTTATCTCGGGCTCCGCGCCCGCGTCCGCCATGGCCTTCGCGCTGTCGTACTCGCAGTTCGTGCCCGGGAACGCGGGGATCAGAACCGTTGGCTTCGCGTGCTTCACAGCCGCGGATCTATGTTCTTTGACCTCGTATTCGAAGTCTTTTAGCGGCGTGTCGTTATTCTTTATATTGCAGGAGTAAACGCCCTCCAATTTGTCCTCATACGGCTTTAACAGGCTGTCAAGCGCGAGCTTTTCGCCCTTGTACGCTATAACGGGCTCGGCAGTCGTTTTGCCTATCGGAACGCCGTACGTTTTCTCCGTCGTTTCAAGCACGAACGAGGCTGTGCGGCGTTTGAATATATCGGCAACGGTCAGCTTTTCATCGTATTCAAAGCCTATACCGTTTCCTATCGCCATTTTGAACACCGCTTCGCCTATACCGCCGATGCCGGTGACGTAACACGACACGGCTTTGCCCGAACGCAAGAGCTTCGTTACTTTATCGTAAAGCGCGAGCAGGCTTTCCCTCTTAGGAAGTCCGTTTTCATCGTATTCCGGTGATAAAAGCACAACGTCGCGGCCCGCCGATTTGAATTCGGGGCTTACTATGTTTTTCGTCTTGTCCGTCGTAACGGCGAAGGAGACGAGCGTGGGCGGAACGTCGAGCTTTTCAAAGCTGCCGGACATGGAATCCTTGCCGCCTATCGCCGCTATGCCCAGATCCTTCTGCGCCTCGAGGGCGCCGAGAAGCGCCGCAAGCGGCTTGCCCCAGCGTTTTCCGTCCGCGCCGGGCTTTTCGAAATATTCCTGGAACGTCAGATACGTGTCGTTTATATCCGCGCCAGCCGCGATCAGCTTGCAGACGGATTCGACGACGGCGACGTAAGCGCCGTGGTACGGGCTCTTTTCCGCTATAAGCGGATCGTACGCCCAGCTCATGACGGAGCAGTCGTCCGTGTGCTTTTTCTCACAGCATATCTTCTGCACCATCGCCTGTATCGGCGTCAGCTGATTTTTGCCGCCGAACGGCATAAGCACCGTACCGGCGCCTATCGTCGAGTCGAATCTCTCGGACAGACCGCGCTTTGAGCAGATGTTTAAATCGGAAACCGTCTTTTTATAATTATCTGTAAAGGTGCCGTTTATTTCGCTTTCGAATACCGTCGGCTTTTCGGGTGCGGCGTCTATATGCTTTTCCGCGCCGTTTGAATTCAAAAACCGTCGGCTTATGTCGACTATCTTTTTGCCGTTCCAGCGCATAACGAGACGTGGATCCTCGGTAACGACGGCGACGGGGCAGGCGCGCAGGTTTTCTTTTTCTGCGAGCGCCAAGAATTTATCAGCGTCGTCCTTTGAAACGACGACCGCCATCCTCTCCTGCGATTCGCTTATCGCAAGCTCCGTTCCGTCAAGACCTTCATATTTTTTCGGCACGGCGTTCAGATCTATGTCAAGCCCGTCCGCAAGCTCGCCGATCGCCACGGATACGCCGCCCGCGCCGAAGTCGTTGCAGCGCTTTATAAGGTTGCACGCCTCTTTGCTTCTGAAAAGCCTTTGAAGCTTTCTCTCCTCGGGCGCGTTGCCCTTCTGCACCTCGGCTCCGCATTCTTCAACGGAGTGCGCGTTGTGCGATTTGGAGGAGCCGGTCGCTCCGCCTATGCCGTCGCGCCCCGTAGCTCCGCCGAGAAGTATAACGACGTCGCCGGGTTCCGGTCTTTCACGCCTTACGTTCTCCGCGGGGGCGGCGGCTATGACCGCGCCGATCTCCATACGCTTCGCCGCGTAGCCCGGATGATATATCTCGTCCACCATGCCCGTCGCAAGTCCTATCTGGTTGCCGTACGACGAATAACCCGCCGCGGCGGTTGTGACAATTTTTCTCTGCGGGAGCTTGCCCTCTATCGTCTCCGATACGGGAACGGTCGGATCGGCAGCGCCCGTGACGCGCATCGCCGCGTAAACGTACGAGCGGCCGGATAACGGGTCGCGTATCGCGCCGCCTATGCACGTCGCCGCGCCGCCGAACGGCTCTATCTCCGTCGGGTGGTTGTGCGTTTCGTTCTTGAACAGCAGCAGCCACGGTTCCTCAACTCCGTCCGCGGTGACGCTTATTTTGACGGTGCAGGCGTTTATTTCCTCAGATTCGTCGAGCTTCGGCAGTTTTCCTTTCGCCTTCAAATATCTCGCGCCTATCGTCGCTATGTCCATTAAGCAAACCGGTTTTGTTCTGCCTAATTCTTTTCTTACGTTTATGTAATCCTCGTACGCTTTCTGTAAAAGCTTATCCTCGAATCTGACGCTGTCTATATGCGTCAAAAACGTGGTGTGACGGCAGTGGTCGGACCAGTACGTGTCTATCATCCTGATCTCGGTTATCGTCGGGTCGCGGTTTTCTTTTATAAAATACTTCTGGCAGAATTCTATATCGTCCGCGTCCATCGCAAGACCGTATGACGATACGAATTTTTCAAGCCCGGCACGGTCGAGTTTAATAAAACCGTCGAGCGTTTTTACAGTCGTCGGTATTTCAAACGCGGTTTTGAGCGTTTCGGGCAAATCGAGCGAAGCCTCGCGCGCCTCCACCGGGTTTATGACGTACTTTTTGATCGTCTTTATATCGTCCTCCGACAGCTCGCCGTACAGCGCGTAAATTTTCGCGCTTCTCACGTCGGGGCGCTCGCCCTGGGATATTATCTGTATGCACTGCGCCGCGGAATCGGCACGCTGGTCGAACTGGCCGGGCAGATATTCGACGGCGAAAACGTACGCACCGGATAAGTCCGGCGTATCGTACGTGGTATCGAGCTGCGGCTCGGAAAACACGGTCTTTACCGCGTAGCAAAACAGCTCCTTATCGATATTCTCCGCGTCGTACCTGTTGTAAAGACGGACGTTTTTCAGTCCCGTTACGCCTAAAAGCAGTCGGGCGTCGTTCAAAAGCGTTTTAGCCTCGTTATCAAGTCCGGGCTTTTTTTCAACGAAAATTCTGTAAACCATATCAGTTTTCCTTTGCCTGCAAAGCTCTTTTTCCTATATCGGATCTGTAATACATATTATCGAATTTTACGGTTTGCACCGCTTTATAGGCTTCTTTTATAGCGCCATCGAGCGTGTCCGCCACACGGGTAACGCCGAGCACGCGGCCGCCGGAGGTGACGAGCTTGCCGTCCTTTTTAGCGGCGCCGGCGACGTAAATACCCGTTTTATCCTCGGGCAGAGTTATCTCAAAGCCCTTTTCGTAATGCTCGGGATAACCGTCGGACGCGGCGATCACGCAGCAGGCGTGCTTGTCGGAAAACTCGACGTTTATTTTGTCAAGATCGCCGTTCGTCGTCGCCTGCATGACCGTCAGTAAATCGGTTTTTAACAGCGGTAAAACGACCTGCGTTTCCGGGTCGCCGAAGCGGCAGTTGTATTCTATCACCTTCGGTCCGTCCTTCGTTATCATAAGCCCGAAGTACAGACAGCCCTTGAACGTGCGCCCCTCCGCGTTCATTGCCTTTATCGTCGGCAAAAATATCTTTTCCATACATTCGGCGGCGACTTTTTCCGTGTAGTACGGGTTTGGCGCGACCGTTCCCATGCCGCCGGTGTTCAGGCCCTCGTCGTTATCGTGTGCACGCTTGTGGTCCATCGACGAGATCATGGGAACGACGGTTTTTCCGTCCGTGAAGGACAGAACGGATACCTCGGGTCCTTGCAAAAACTCCTCGATAACTATCTTGTCGCCGGACTTTCCGAAGCGCTTGTTTTCCATTATCGAAACTATGGCGTCCTCCGCGTCCTTACGCGTTTCCGCGATTATGACGCCCTTGCCGAGCGCAAGCCCGTCAGCCTTGATTACTGTCGGTAACGGCGCGGTCTTTACGTACGACAGCGCTTTCTCGGCGCTTTCGAAAACCTCGTACTTCGCCGTGGGTATGCCGTATTTTTTCATCAGGTTTTTCGCAAAAACCTTGCTGCCCTCTATCATCGCGGCGGACGATACGGGGCCGAAGCAAGGTATCCCCTCGTAATTCAGCGCGTCCACACAGCCGAGGACGAGCGGATCGTCCGGCGCGACGACGGCGTAATCTATATCGTTATGAACGGCGAATTTTACGATGCCCTCGATATCCGTCGCCTTTATGTCAACGCATTCCGCGTCCTCCGCTATGCCGCCGTTACCGGGCAGGGCGTAAATTTTCTCTATCGTTTTATTCTCTTTTAATTTCTTTATTATCGCGTGCTCGCGGCCGCCGGAGCCAACTACTACAATCTTCATTCTTAACCTCAATTTTAATTAACGCGGCGCAAGCCGCTCATAACTTGCCGTAGGCAATCATAACTGTAAACTTGCCCGTAAGGGCAATCATAACTAATAGTTTACAGTTATGAGTTTGCCTATCGGCAAACGTTATGATTTTCGCTTGCGCGAAAAGTTATGATTTCGCCTTACGGCGAAAGTTTTAATGATGGAATAACCTCATTCCCGTAAACGCCATGACCATACCATACTCGTTGCATCTTTCGATAACGAGATCGTCGCGGATGGAGCCGCCGGGCTCGGCTACGTATTTTACGCCGCTCTTTTTGGCGCGTTTGATGTTGTCGTCAAACGGGAAGAACGCGTCGGAGCCGAGTGCAACGCCGTCCATGGTGTCGAGATAAGCTCTTTGTTCCTCTCTCGTGAACGGCTCGGGGCGCTCGGTAAAGTATTTCTGCCACACGCCCTCCGCACAGACGTCCTCCTCGTTCTGGTTTATGTAACCGTCTATGACGTTGTCTCTGTCGGGTCTTGCTATATCGTCTCTGAATTTGAGCCCTAAGACCTTGTCGGACTGACGTAAGAACCACGTATCCGCTTTTGTTCCGGCGAGCCTTGTGCAGTGTATTCTTGACTGCTGACCTGCGCCGACGCCGATAGCCTGTCCGCCGTATGCGTAGCAAACGGAATTTGACTGCGTGTATTTAAGCGTGATGAGCGAGATTATCAGATCCGCCGCCGCCTGATCGGGCAGGTCTTTATTTTCCGTCACTATATTTGACAAAAGCTCTTTATCTATTTTGAAATTGTTTCTTCCCTGCTCAAACGTGACGCCGTAAACCTCTTTATGTTCCTGCGGGTCGGGCGTATAGTTCTCGTCTATTTCGACTATGTTGTAGCCGCCTTTTCTTTTGGATTTTAAAATTTCAAGCGCTTCCGGCTCGTAGCCCGGGGCGATTATACCGTCGGAGATCTCGCGCTTGATCAGCTTTGCGGTCGTGACGTCGCAGACGTCGGACAGCGCGATCCAGTCGCCGAAGGACGACATTCTGTCCGTTCCGCGGGCGCGTGCGTAAGCGCAGGCGAGAGGCGATTCGTCCAAGTCCTCAATATCGTCAACGAAGCAGGCTCTTTTAAGCTTCTCGGGCAGGGGAAGACCTATCGCCGCGGACGTCGGGGATACGTGCTTGAAGGACGTCGCCGCCGGCATTCCGAGCGCCGCTTTCAGTTCTTTTACGAGCTGATAAGAGTTAAAAGCGTCCAAAAAATTTATATATCCCGGCTTGCCGTTTAAAATCTTTATCGGAAGCTCGCCGCCGTCGCGCATATATATTTTCGCGGGCTTCTGGTTTGGGTTACAGCCGTATTTAAGTTCAAATTCTTTCATTTTATATCCTCACTTATTCTTATTTATAAGTCTGTCCGTCTCCTCGCCCGACGCTAAATCGGTGTATCTGACGTACAGAGATATTTTGTTGTTTTCATCAAGCCCGCGCCACAGCTTGTTTGTGAATTCGTCTATATCGTCCGGTATCATGACGCGCTCGGGCTCGCCCTGGAACGTCGGTATCGGGTTGCCGTCGGTGACGTAGGTGTGTATAAAATGGCCTAAACCCTTTTGCGCCTTGTAGGAGAACGTGAAGCGGCAGCAGTCACATCCGTTTTCATCCTCGGATTTTAAAATGCTCATTTCATAGGTCAAAGGCTCACCGAGCGTCATCATACAACTTATGCGCGGGGTGAAATTCGGCTTGTCCGGCTCAAATTCTCTCGTTGCCAAAGCTCCCGCAAACGTAGCGCCGCATTTTACGCCGTTATATATGGTGTCCGTCTGATCTCCGTTTGTGAATATCAGCTTGTTTTCGTATTTGCGGAGCGCCGCGTAGATTATTAAAGACGGGTCCTCGACCTTTGATACGTCAAACGGCTCCGTGAAGATCTCTCCGTTTTTCTTTGTGAAGATCCTGTTTCTGCTGTTCGCACTCCTGCCCATTATGAAATAGGCGGCGACGGCGTACTTTCCGTTTTCCGTCAAGCCGGCGACTATGCCGCGTCCTACGTATGAATTGCCCGTTATAAGCTCTTCGATATCGTTTCTTTTATAAATCTCCATTATCACACCTCACCCGATATTATTTTTTTGCATACAAGCTCGGCGGACAAGGGGAGAATTTTCCATTCCGCCTGCTTCATAACTCTTTTTTGTAATTTCTCCGGCGTGTCGTTATCGTGCACGCGCACGGCTTTCTGCATTATTATTTTGCCCCCGTCGGGGATCTCGTTAACGAAATGCACCGTCGCGCCCGTGACCTTTACGCCGTATTGAAGCGCCGCCTCGTGCACCTTCAGCCCGTAATAACCCGCTCCGCAGAACGACGGGATAAGCGCCGGATGCACGTTTATAATGCGGTTTTCATGCTTTTTCGTAAAGTCGGCGGATAAAATCGACATAAAGCCCGCCAAAATTATAAGCTCCGCGCCCTTTTTTTCTATGATTTGCTCGATTTTCGCTTCAAAATCAGCTTGATTTTTGCACTCTTTTTTCGGCACGGTATAAGCGTCTATCCCCGCGTGCTCCGCCCTTGTCAGCGCGTACGCGCCCGCCTTGCTCGATATGACGCAGACGATTTTTCCGCTTTGAATTATCCCCGAGCTCTGCGCGTCTATAAGCGCCTGTAAATTCGTTCCGCCGCCAGATACCAAAACGGCGATTTTAACTTTTTTCATATTATTTACCTTTTTTAAAGTTCATCATAAGAAGCGGCAAAATCACCGCGCCTATGCTGTTGCCGAGGATAACCGTCCAGATAAAACCGAACGCTTTAAGCGATACGATGCCGGAGGCGGCAAAGTAGAACAGATCGGCTATCGAGTGCTCGAAGCCCGCTAAAATGAAGACGGGTATGCAGAAGATTATGCCTATGACGTTGTTTTTTTCTTTGTAGATGCTGACCGCCAGATACATCAGCACACCGCAGAATATGCCGCGTATTAAGGTCTGCAAAAACGTTTGCTCTAACTTGCCCGTGCAGAGTGTCTGTGCCGTTTCCGCCAGCTTCGGCAAGGCGAGCCTTATCGCATAACCGCAGCCTGCCGTGCCTATCGCGTTGCCGAGCAGACCGAGGGTAAGACCGCTGAAATATTCCTTATCATGCGTCTCGACTATGAATCCTATCCTGCCGGTATATAGTGAAAAGCCTTTCAAGCAGATGCAGAGCAGGGCGACTGTGAACATAACGGCGCCGACGTATTTGTTATCGCACGCCAGAAAAACCGAGCCGCCGATGCTTATGAGTATCCCGGCGCATACGCCGGAGAACGTCTGCTTTAAATAAGACATATCTTACTCCCGCTTTCTTTTACGACGCCGACGATATAAGCGTCCTCGCCGCACTCCTTCAAAATCTTTAACGCCTCGTCCGCCATATCCGCCGGGACTATGACGTCCATACCGACGCCCATGTTGAACGTGTTGAACATATCGCGGCGGCTGATATTTCCGCGCTTCTCTATCAGATCGAATATAGGAAGAACTTTTACGTCGGATTCCTTTATCACGACGCCTAAGCCGTCCGGCACGCTTCTCGGAATATTCTCGTAAAAGCCGCCGCCGGTGATATGCGAAATACCGTGTACCTCTACCGTTTCAAGCAGCTTGAGTATCGGCTTGACGTAAATTTTCGTCGGGGCCAAAAGCGTTTCAAGTATGCTCTTGCCGCCGAGCTCCGCGACCGGCGATTTAATATCGGCGCGCTCCACGTCGACGACCTTGCGGACGAGCGAGAAGCCGTCTGAATGGACGCCGCTTGACGGCAGGGCTATAACGACGTCGCCCGCTCTCATTTTTTTGTTGTCTATTATTTTATCCTTGTCGACCACGCCCGTGCAGTAGCCCGCGAGGTCGTATTCGTCCTCGGGGTAGAAGCCGGGCATCTCCGCCGTCTCGCCGCCTATCAGCGCCGCCATCGACTGCACGCAGCCGTCGCACACGCCCTTTACTATATCGGCTATGCGCTCGGGTATATTTTTGCCGCAGGCGATATAGTCGAGGAAGAACAGGGGCTTTGCGCCGCAGCAGATTACGTCGTTTACGCACATGGCGACACAGTCGATACCCACGGTATCATGCTTGTCCGCAAGAAACGCGAGCTTCAATTTCGTTCCCACGCCGTCCGTGCCGGAGACGAGCACGGGTTTGTTTATCCCCGTAAGATCAAGCTCGAACAGACCGCCGAAGCCGCCTATGCCGGACACGACGCCCGGTACGTTCGTTCTTGCAATATGTTTTTTCATCAGCTCTACCGCGCGGTAGCCCGCGGTTATGTCAACACCCGATTTTGCGTAAGCCTCAGATCTTGAATTTTCCATAATATTACTCCTCTCCGTCCCAGCAGTACGTGCAAAGCTCCGATTTATCAAGCCCTATCGCCTCGATCACGCCCTCGAGCGACTGGAATTCAAGCGACGCAAAGTTGAATTTTTTGCATATCGCGTCGCGCAGTTTGCGTCCTCTTTCGGTCTTACCGTCGCTGTACTCTTTTATGTGCTCAAATCCTTCCTCGCCTTCAAGCTCGACTATCACGCGGCGAGCAATAAGCTCCATATCCGACGTCGCGCGCGAGAAATTCAAAAATTTACAACCGTACATTATGGGCGGGCAGGCAGAGCGCATATGTACCGCCTTGGCGCCGTTTTCGTACAAGAATTCGACCGTTTCTTTTAACTGCGTGCCGCGGACGATAGAGTCGTCCACGAACAGCAGCTCCTTGTCCGTTATAAGCTCGTGCACGGGGATCTGCTTCATTTTCGCTATCTTGTTTCTGTCCGTCTGGTCGGACGGCATGAAGCTTCTCGACCAGGTGGGCGTGTATTTGATGAACGCGCGGGCAAACGGCTTGTGGCTTCTGTTTGAATAGCCTATCGCGTGGGGCGTGCCGGAATCGGGAACGCCGCCGACGTAATCGACGTTTTCCGCGTTTTTGCTCTTCTCGTCCGCCGCCGCCATTATCGCGCCGTTCCTGTATCTCATCGCCTCGACGTTGACGCCCTCATAAGTGGAGGTCGGATAGCCGTAATAGCTCCACAAAAACGAGCAGATGCGCTTTTTCTTGCCGGGTTCGGCTAATTTTATCACCGCGTCGGGCGTTATCTGAACTATCTCGCCGGGGCCGAGCTCGCAGAACGGCTCAAATCCGAGCTTCTGATACGCAAACGATTCAAACGATACGGCAAAACCGTCTTCGCGTTTTCCTATCTGCATCGGCAGTCTGCCGTACTTGTCGCGCGCGGCTATAATATTGCCGTCCTCGCGAAGTATCAGCACCGCCGCCGTGCCGTCTATCAGCTCCTGCGCGTACCTTATACCTTCTTCAAACGTATCCTTGTGGTCCATCAGCGCCGCGAAAAGCTCAACTCCGTTCACCTTGCCGCCCGTCATCGCGTCGAAATGCCCGCCCGTGACCTCAAGATAGCTCTTTATCAGCTCGTCCGCGTTATGTATCACGCCCGTCACGCATATCGCGTAGCTTCCGAATTTGGAACGCAGAAGTAAGGGCTGCGGGAAAGTGTCCGAAATACAACCGATGACCGACGTTCCTTTCATCTCCTTAAAGATGTTTTCAAATTTCGTTCTGAAAGGCGAATTGCCTATACTGTGAATTTTTCTTTGTAATCCTATTTCTTTGTCGTACGCCGCAAGTCCGCCGTGCTTTGTGCCTAAATGTGAATGATAATCAACGCCGAAGAACACGTCCGTCATGCAGTCGAATTTTGACGCTATACCGAAATAACCGCCCATTGTCTCTCCTTATATTTCAAGCGCGGCGTCTTTTTGTAAGACCTTTTCCGCGTCGTTTTTTCTTTTTTCATCAAGCTTTGCCGCTAATTCTTTATCATCAACCGCTATTATCTGCGCCGCCAAAAGCGCCGCGTTTGCACCGCCGCCGACGGCGACCGTAGCCACAGGGATGCCCGTCGGCATCTGAACGGTCGATAAAAGCGCGTCCAAGCCGTTGAACGCTCCGCCTCCGCACGGTATGCCTATTACCGGCAGAGTGGTGTTCGCGGCAAGCGCGCCTGCCAGATGCGCCGCCATTCCGGCGGCGGCTATAATGGCGCCGAAGCCTTTTTCACGCGCGGATTTTGCAAAATCCGCGGCCTGTACGGGCGTTCTGTGCGCCGAGTATATGTGAGCCTCATACGGTATGCCCAAAGAATCAAGCATATCCGTCGCTTTTTTAACGATCGGAAGATCGCTGTCCGATCCCATTATTATCCCGACTTTTTTCATAAATATCCTTTCTTAAACGTACAAAAGGGCACACTCGGACTGATGTTCAAGTATGCCCAGACGGTCGGCAGTTTACGGCATCGCTCCCTCGCGGTTGTCCGCTTTTCCGTCAGTCACGCGCCGTTTTTTATTGTTGATTGGATTATACCACAAAACCCCCGTTATGTCAACCCGTACGCCTGATTGTTCACATATATTTTACTCTATAAATAATATATATACCCGCCTTTCACGGTGGGGACGAGCATTGCTCACCCGTTGCTTCGGAGATTGCCTTTTTGTCCCGTTTGACGGGTCGTCGAGGGCGCCGACCCCTACAAAATCGTCGCGTCGAAATCCCCGACAGTTCGGGGGGGATGGCGGGGTTTGGGGGTGGACCGGGGTTCCCCGCCGCGAGCTCGCGAGCGGTGGGGGTTCACGGAAAGGGGGGAGGGGGAACCCCAAGCCTTCTCCTTTCGGAGAAGGTGGCACGGCTATGCCGTGACGAATGAGGCGAACGCCGGCCCCGCAAACAAACGGTCGGATCGCCTATCCGTAGGGGTCGGCGCCCTCGACGACCCGTTATACACGCTCATTTCAAAAATTCTCACAAACTGATAATATTTCTCTTGAATCGAGATATTTACAAATCAAAAAAACGTGGTATAATGTAGTCAACAGGTACCTGAGATGAAAAATGATTTTTATGAAAGGAATTTTATCATGAACGAATATTTCGGAAAAAACATACGCTCTCTGCGCAAGGGGAAAAATCTGACGCAGGAGCAGTTTGCGGAGAAGCTCGGCGTGTCGTTTCAGTCCGTGTCCCGCTGGGAAAACTGCGTCACGTACCCCGACGTCGAGATGATCCCGCTTATCGCCCGTTTCTTTAACGTCTCGACCGATTACCTTTTCGGCATACCCGAGGAAAAGAAAAAGGAAGAGCTTCTGGCTTTGAGAGACGAATTAAGAAACTTAGACGAAAACGATACGGAACGTGCAATGCAAATAATACGTACTGTACGTACGGAATACGATTTGAACGATACGTTTGACGGGTTGTGCTGCGACCTTTATTATTCATCGGTCAAGAAAACAAAAGGGATAAAGGACGAATTGCGTAAAATGGCGGAAATCTTCTTTGAAGGCAATCCGCTCCCGATTAAAAAATCGCTTTCGCTGCAATATTTTTCAAGGCTTGAAGATGAACAGTACATTCCCGCACTTCTCAACCGTTACGCCGTCGACGATACGGAAAGCACAAGGGACGCGCTATTGTATGAAAGGTATTTTTATCTTGACGAATTTGACAAGGTTGAGATTTTCCGTCAAAGAAGACTTTATAATTCGATCATCGAGCTGATAGACGGGCTCTTGCCGTGGAAAGACTGGCGTGCGCCGAACGACGCGAGCTTTGCATTCTGGAAAAACAATATTCTGCTTGATTTCCTGCATAACTTCACAAACGAGCATCCAACCGATGATCACCCGATAACCTGCGGGCTTTCACCCGACATTTTCGCGTATCAGCGGATCACTTTGGGAGAGCTGCGCACGTGTTATTTCGCCTCGCTCGGCAGGACAGAGGATGCGTATAAAACACTTGAAGATACCGTTTCCCTTATGGAGCAGACGTCAACTTTGCCGGACGGTGCTATTATCGAAAGCCGCTCGCCCGCGTTGCCTACGTTTAAGTTAAAGATAGATACGACGAAAAAAGGATACAGAAGACTGTATTACGCGGACGACGTTGATATGGGCGTACGTGAAGCATGGGTACTAACACCTGAAGTAGATTATGAACGTCTGACAAGCGATCCGCGCTGGGCATGGTTTGACCCCATACGTAACGACGAGCGCTTCAAAGCCTTAGCGGAAAGAGTTAAAAATTTGATTTAAGGATAGCAAAAACGGGTTGTTAAGTACGACAGCCCGTTTTACGTTTATATTTATTCTTCGACGGTTGAATTGCGGAGCCGGTGTTCGCCTCATCCACCGCAATCCGCGAACCCCCACCGCTCACCGGTTCGCGGCGGGGAACCCCGGCGCGGTCCCCCTTCCACAATCGGGGAAGGTAAAATTATTTTATCGGCGCGCTCTTTTCCTTCTGTATAACGTCATGCGCGCCGCCTTCGACTATGCTCGTTGCGGAGACGAGCGTGAGCTTGGCTTTTTTCTGCAGCTCGGGTATCGTCAGCGCGCCGCAGTTACACATTGTGGAGCGTACTTTTGATAACGACAGGGCTACGTTGTCCTTTAACGAGCCGGCGTACGGGACGTACGAATCGACGCCCTCCTCAAACGACAGCTTTTTGTCGCCGCCTAAATCGTACCTCTGCCAGTTTCTCGCTCTCGCGGAGCCCTCGCCCCAGTACTCTTTATAATACGTGCCGTTTAAGCTGACTTTATTTGACGGGCTTTCGTCGAATCTGGCGAAATATCTGCCGAGCATCACGAAATCCGCGCCCATCGCAAGCGCGAGCGTGATATGGGTGTCGTAGACTATGCCGCCGTCGGAGCAGACGGGAACGTAAACTCCCGTTTCCTCAAAATATTTATCGCGCTCCTTACATACCTCTATCAGCGCGGTCGCCTGGCCTCTGCCTATGCCCTTCGTCTCACGGGTTATACAGATAGAGCCGCCGCCGATGCCGACCTTTACGAAGTCCGCGCCGCAGTCGGCTAAAAATCTGAAGCCCTCCGCGTCGACGACGTTGCCCGCGCCGACCTTTACCGCGTCACCGTAATTGTCTCTTATCCACTTTATTGTCCTCTTCTGCCATTCTGAGAAGCCTTCCGATGAGTCTATGCAGAGCACGTCAGCGCCCGCATCGAGCAGGGCTGGAACTCTTTCCGCGTAGTCGCGCGTATTTATTCCGGCGCCCACGACGTACCTTTTCTGATCGTCGAGCAGCTCGTCCGGGTTCTGCTTATGCGTGTCGTAGTCTTTTCTGAAAACGAGATGGCAGAGCTTGCCCTCGTCGTTTACAATCGGCAGGGAGTTTAATTTGTGATCCCAGATTATATCGTTCGCTTCCTTTAACGTCGTGCCCTCTTTTGCCCAGATCAGTTTTTCAAACGGTGTCATGAATTCATGTACCTGAAGATCCGGCGCCATGCGGCTGACGCGGTAGTCTCTGCCCGTGACAATTCCAAGCAGCTTGCCGTCCGCCGTGCCGTCGTCCGTTATGGCTATTGTGCTGTGTCCGTTTCTCGCGGTCAGCTCCACCACGTCGGCGAGCGTGTCGTCGGGCTTTAAGTTGGAGTCGCTTTTTACGAATCCGGCTTTATACGTTTTGGCGCGCTTTACCATGGCCGCCTGACTTTCCACGCTCTGGCTGCCGTATATGAACGCGACGCCGCCCTCGGTCGCCAGCGCGACGGCGAGCCTGTCGCCCGAAACGGACTGCATTATGGCGGAGACCATGGGGATGTTCATTGTTATTTTAGGTGTTTTGCCCTTTTTATATTTTACGAGGGGCGTTTTAAGACTTACGTTTGCGGGTATGCACTCAGAGGAGGAATAACCCGGGATAAGTAAGTATTCGTTGAAGGTATGGGACGGTTCGTTGATGAATGTAGCCATATCGGTAATCTCCTTTCTTATTTTGCCTTTGTTTCGCAGTATATACAGCGGTACGTTTTATGATCCGCGTCAGTCAGTCTGAACACGTGGGGCAGCTCCTGCTCCGTCGTCGTAATACAGCGCGGATTTTTGCATTTGAGTACGTTTTTCAAAATTTGCGGAAGTTTCATTTTCTTCTTTTCGACGACGGCGCCGTCTTTGATCATGTTGACCGTCGCGCCGGGATCGACGAAGCCTATGACGTCGAGGTCGACGGGTATGTCGGCGTCAATTTTTATTATATCCTTTTTGCCCTTTTTGCTACTCAGCGCGTTCGTTATTATCGCGACGGGAACGCCTACGCCGTCAAGCCCGAGCAGTCTGTAAAGCTCCATCGCCCTGCCCGCGGTTATGTGGTCTATGACCACGCCGTTTTTGATCGAATCTATGTTCATACCGTCACCTCGTCTATCGCTTTGTTATCGGCTAAGAGTTTCAGTATCAGCGCCATGCGCATATATTTGCCGTTCAATACCTGTTTGAAATAGCAGGCGCGCGGATCATCGTCTATCGCAACGCTTATCTCGTTTACGCGCGGCAGCGGGTGCATCACTATCGTGTCCTTTTTTGCCCGCGCCAGCTTTTCCGGCGTTAAAATGTAGCTGTCCTTTAATCTTAAATAATCTTCCTCGTTAAAGAACCTTTCCTTCTGCACTCGCGTCATGTAAAGTACGTCGAGCTTCGGCAGCGCCCACAGTAGATCCGAGGTCTGCGTGCATTTCATGTTGTTTTTTATAATAACGTCGTTATACACGTAATCCGGCAGACGGAGCTCGTCCGGCGAGATCAATACTATCTGTATGTTTTCATATCTTGATAACGCCTGTATGAGCGAATGTACCGTGCGCCCGAATTTGAGGTCGCCGCAGAGGCCTACGGTGAGGTCGCCGAGCCTTCCTTTTTCGCGTTTTATCGTGAGAAGGTCGGCGAGCGTCTGCGTCGGGTGGCAATGGCCGCCGTCGCCCGCGTTTATGACGGGTATCGAGGCGGCGTTTGCGGCTACGAGCGCCGCGCCCTCCTTGCTGTGGCGCATTGCGATTATGTCCGCGTAGCACGAGATCACTTTCGCCGTATCTGAAACGCTCTCGCCCTTTGACGCCGACGACGTCGCCGCGTCGGTCATCGACAGGACGTTTCCGCCGAGCTCGTACATCGCCGCCTCGAAGCTCATGCGCGTCCTCGTCGACGGCTCAAAAAACAGCGTCGCCAGCTTTTTGCCCGCGCAGATATGCGCGTATTTGCCGGGATTTGATATGATATCCTCCGCGACGTTTGTAAGCGCGTCTATTTCTTCTTTCGTTAAATCGGTTATGTCTATTACGCTTCTCTTCATTTTGCCACCTTTATCCAGCTTTCATCGGAGGGGTCGTTTCTGAACTTTATAAGTCTTGAAACGTCGTCCTCCTTTATATATCCGTCCCTTGCCGCGACCTCGACGATCTTGTCAAAGTCCGAAAGGGATACGTTTTTAACGTCCGCTTCGGCTAACCTCTGCAAGCCCTTTTTCATGCCGTACGTGAATATGGACGCGACGCCGAGGACAACGGCGCCCGCCTCGCGCAAGGCATCAACGACCTCGATAACGCTGCCGCCCGTTGAGATAAGGTCCTCTATGACTACGACCTTCTGATTTGCATCGAGTTTTCCCTCTATCCTGTTCTGTCTGCCGTGGTCCTTGTTACTGCCTCTGACGTAGCCCATGGGCATACCGAGAATATGTGCCGTTATCGCCGCATGGGCGATGCCCGCGGTGGACGTACCCATAAGCACCTCCGCCTCGGGATAACACGTTTTTACCGTGTGCGCCAGGCCCTCTTCAACGTGCGTGCGCACCTCGGGCGCGGTGAGCGTCAGCCTGTTGTCGCAGTATATCGGACTTTTTATGCCCGACGCCCAGGTGAAAGGCTCGTCCGGGCGTAAGAAAACGGCTTTTATTTTCAGTAAATCCTTTGCTATCAGCTCTCTGTAATCCGTCATGATACAAACTCCTTTAAACATCTGTTATAAGCGGCGACGGGATCGTCAGCCGCGGTTATCGGTCTTCCGACTACTATATAATCCGAACCCGCGAGCCTCGCCTGTTCGGGCGTCATAACGCGCTTCTGGTCGCCCTTGTCGCCGTCGGCAAAGCGGACGCCCGGCGTGACCGTCAGAAACTCCGCGCCGCAAGCGGTATGGACCGCCGCCGCCTCGAGCGGGGAGCAGACCACGCCGTCAAGTCCCGAATCTTTTGCGTTTTTCGCGTATTTCATCACAACGTCCTTTATCGGCTCTTTTATCAAAAGCTCTGATTCAAGCGCGGTCTGGTCGGTAGACGTTAACTGCGTTACGGCTATCAGAAGCGGCCTCGTCCCGTCCGCTCTCGTCAAGCCCTCGACCGCCGCCTTCATCATGGCGGAGGCGCCCGACGCGTGAACGTTACACATATCAACGTCAAGCCGCGACAGAACCGCCATCGCCTTCTTCACCGTGTTCGGTATGTCGTGGAGCTTCAAATCGAGGAAAATCTTATGTCCCCTCTCCTTTATGCGGCGCACCATGTCCGGCCCCTCCGCATAAAACAGCTCCATGCCTATCTTCACAAACGGCTTTTTGTCCTTGAACAAGTCAAGAAACGCAAGCGTCTTTTCCGCGCTGTCAAAATCGCACGCTATTATAACGTCTTTGCCCATAACATACCTCTTTTTTCTCGTTTTTCATTTTCTCATTTGGCTTTGCCAAATGAGCACATTCGGGGGCGCCGGGGGGTGGCGCCCGAATGTGCTATCGCGCCGCCTTACCGTCTGATATTTTTATTTTATAAATCCTTCTTCAATAAGCATTTCAAGCACACGCGCTTCTCTTTCAAACATCATATCATTATACGGACTGTCTTTTACTGCGCGGTTCTTTTTTATTGCAATATCCGGTTTAACGTATTCAAGAGTATAAGACTCCCGCGCCTCGTAACCGTCAAGTTTCTGCGCTGTTTTACCTTTTATGTCGCATAGATAATAATAATTATCCTGCAAAAAGCACTCTGTCTCATCGTTGTCACTTTTCTGTATTCTGTGCACGTATCCGTATTCTCTGACGGAAGCCGGGTCAACTATAAGCCCCGCCTCTTCCCGCGTTTCGCGTATCATGGCCTCAACGGGATTTTCCCCATGCTCAATCCCGCCGCCGGGGAATTTGTAATAATCGTATTTGAGGCTATGTATCATGGCGACTTTGCCGTCTTTTATTATGATACTTCTCGAGGAATGGCGCGCAAACGTATGCGTACAGTCTCCGTAGTCTTTTTTATCCATTTCAAACAGCAGTCTCATACGTTTTATCCTTTTTAACGTTCGCGCAAGCGAACTCATAGTATTGCACAAGCAATTCATAATTTTCGGCGCAAGCCGAAATCATAACGCCGCGTCAGCGGCTCATAACTCTAACACCGCCGGCATTTCGTCGCCTTCTTTATAAAGATCCGGTCTTTCGGTAAACCCGAAAGAAACGTAAAGTTTTTTTGCAACCTCGTTTTCCGGCTCGTACGAGAGCCAGCACCATTCGGTCTTGCCGCACGGGAACGTTTTTATGTAGTCGAGCGCAAGCTTCATAGCGGCTCTGCCGTAGCCTTTGCCCTGATATTTTTTATCTATCATAAACCGCCAGACATAATAGCTTTTCTTTAAATATTCCGGCATATCGTCGTCCCAGTCCTCGCACAAATTGTAGCCTATCATAAGGAAGCCGACCGGAGTTTCCCCGTCGTATATGCCGAAGGGCATCGCCACGCCTTCACCATCCGCATTCGTCGCGTACGCTTCCGCCAGACTGTAACAATTGTCCGCAACGTATTCTTTCTGATCTTCGTTCACCTC
>CADBSB010000013.1 GCA_902797235.1 uncultured Ruminococcus sp. | reverse complement strand
GAAATGACAAGCTTGGCGTTTTTGGCTTTGGATCCGTCGAAATACACGCCGCCGCCGAGTTTACCGGTGCAGCCGTCTATTACGGTATCCTTTATCGTAAGACCGGTCGCCAAAGTGTTCGTACTGCTTATACCGCCGCCGCCGAAACTGTTGTTTTCCGATCTGGCAATGTTGTTTTTAAACAGACAGCCCGTTATTTCCGCTTCGAGCGTAGTTGTTCTCAAGCCGCCGCCGTTTGTCTTCGCCGTGCAGTTTATGAACGTGCAGCCTGTCGCCGTAAGGGATGACGGCTCTCCACAGTCTTCGTCTGAGCCATTTGATTTTCTCTTCTGCAGGTAGATGTTCAGACCGCCCGCGTTTCTATCTGTACCCTGGCAGTTTTCAAACCAGCTGCCGATGACCGTAACGAAGTGCGCGTCTATCTCAAGACCGCCGGCGGCTCTTGCCGTACAATGGAAGAACCAGCAGTCTTGAACGTACGAGATCGAATTCTGACGGTACGTATCGTCATACGCCCAGTCTATTCTGTGGAACACGGCGCCGCCCTGGTCATATGCCGTACATGAATCAAATTTGCCCGTTGTATAATTTCCTTCGCTGTCTTTTGAACCTATAAGCGTGAACTTTCTCGCATTGGTCCATATAGCGCCGCCGCCTTCACGGTTTGTCGTACCTGACGAACGGCAGTTTATAAAGTTACATCCGGTGACCGTTAAGGTGCCTCTCAGGTCGGTATCGTCATCCGGGTCAAAGGTCGTATTGTTGCCGTCAAACCCGATATATATACCGCCGCCGTTCTTTGCGATACAGTTTCTGAAATCACAGTTATCTATTATTACGATACAGTTATTGGTCATTATGATACCGCCGTCAACTGAACCTGAATAGTTCTTGCCGTCAAAGACGATGTTTTTGACCGTCAGGCTCGTGATGTTCTGACCGTCCGCCGCTTTAATGAACGAATCACTGTGGCTGTTGTCACGGCTTATCGTAGCGCGTGCATTCGGATCGCTTGAATAGTAGTAGTTAGTATTATCAGATCCTATGGCCGTTGTGAGCGTTATATCAAGTCCGGCGGGAAGCGTGATTATATCGGTGCTCGGTATAAGGTAATCGACCAGCATTTCAATAGTTGCGTCATTTTTATACTTTTTCGCGAAAGCCACCGCCTGCTTTATAGACGAGAACAGATAAGCTGTCTTTCCGTACTCTTCATCGTTGCCGACGGTTTCGCCTTCAGCTATTGTGTCGATAGCCGTATCAACCACTATTTTACATATGGATTTTTCACCGCCGAATATCACGTCGACAGAGCTGCCGAAAGTACTTCCCGTCTTACCATCATCGAACGTAAAGTCGAGACGGCTGTCGACCCCTGTCTGTGTGTCTATTCCCAGCGGGGCTATCGTCACGCCGGTCTGTACGACCTTGATATTTTCGTTATTGCTTACGACAAATCCGCCGCTTAACGTGTACGTCTGTGACGCAACGCCGCCCGGGAACATTAGCTTTATGGATTTACCTGCGTCAAGCGAAAGGTCGTCTGCGGTAATAGGCATAAGCTTATCCTGAACGGTACCGTTTCTCGCAAGAACGTAGCCGTAGCCGGCCTGGGTCGTCGTATTTATAGCAGACCTGTTTCTCAGCACAAGATCACTTATGTTGAGCTTATATGCCGTGTTGTTTTCAATATTGATGTACGCGGGCTCGGAGAAATAAATGATAAGCCTTGTTCCTTTTACTTGCGATCCGTCGCGCTTTGTAAACATCCAGGATCTCTCGGTATTGCTCCAGTCGACGCTGGTTACATATTCGTCAAAGCTTATGTTCTTTCCGCCATCGACGAACGCGCACGCGAACGCTGCGGTATTAGTCAAACCAAGCGAGTTGTTTATACGCAGTTCGTCCGCTATTGCGGAAGCTGCGTTGTTGTTTGAAGGCAGATAATAGGTTACACTTTTCTTCTTTGTACCGACAGCCCACGTATTACCGCTCTTGTTCGGGAACGTGGTAAATTTTTCAACGTAATAAACATCAACAGCTATCGATTTACCCCAGATGATCCTTCTCGTGTTTACATCACTTGTAACGGTCACTTCGGGCAAGCGGTCGTTTTTGAACCTTGCAATGTTGCTCGAATTTGAGAACACACCGAAGTTTGCTCCCGGAACGCCGCGTTTCTGGAAGATCGAGCCTTCCTCGTCCATATCACCGGATACATAGATACCGATCATCGTTTCAGAGCCGTTGCCGACACCCTCAGCGTTGATGATAGCATCCGTATCGCGGTCGAGATATACGTTCGACTGCGCTGAGCCCATATAGTTATTATAAATATACGGGTTACTCTGGAAGTACAGCTTTGCGTTTCCGCTTCCCACGCCGACAGCACCGCCGTTCGTGGCGACGTTGCCCGTCACCTTACCGCCGGAGAACGTTGCCGTACCGGTTTCCACGAATATCGCCGCGCCGTTTACCGCGGTGTTCGCGGTCTTATGCTCGGCGTCGGTTCCGCCGATCATACCGCCGCTTACGTTGACAGCGCCGTTTTCCGTGTAGATCGCGCCGCCGCTTACCGCCGCGCTGTTATGCGAGATCGTACCGGTCGTCACGGCGACTATACCTGCTACGGTATAGATCGCGCCGCCTTTTTCTCTCGCGTTGTTTTCTTTTATTTCCGCGGTATCGGTCATGCTTATGGTACCGGTACCGTTATAGTACACCGCGCCGCCTTTGTCAGCGTGGTTGTTACGCAGCTTACCGCTTATTATTATACTGCTGCCGAGCGAATACACAGCGCCGCCGTTTGCCGCGTTGTTGTTTACAAGGTTAGAGTTTTCGGACAATTCAACCGTACCGGCTGACGCGTATATTGCGCCGCCGTTTCCGTTCGGGTTGTTGGCCCTGGTGAGGTTAGTACCGCCGGTGAGTATGATAGTGCCCGAGCTTGTTATCATCGCGCTGTCGGCTTCCACGTTGTTGCCGTCGATCATTATGTTGTCGATCGTCAGCGTTCCGAGGTTCGTGATCATCGTGCCTTCCGTGGAATTGTCGGAACGCGTGATCGTCGCATAGTCCTGAGAACCGGTATAATGATGCGTTCCGCCGGTTCTGGAAGCGGTATTGAGCGTTATGTTGTAGCCTGCGGGTATAACGGGCTTATCGGACGACGGCATCACGTAGTCCGTAAGCATGCTTATCGTTTCTTTTGTGGTAAGATTCTTCTTTATGTAATCAACGGCGTCCTGCAGCTTGTGGAACGTCAACTCGCCGGAGCCTACTGTGATCTTGCAGATCTCTTTTGACGTGTTGGTAAGCTCTACCTTCTTTTCTCCGTCGAGATCTATCGTCAGGGTGCTGTTGTTTTTGACCTGATGATCCGCGCCCGTACCGTTGATCGCGCCGCTCTTAGCGGTCAGGATGTAGTTATAGTTTCCGTCCTCGGTTATGGTGTACGCGCCCTGGCCGAGACCTTTTATCTTTATCTTTGAGCCGTCCGATACCTCGAGCTTGATCTTGCCCATCGACGTTTCCGTCTTCGGATACGCCTGTATCGTTGAATCGGGATAGCCCTCGATCTCATAGCTGGTCTTTGTTATGGCGTTGGATTCTATGACTATGCCGAATACCGGATCCTCGCCGACGTCTATCGGCACGGATTTTGTTATCTGCAAGTCGTAGCCGCGCTCTTCATATACCGCGTATATCGTGGGCAGACCGTTGAACGCGGTCCAGCTCGTGCCGTCAAAGCTCCACTCTATTTCCGTGTTATTGACGCGCAGATACATCGTAAGACCGGAGGAATTAAGGATGTTCGCGGTGCTTGTCGCGCCCGCCTCGCCTATACCGATCTCCTCGTAGGACAGGTATCTTACGTACTGTCCGTCGTCAAGTATCGCGGGCATACGGAACGTGTTGGAGCCGACGTCCTGCGTAAGCTTTATGCCGTTTACCTTGAACGCGAGCTTCTGATTCTGCTTTACGTCAAAGCCGTTTATGGTGAAGTAGTTTTTGTTGTAAGTCGGATCGGTTACGTTCGTTCCGTCCGTCATCTGACCTGTTACGTCGGATATATATCTGTATCCGTTCTGATCTCTTTCGATACCGGCTTTTACGTATCTGATTTCAGGCATCTGATAATACAGATAGAATATCTGATAATCGGAAAGCTCCGAGATCTTTTTGCTGCTGCCGTCTTTAAGTACTAATTCATAAACGTTTCCGCTTACTTTGTCAAACGAAACTGACATAACGTCCATGCTTACGGGCACTACGACGTTACCGTTTACTCTGCCGAGTACGACGGCTCCGAACGTGTAGCTGTCCGGATCGCCGGTGAACAGATCGGCCGCCGCTAAAACGTCAAGGAATCCCTTTGTTTCACCGGGAACGATGTTGACGCTGTGGTCCGCGGCGCGCATATCGTCCGCCGTGACTATAACGTTGTTCTCGTTTACGTTGTTATTGAATTCGATACGCGCGACGTGAACGTCGACCGACATATCGGACTGTGTATTTTTGAATATGACCTTTACAGGCTCGGAAGAACCGTTCGTTGCATAAGTCCATTTAAGGCCTTCCACGGTGCCCTCGCCGTTATTGTTGACGACGGTCGTAAAGCCGTCTTTCGCTTCCTGCTGTACGGTTATTACCTGAGCCGCCGCGCCGTTGTAGAACAGTATCGCGGACTGCTCTTCACCGGATGACAGATAATAGTCGCCTGCGAAGAGCGGCTCTCCCTGCATCTGATCTGCCGAAGCGTATACGGTAAAGGTATATTTGAATTTTCCGCCCATTACGGATTCGGTTCCGATCGTCTGCGCTTCTACGAGTATGACGGTGGGCTGCTGTTCGTAATAAACGACGTAAAGCGCCGTATCATAACCGCAGTCGACCCATTCGGTACCGTCTGTCGAGACTTGCAGACCTCTCCAGGTGTTGCGTACCTGCAGGGAGGGACGGCTGCCGTCGGAATCCACAGCGCCGGTGATGACGCGCAGATCGGACGCGTTGAAAATACCCGTAACGTTGCTCGGCGTCGACGCGCCTATTGCAAACGAGTAGTAATTGAGCGAGGCGTTGTCAGCCCATGCCAGCGGCGCTGTGACCGTATCCGAAACATCGTGGCTTCCGGTAAGCGTCAGGCTGTGAGCAGCGCTTGTATTTGTGATGGTAACGTCGGAAAGAACTCCGGCGGAATCCATGCTCATGTAACGTATATCAAGCGTCTTGTTCTGATAATATACGAAGTAGACGTAGTTCGATCCGAGCGGCGCGGCAGTGCCGTTTGCGTATCTGACGTATACCGCGGGCTCATTTATATTATAATTATAATATAATTCCGTAATACTGTTGTTTTCCGAAATGAGATCCGTATCGGCGCACGCCGCCGCGAAAGCAAACGTATAATCATCGGGTACCATGACAAACGTTGCGTCAAGCGTTACGGGATCCGCACCGACGTTGATCTCTTTTTTGACCCAGTCTACAACATGAAGCGTCGAACCGGAGGCGTCTACCGCGAAAGAGGTGACGTACTGCGGCTGACCCCATTTTGCATACAGATGAAGCGGTCCGCTTACCGGCTGCGAAAAGTCGTACGGAGTATTCACGTCGGGTGATTCGGTCCAGTAATAGAACATCGTGCCGTTTCCGTCGTCCACGACGGGAGCTCCCGCGGGTGCGGATACGGGATTGTTGTAGTATACCGACGTGCTGTAAGCGGTCTTACCGTTTTCTGCTGTCGCGGTGTAACCGGTCCAGTCGCCGTTCCACGCGGCTGTCGCGTCGTCGCTGTTGATATGATACGTTACGGCGACTTCCCAGACGGCGTAAAGCGTTACGGGGTCGTTTGAATCAACGCCGTAATCTCCGCCTAACCGGAAGATCGTATTGCCTTCTTTGAAGTTCTTGCTGTGGCTCCAGCCGACGAGCACCATGTTTTCACGCGTGAAGCCCGTGCCGTCGCTCAACCATACCTTCGAATTGTTTACAAGATTTGATATGGTTGCGGCAGTTGTGCTGTTTATCGTTTTACGCGGTTCAAGATGTGTGGCGAAGGTGATGTCAGAAACCGGTGATCCGAGATCGACCTGATCCAGAGATCCGGCGATCGTACCGCCGTTTGCGTCGTAGATTATTTTCGCCGTGCCTACCTGTACGTAGACCGCGTCGAGGAAGACCTTGTCTTTTCCCTTGACGGTCACGGCGTAATCGGCATCGAGCGACAGCGTATCGCCCACGCGGTAAACGCGTCCGCTTGCGTCGCCTCTTATTCTCCAGCCGACGAATTCATAGCCCGACGGCGCGGTCACACTGTTGACTATCGGGATGCCCGCCTGGTCGGCGTAAACGGTATCGTCGGGAATGACTCCGTTCGTACCGAAATTGTATTCAATATAATATATACCATTCTTTTTCCAGTGGAGTTTGAGTATAAGGTGATGGTCGACGTGTCTGCTGAAATCGTATAAGACTTCCGTTCCGTCTGCAAGTACCTCATACCAGCCGGCGTAGGTATAAAGACCCGGTACGTTTTCAAACGTCGTGTCCTCCGTCGCCAGGCTTATATTATCCGTGTAGTAAACGTCACGGTCTTTTTCGCTGTTGTCCCATTCAACTCCGGTATATCCGTAATACGCACGGTCGTGCTTTACGTAATAATATTCGCCCGAGCTTGAATATACGTAATCGCGTTTTGCGTTTTTGTATTCCTCAACGAGGTCGCCGTCATACGTTTCCCAGAACCACGTACTGCCGACGCCGTCAAACGCGCCGTAGTTCGGATCGATCCTTACAAGGAACCAGTCCGCGCTCCAGCCGGCGTAAATGGTGAGGTTGTTGTCCGGCATGGTATCATATAATACCTTTTTATTATATCCGGTATATGAATCGTAATCTTCCCTGCTGAAGAAGACCTGCGTGGAGCACATCTGATCGGCGTACCATCCGGTAAAGGTAAATACCTTCTGACCCTCGTAGCCCACGGTGGGAGAGGACGGATCGGCGGGAACGTAGCTGCCGCCGTTGTTGCCGGTGAGCAGGGACGTCTGATACGCTACGCTTTCGTTATAAGCGGCAAATACGTATTCCGTATTATTATTTGCCATCGAATCCACAAATTTGAGCGTATGCGGATTTGCGCTCGGCGTGCGTGTATAGTTCGGGTCAAGATCGTAATAAACGTCAAGCACGGTATAACCGTTGTTATCGACCTTTACGTCGGGCGAGCATGACGCGAACACGTAGCCGTAATTCGTCAGATATTCAAGCGTTTTATATTCATCCGCCACGGATACTATCGATTCGCTTTCAGACGTGTTCGGAGCCGTTTTCAGCTTGATGCTGTCGGAGAAATCATACATTTTGGGAGACGTTTGGGACGTATCCGTCGTCTTTTCCTTCCAGATGATGACTTTATAGCTTACGGTCTCCAGGCCCCACTGCGCGAACAGCATCGTGTCCTGCGTCAGATAAAGCTTGCCGTTATTTACGACTACGCCGTTACCGGTCATGTTTTCTTCCAGGAAATGACCGTTTTCGTCCGTGATCTGCGTACTGTAAGCGACCGTGTCGCCGGCGTTTTCGTTAGTTGAAAGAATACCGTTGTACCAACCTTTGAATTCGTGTCCCTCCCAGACCGGCACCTGAAGTTTTGTAGGACCTTCGTCTTCAAAATACGCCGCGGCCGGGATGTAAGTCGCGCCGGAACCCGTTTCGGCTGAATAATAGCTCAGCCAGTGGACAGGCTTGAAAACAGGGTACAGGTGAAGATCAGCCGTTATGCTCAGACATCCGTTTTCGTCGGGATCTTTCATGTATTCGTCACCGGGCACAGAATCCGGATCTGTCGGATCTTTTACGTGGACGGTGGACCAGCCGTAGAACGCGTAGTTGTTTCCGCCCTTATATATCGACGTAACGTCGCTTATCTTTATATCCGCGCTGCCGTTGATAAGCTCTCCGCGGCGGATAAGCATGACGGGATCCGTATTTGTCGCCTCGTCATACTGATCGTGGAATATTATGTTTACAAACGTGCTGTATCTCGCGTACAGGTTTATAACGATCAAGCTGCTCTGATTCTGTTCAAAATTGATATTTTCGAAAATATGGTCGAAATCATACGCTGTTTTACCGAAATACAGCGTATTGTCGGTGGTATCGTTATCATTGAACGTACCTACGAACCAGCCGGCAAACTGCTTGCCGAATTTGTCTGTGAGCTGAGGTACTACCGGCGTTTCACCGCTCTTTATCCTCTGAAAATACTCCTCACCGTTCTCCGTATTGACGGGGATCTGTACGTATTTCGACGCGCCGCCCACAACACCGAAGCCGTCGTCGGTAACGGTCTCGGTAACGTCTTCGCCAGGGATATAGAATCTGAATTCGATAATATGCACTTCATTGGTGGATATCGAATATACGGAGAAGCTGTCCGTTTCAAACTCAAGCGTATCTTCGTTTACGGCGCATTCCATGACCTCGGCGGTATTCGTCTCGTCGTGTATATGTACCACGTCAATATTCGAATAGCCGTTAAAGCTGCCGTTCAGAAGCTGTATGGAAACCTTAACGTTCTTGTTCGGCTGATATTCTTCACCCGTTTCGGCGTTTGTCAGGGTTATATCGAATATCTTAAAGAACGTCAGGTCGTATTCGGACATACCGAGAGCACGTGCGCTCTTGCTCACGTACTTTTCGTATTCCGACAGTTCCCGTTCAGTTTCGGAGCCGCCCGACACGACGATCCCGTCGCGTACTTCCTCCTTCTTTTCGGTTTTGTCCTCTGTAATTTCCCGCACTTGCAGCACGGCGTCATCCGGTATGCCGGATGCCTCGTCGTACGTAACGGTAATACGGTACGTATTGCCGTCCGACGCCGTTAGAGTATATGTATGCGTTCCCGCGAGAATAGCGTAGCTCAACAGGTTGCTGTATCCTGTTATAAGCAGGCAGAGAGCGCATAAAATTGACAGTATTTTCTTAGTTCTTTGCATCGAAAATCATCCCTCGAATCGTAGAATAAAGGTTTGGTTTATTTTTTTTATTATTATCGTATTTATCCGTTATTTTTCGTTTATCACCGTTATTTCGGGCGCCGGCCAGTCGCCGTAATGCGTGGCGACGAAATCGCCGTTGACCTCGGCACCGAGCTGCTTTACGGTTATCAGAGCGTATCTGCCCTGGTACAAACGTATGAGCGCGCTGTCGTACGCGTTTGCAAGACTTCTTTCGCTTCCGACAAATCTCGCGTACGTTGTCACTTCACCCTCTTTTTCAAAATCGTCAAACGGTTTGATGTTGACGGAGGAGCCGTTGCCGACCGGATCAAGGTACTTATAGCCCTTGTGCTTATTCTTCTGCACGTCCTCGAGCTCATTGATTATCTCGTAATACCAGCAGTTCGACTGCGTCGTACCGGTGCTTATGCCTATGAAAGCGCCTATATCGGATTTCTGCCTGGTTCCGTTCACAAGACCTGTCGAGTAGCAGTTCGTTATGCTTCCGTTCGTGACCTTGCCTATAAATCCGCCCGCCGCGTCGCCCTTGACGGAGCAGGTGGAGTAGCAGTTGACCACCGTCGCCGGTTTATCGGCCGTACCCGTGATCTCGCCGACAAGTCCGCCGGCCGACGCCGTGCCGGCTACGTTGAACGCTGACGCGCTGTACGCGCCGTTTTCTGTATGACCGCCGGAATAGCAGGCCGTAAGATTGACGTTCTTCACCGTGCCTACAAGTCCGCCTGCGTTGCCGCCCGTTGACTTGACAACGAGCGCCGCCGCGCATTTTGATACCTCGCCGCTGTTGGCGATTCCTATAAGTCCGCCGACGTTGTCCGTACCGGTTATCTTTGCCGTCATATCCTTGAACGTGTTGTACGCGACGATATTTGTAACGTGACCGCCGTTCAGCTCTCCGACGAGAGCGCCGGCGTTCCCGAGCGTAGATGCTTTGCTGTTATTTTGCGTTGTTACTTCAAAATTGATAAGCTTAAGATTCTTTACGGTATCGTTTCCGTCAAGCGAAGCGAACAGTCCTGCGCTTCCCTTTACGTTTATCACAACGTCCGTTACGGAATGGCTATGGCCGTTGTATTCGCCGTTGTATTCAAGCGAATAATCGTACGGCTCCACGGGTGCGAAGGACAGCTCCGTGAGGAGACCGCTCGTACCGAACACCTTAAAGTAAGTTTCGTCATCCCACGTAAGGTCCTTGATCTGTTTAGCTTTGACCGTTATCTCGTTGTTTTCGTATACGTTGTGTTTCAGATCCCTGTTTGACACGTTGACTTTCGATATCGTCGTATCAAGGTTTTCAAGGTGGCGGATGTACGCGATGTGCGCGGCGCCGCCCTCCTCATTGTACGCGAACAGACTGTTCGTCGTATATTTCGGGCTGTACGCGATATTCGTAAGCTCCGAGTTGTTGTAGGCGACCGCCTGGACCTCTATATCCTCGCCCGGAATAAATTCATTTACGCCTAAGCAGAACTGGTTATAGAAATGCTTTTCCTTGCTCGTTATACTGTCGAGCACAACGACGTAATAGTAGCAGCCCGCATAATCTCCTTCGGTGTGTACGCCGTAATCGTCGTAATCGGCTACGGCGCTGGGATCTTCGCTGAAAAGCTTGAATTCCGTCAGCTCACCGCTTGTAACGCCGGTCATGATAAGCTTTAACTTCGGCTTTGCGTTTTCATCATCGCCGTAATTGATGTTTCTGTTCGGATCCGTTACGGTGACCGTAAGCCTATCCTCGTTTGAAACGACAACTATCGGAGCGGAAAGCTTTTTACCGTACGCAAGCGTATCCGCGGACGCGCCGCCGTAATAGCCTATGACTGAGCCCCCGTAATTTTTGAGAGCCGATTTGTTTCCGCGGTTCCTCATGAATTCAGAGTAATCGGATTCTATGTAAATATGTGAGAAATTATCGTTTTCCTGCCAGTAGAATACGTCGAGCACCGTTGCGGAATCCTTATGGTAACGGACGATATAGCACCCGTTCACCCTCACCGTCTCGTCGACCGCGGCGAAAGGAAGCATAAGGTTCAGAACGCTTGACGCATCGTTGACGTCGTGATACTCCTGTTCGTGATCCGGCGATTTGACAAAGTAGTATGCACCGATACCCGTATTCTCGGGATCGAAGTCAAGCTTGCCTTCCTTAAAGCCGAATTCTTCACGGCCGAGGTAACCCTGGCTTTCACTCATTGAAAGATGGTTCTGCGCGGCGACGAATATTTCCTTTGCGTACGCGTCGTATTTGAGCTTTGCCATCGAGCGCATATACGCAAAGACCGCGACTACCGCAAGAGCTCCGAGCACGGCGATTATCGCCACGACTATCAGAGCCTCCGCGACTGTAAATCCTTTTTTAAATCTTGTTTTACGCATTTTCATTTCACCGTCAACACTCTTATTTCAAAATTTTCTATCTCGGTAATGACCCTGTCTTCTCCGGTCTCGATCTTTTTGACTTTGAGGCTTGAGAATTTTATGACGCCGCCTCCGTCGTATCCGTCTATTTCGTACGTAAGATAAAGATTTTCCGTCGCGGCTCTGTCGGAAACGAGCAGGTATGTATGCTTTTGCGTACCGGAAACCTCTTTTACGTACACGCCGAGTTTGTTCTCGTCCTCCGAGGCAAGCGTGATCTGGAATATCTCGCTGTCCCCGCCCTTATCGTTTTTGTATCTGATCTTTACGTCGTCGTCGTTTTTGACTACCTCTATGTTTGTCGCCGTTGCGAGCTCGTCGCGCAGATTCGTCATCGTGGTTGATAAGAGCAGCTGCGCGTTCGACGCCATTACGACCTTGCTGTATGCGTTTGCGGCGACCGGTATTCCCGCGGCGACGATGGACGTCACCATCAGAAGGATCAGTATCGCCATCAGCGTTTCCGACAGGGTAAAGCCGGATCTGCCCGTTATACGTGATTTCATTATTCTCAACATGTTATTTCACCTTATATGATTTCACTACGGTCTTCCCCGCCGCGTCGTTTTCGAAATACTCGACGGAAGCACCCTTATCGCCGTCAAAGAGCTTGATGCTCACGTTGTTCTCAACGATCTCCACCGTGTCCGTGCCGTACGCGGGATCGTCCTTCTGTTCGACCACCGTTTTGCTTTCTCTGACGAATTCCGTTATCTTATCCTTGCTCTGGTTTATCATTATCGAGGAGGAGTTTATCATACCCGCCAGAAGTACGATACCGAGCGTTGAAACGAGGAGAGCTACAAGGACCTCCGTTATGCTCTCACCCGAGCGGCTTTTAATGCGCCGTTTTGAAGCTTTGATTAACTTTTTCATGATTTCGGTTCCGATACCTCCTTGATTATTCCGCCGTACGACCACGTGATCCTCGCGGTCTTTTCCGTGGTAACGATGGTGGATTTCTGATACGTGTTGTTTCCGAGAGACGTTATCGTCGGTTCGGATTCAGCCGATTTTTCATTCTCGATCACCGTGGGGACGAGCGTGAGAGCCAGCGTGTATTTGTTGTTTTCCGGACCGTCGCTCACCTTTAAAACGAGCGTTCCGTCCGCTTTCATATTCCAGGCTACCGTACAGTTCAGCGTGTTTTCCTGATTGTCTTTTTCACTGTGTACGATATTGAACGTGCCCTTGTCCTCGTGCGACAGCGTGGATTTCATGGCTTTCGCCTTATCATCCGCGGTTTGAAGAGCGTTGTTTCCGAACACGAGTTTTTTCGCTCTCATGCTGAGGAAGCTGTCGACCTCCGTCGCGTCCTTATCACCGATTTTAAAAACGTATACAGATGACGTTTGCGGATCGCCCGCTCCGTCGACTATCGTCGTTACCGTCGTTTTGCATTCGCGGTATATCGTCACTTCCTTGCCGGTAAGCTGTTTTTCAAGCAGCTGCACCGCGGACGAGACGCTGTAATATCTCTGGTCCATCTCGGCAAGGCTGCTCAAACGGCCCGCGGACGCGGTCGCCGCCGTAAGCACTATGGCGCCGATCGCCGCGCATACGAGGAATAACAACAGCGACATGGAAAGCGATGCGCCTTTATTTGACTTGATTTTACGTATAATTCTCTTGTGCAATTTATTCAACTCCTTTGTTCGGAAATCATAACCTGCTTTATTATATAATTTTTATATTGCGTGCGCAAATAATAATTGTAATTTTTTATAAAAATTCTGTAAATTTTCTGCAATAAGGAAAAACATGGGCGTTTTGCCCATGCTTTTGTGCATATTTTACCGAATTTTACGTCGTTTTTTGTCACACGGAGTTGCGGAAGCCCTTGCCTATTATGTCGCTTGTGGACGATATGACGACGAAAGCGTTTTTGTCTATCTCCTTTATATGGTTGCGCATGGCGACCGCCTGCGATCTTGTCATGACCGCCATTATGACGGTCTTGTTCTCCTTCGTATAAGAGCCCTTGCCCTCCCAGATCGTCGCGCCCTTGTGGAGATTGTCGTTTATATAACTGCACACGGCGTCCGGGTTTGTGGTGACGATGAAAAAGTACTTGCTTATATTTATATTCTCTATCACTACGTCCACGACGAGCGCTTTGATGAGCAGACCTACGAGCGAGTACATACCGGCCTTCGCGCCGTTTACGAAGAAGCCGCCCACGACTATCGCCGCGTCGACGAAGAAAAGCGACATACCGATGTTCATCGCCGTGAACTTCTTTAAGACCATGGCGATTATATCGGTGCCTCCCGTCGTACCGCCGAGATTGAAGACTACGGCGGAGCCGACCGCGGGCAGCGCTACGGCGAACACGAGCTCGAGCATAGGATCGTCCGTTATGGGCTTTTCCATGGGGATCAGAAGCTCCATTATTTCAAGCGCGACGGACAAAACGAGACTGCAATACACCGTCCTTATGCTGAAATGCTTTCCGAACACGAAAAATCCGACGATTATGAGCACGGCGTTTATTATCAGCATCGCGGTCGCGGGAGATATTACGTTCTGCACCGCGCCGAGTATCATCGAGATACCGCTCACGCCTCCCATTACGAAGTTGTTGGGGAATTTGAAGAAGTAGATGCCGCACGCCATGACGAGAGTTGCGACGGTCATCATCAGATATTCGATAAACGTGCGTTTGAAATTCTTTTCTTTCATTATTTACCGCCTGTTTTTTGTCATTTAAGCCACACGGAATGATTATATAACAGAAATTTGTATTATTCTATGCGGAAATTATAACAAGAGTATAAAATCGTCGCAAAATCGGCAATAATCAGTACGTCAACTGTTTATTCGGAGGCAAAATGACGGACGCTGATTTTAAGAAGGATTGTTTTTCCGTTTTAAAACGGATAAAAAACGAAAAAAGCGGAGTTATATATGATAACGCGTATTATATAATTCCGAAGCTGAAAGGCGCTTATAAGGCGCTTTCGCGCGGTTTCAACCATGATCTGTGCGGGAAGCTCGAGGCGCGGCTCGCCCTTCTCGGCTATAACGCGGACGAGTACGAGATATGCGCGTTTTTACGGAAGTACAACGCGTCCGACAAAGACGTGAGAAGGATCGGCGCGTATCTTACGTATATTTACTGCAAAAGGCTTATATCGGGCGAGGACGTCATTTACCGGATGCGGAAGGCGGACGGGCTTGACTTTCGTAAGATCGTATCGGAGTGCTCAGCGCTTGAAAAAAGGCTTATGACGTACCCGGATTACGCGGCAAGCGACGAAAACACGAAGGCGCTTTACCGCGCGGGGCTTTACCGCGTCGCTCGAAAATGCAGCGCGGAGGAAGCTTTGTCGGAAATACCGTGCCATAAGCTGACAAAGACGCTGCTTGAACGTAAAAGCTGCGCCCCTTATCATATTTTACTTCTTTTTCTCTTTTTTACTCTGTTATTATCCGTTTTATTTGCGCTGACGGACGATATTTTCACGGTTCTTGCCGCGGCTCTGCCCGTTTTTGCCGTATCGTCTTTTTTTACCGACGCGATACTGCTGCGTCTGATACCTCCCTACGCCGCGGCGAGGCTTGACGAAAGCGCGGAAACTCCGCCCTGCCTTACCGTTATAACCTCTCTGCTCGACGGCAAGCCCGAGGAGCTTTTCGACCGGATCGAAAAGCTGTATTTCACCGAGGGAAAAAGCGAAAAAACGTACTTCGGCGTGCTCGCGGATCTGTGCGATTCCAAGACCAAATACAAGGACGAGGACGACGAAATAATAAGCAGGGCGGTAAAGCTGACGGAAAAGCTCAACGGCGAATACGGCGGCAGGTTTTACCTGTTCGTCCGCGACAGAAAATACTCCATGTCGGAAAACGCCTTCATCGCGCCGGACAGAAAAAGAGGCGCCGTCTGCGAGCTTGTGAAGCAGCTTAAAACGGGAAAATCCTCCCTTAAAATATACGGCGCGGACACGGAGAAGCTCACCGGCGTGCCGTACCTTCTGACGCTTGACAGCGATACGCTGCTTTACCCCGGTTCGTCTTCTTCTCTCCTCCGCTGCGCCGCGCACCCGGCGAACAGAGCCGTCGTTGATTTAAAAAAACGCGTGGTGACGCGCGGCCACGGCGTTTTTCAGCCGCGCGTTAAGCCGGCGCTTAAAAGCGAGGCGGACACTCCGTTTTCACGCGTGTTTTCCGCGGATTCCGGCGTTGACACGTACCGCGGCTTTGATTACGACACGCTGAGCGCCGCGTACGGCAGAGGCTCCTTCTGCGGCAAAGGTCTGATCGACGTAAACGCTTTTTACGAGTGCTGCGTCGACTTTTTCCCGACGGAGCGGATCCTCTCTCACGACGCGATCGAGGGCTGCCGCCTCAAGTGCTGCGCGGTGACGGATACCGTGATGTATGAGGGCACGCCGAAAAACGCTTTGTCCTATTTCAAACGCCTTGACAGATGGACGAGAGGCGACGTGCAGAGCCTGCCGTTCATCGGAAAATACGTAAGAAACGATAACGGAAAAAAGCAGATAAACGGGCTCAACGCGCTTGATAAGATCATGCTTATATACAGCGTCCTGCGCGCTCTGACGCCGGTTTTTGCCCTTATAACGATATTTTACGCTCTTATCGCCGGGCAGCTTCCCGTCGCGTCGATTTTCGCACTTTCATATATTATTTTTCCCGCCTTGTTTTCAGTTTTTTCCTCCCATAAAGGCGATCTGAAAAGCGACTGCATAATACAAACGATAATGAGCGTAAGCTTTTTGTTTTATGAAGCGCAGACCGTTTTATCGGCGGTCTTATGCGCGTTATTCCGCGTTTTTACGCATAAACACACGCTTAAATGGACTACCGCGTCGGCGGCCGACCGGATGAAAAACGGCGGTCACGCGTATCTTTTCGCGTTTTTGCCGTCGCTTATCGCGGGGACAGTTCTTATGATAACGTCGGGCGGCGGCGCCGCTCTGACAGGCGTGCTTTTTGCGCTTTCTCCCGTTATAGCGTACCTTTCCGCGGCCGCGCCGGAGGCGAAAAAAAGGCGTAAAACGGACCGTTATCTGCTTTTGTCCTCCTCCGCAGATCATATGAAATATTTTGACGATCTTGTGACCGCGGAGCACAATTTTCTGCCGCCCGACAACTACCAGGTCCTGTGCGAAAAAGGCGCCGCGCCGCGCACCTCTCCCACCAATATCGGGCTTTATCTTTTGTCCGTCATCGCCGCCGCGGATATGGGCATATTCGGCGCGCACTCGATATACGACAGACTGTCGCCGACGCTGAAAACGCTATGTAAAATACCCAAAAAGGACGGGCTTTTATATAACTGGTACGACACGAGAACGCTCGGGATCCTGTCCGATTTTATCTCGACCGTCGACGACGGAAATTACCTCTGCTGTCTTATTGCTCTCCGTCAGGCTTTGTTCGAATACGCCGGTAAGGACGAGCGTCTGAACGATCTTATCCCGGTGATCGACGGGCTTATAAAGGAATGCGACCTGTCGCGCCTGTATGATGAAAGATCGGGACTTTTCTATATCGGAAAAGGCGGCGGATCTGACGGAAAATACGATTTATATATCTCGGAAATGAAGACAACGGATATAGCCGCCGTCGCCTGCGGCTTCGCACCCGCGTCGCACCTTTCAAGCCTTTCAAAGCCCGTGATAAAGCACGGCGGAAAGCGAGGCATAGCGTCGTGGTCGGGCACCTCGTTTGAATATTTCATGCCGTCTTTGTTTCTGCCCGCGCCGCCCGGCTCGGCTTACCGTTACGCCTTGAAATTCGCCGCGTATATGCAAAGAAAAAACGCGGTTTCATACCGTGGGGCGCGGCTTTACGGCAGAAGCGAATCGTGTTATTTCGCATTCGATCCCGATATGAATTATCAGTATAAAGCGCACGGCGTAAACGCGTTATCGCTTTGCGCGGACTGCAAAGAAAACGTGATAAGTCCGTATTCTCTGTTTTTGATGCTGAAATATGACAGGTACGCTGAACGTGCGTTATACGCATTGAAAGACCGCGGAGCGTACGGAAAGTACGGCTTTTACGAGGCACTCGATCTTACGCGCGACAGAGTGGGAAACGGCGCGGCGGTCATAAAATGCTTTATGGCGCACCACATCGGTATGTCCGTAATATCGGCGGCGAACGCTCTGTGCGGCGGCGTTTTCGTCGACCGTTTCTGCCGCGACAAAAGGATAGGCGCGGTGCTTCCTCTGCTGTATGAAAAATTCCCCGACACGCGCGCCGTGTCGTATAAAACAAAGCCGAAAAACGATGCCGTAAGATACGACGGCGCGCCGTTTGAACCGGACTGCGCGGCCGTTACCAACACGGTCTGCACGGCGGTCGCCGACGCTTACGGGACGGGACTATATTACCGTGATATATGTATCTGCGACGCGGCAGCCAAGGGAGTGCGCGGGCTTTCGCTGCTTTGCAAAAACGGCGTTGTTTTTGATCTTATAAAGCACGTCCGCGCCTTTTCGGACGGCTGCGTGGAATATGGATATAACGACAGATCGGCAAAGCTGACGGTCGGCAAAACGAGCGCATCGTTCAAGCTTGACGTCAAATCGGACGGCGGCTGTATGCTCTGCTTTGAGCCGGTACTGTCGGAGCTGACGGCGCACAGGCGCCACACGTCGTACTCCTCGCTTTTCATAACGGCGGAAACAGAAGGCGGCATGATACGCTTCATAAGGCGCGGAAAGGGCGCGTTCTGCATAAGCGTATACGCGTACAAAAACGGCATGGTACCGCTGTCCGCTTACACTCGCGCGGACGAGATCTATCCGTACAAAACCTACAATTCTCTGTTTTCATCTGATCCGGAAACGGACTTCGGCGCCTCTATATATCCGCGTTTTGCCGCGAAAACGGACGAGGATAACGTTTGCTTTTATATCGGCACGGGAAGGACGAGAGCGGAAGCCGACGCGGCGGTTTACGGCGCGGTACGCGAGGAAAAAGGCGACGCCGGCGCGGTTTTGCCGCCCGTGGATCAGGCGGTTTTTTGCAAAATTTTACGCTGCATCATGCGCCCGTCACCGAAAATCGCACAAGCGCGGTGCGCTTTATCTTACAGGGAAATACTGTATAAGCACGGCATATCGGGCGACCGGCCGATAATACTCCTCGACTTCACGGGTGACGACAATATGGCTCAGCTCCGCTCCGTTTTCCCCGCGTACGCGCAGGCGGCGGTGCGCCTCCTTATCTGCGGAATTGAAGCCGACACGGTGATTTTGTACGATAACGACGACGGATATTACAACAGAAAAAAGCAAGAGCTGTACCGTATAGCCGGCGCGTGCGGTCTTTCCGCGCTTATCGGCTCCCGCGTTCATTTCGCATACGTTGACGAGACGGAAAAAGCGGTGTTCTCCGACGTTTCGGTCTATATGATAACAAAGGACGAAAAGACCGGCACGCCGCCTTATATTCCGCAAAAAATTAAATGCGAACCGAGACGCGCGGTGTCAGACAAAATACCGTGTTTTATTGAAAACTGCGCCGTCATGCCGTGCGGTATGACGTATAACCCGATGCACTTCATATACGCAAATCACGTTTTCGGCGCGCTCGTAAGCGACAGGAGCGGCGGCTTCTGCTGGTTTGAAAACAGCAGAATGACCACCCTGACGGATTACGACACCTCGCCCGACGGCGCGTCTGAAAAGCTGTATTTTACGGCCGGCGACAGGACTTACGAGCTGTTTTCTTACAGTACGGAATGCCGTTTTTATCCGTCATACGCCGAATGGCGCGGCGAGCTCGACGGAAAGGATTACACCGTGACCGCCGCGGTGGACAGCAAGATGCCGTACAAGGTGATAACGGTCAAAACAAAGCTTGAAGGACAGCTATTGCTGTGTGAGCTGCCCGTTATCGGCGCGGAATACAAAAACGGTTCTTTGCGGTACGCTTCCTCCGCCGATACGGCGTACGTTACGAATTCCTACGACGTCCGGCGCGCCTCGTTCTTCGTTTACTGCAAGGACGCGGCGTTCGGCTTTGACGGCAGAACGCTTGAAATAAAGCGGCTCCACAAGGATGAAAGCACGTTCGTCGCAGGCGCCGCAAGCTCTCACACGGCGGTCGGTTATGCGGCGGAAAACGCGTACGGCGCAGCCGCGCGATACGCGAGGAAGACGGAGGCGTTTTTGTCCCCGTTCACGCTTCATTCGGGCGATTTTGCGCTTGATCTGACGTTCAATTTATATTCACGGTATCAGGCGTACGTCTGCCGCCAGCTCGCGCGGTGCGGACCGTGTCAGAACGGCGGCGCGTTCGGCTTCCGCGATCAGCTTCAGGACTGCCTCTGCACCGTATACGGCGACAGTCTTACGGCAAAGGCGACGATACTGCGCTGCGCCTGCCGCCAGTACGAAGAGGGCGACGTGATGCACTGGTTCCACCCCGTGACGGACACGGGTATCAGAAGCCGCTGTTCCGACGATATGCTGTGGCTCCCCTACGCCGTTTACAGGTACGTCGTGCTGACGAACGATACGAAAATACTCGATATACAAACGCGTTATTCAGTCTCCGCTCCGCTTCACGACGGCGAGCGCGACAGGTACGAAAAAGCCGTTTATTCCGATGTGAAGGGCACGGTATTGGAGCATTGTATAAAAGCCGCGTCGCGCATAAAAACGGGCGAGCACGGGCTTTGCCTTATGGGCGGCGGCGACTGGAACGACGGCATGAACGAGGCGGGTATAAAGGGCAGGGGCGAAAGCGTATGGCTGACGCTTTTCGCCGCGCTGACGCTTTCAAGGCTGTCGTATCTCTGCTCTCTCAAAGGCGTTGACGGAACAAAATTCGATGAGCTCTCATCAAGGCTGAAACAGGCGGTCGAGGCGCACGGCTTTGACGGCGAGCATTATTTAAGAGGCTTTCTCGACAACGGAGAGGCGATAGGAAAAACGGGCGGCAACGCTTGTGAGATCGATATTTTACCGCAGGCTTTCGCTTCCTTCTGCGGGCTTGACGAAAAGCGCGTTTCCTCATCTCTTGACGCTGTTTATAATAAGCTTTACGACGCAAAAAACGGGATAGTAAAGCTGTTTACGCCGCCTTTCGGTCAGCGTGACGGTATTGGATATATTACCTCGTACCCCGGCGGAATACGCGAAAACGGCGGTCAGTACACGCACGGCGCGGTATGGGCGGCCGCCGCGTTCTTCAACTCGAAACAGCCGCACAGAGGGTATGAATTGTTAAAGGCGATAAACCCGGTAAATCACTGTACAACAAAAGAGGATTTCATAAAATACGGGCGTGAGCCGTACGTTCTCTGCGGCGACGTTTACACGGCGGACGGCCTTTACGGCCGCGGCGGCTGGCCGTGGTACACCGGCTCCGCGGGCTGGTATTTCACCACGGTCCTCGAATACCTTTTAGGCTATAACGAGCACGACGGCGGCTTTGAGATAGACCCGTCCTTCTGCTCCGATTTCACGCGCTTCACGCTTACCGTGAAACGCCGTAACACCGAATACGTCATAACCGCCGAAAACGTGAAAAAGCAGACGCTTTTAGACGGACTCCCGGTCAAAAATTCATTTTTCCTGTTCGACGGCGGAAAACACACTCTTGACACGGGCGCGAAAAGGTGATAGAATGGTAAAAAAGATATTTGAGGTGCGTTATGTATAAGGAATTCAAGCCATGCTTTTATACCTCGCTTGACGCGGAGGATAACTGTTATTATCACTCGGGCTCAGGCAATTTCGACGGCTGTACCGTTAAAGACGACGGAGCATATAAATTGAAGACAAAAAACGCGGTCGTAAGGTGCGAATACAGCGGCTTTGAAAGCTGCGGCGCGGTGCGGCAGAGGACGGTAATCGAGAACAAAGGCGACAAGCCGCTGTCGGTAGAGCTGTTGAGCTCCGCTTACGTCACGGGCATCGGCAAGGGCGGCTCAAAGCCGTGGAAGGCCGACAGATTCGATATATACTACACGTACAGCTGCTGGACGGGCGAGGCGCAGTGGCGCAGCGCGTCTGCCGAAACGCTCGGACTTTATAAAACGTACAATCACGGCTCTCAGTCGTCCTTCAGGCTCGCATCGCAGAGCAGCTGGAGCACTTGTCATCACGAGCCGGTCGTCATAATCGTCGACACGGAGCTTAACAAATCGTGGTACGCCGAGATCGACTGCGGTCACGGCTGGTTTATCGAGGTCTGCATACGCGGTTACCGCGACGATACGGAGCTCGTTATTATGACGACGGACTGCTTTGAGAAAAACGACGGCTGGCACGCGGAGCTTAACAAAGGCGAGAGCGTAACGACTTGTTATTCCGTCACCGGCTGCGTCGACGGCGGATTTGAAGAGGCTCTGGCGGAGTTGACGGCGGCGCGGCGCGAATATATGAAAACGCCGTTTGAAAACTCCGTTCCCCCGCTCTGCTATAACGACTATATGAACGCGCTCTGGGCGCTGCCGACAAAAGAAAAAAGCCTGCCGCTGATAGACGCGGCGGCGGAGGCCGGCTGTGAATATTACGTTATGGACGCGGGCTGGTACTCCGTCAACAAGGACGAATCAAAGGACCTCGGAATGTGGGATGTCGACGACAGTCTTTTCGGCGACGGAGGCCTAAAAAGCATATTCGATTACGTTTATTCCCGCGGTATGAAGCCGGGTATCTGGTTTGAATTCGAATCCGTCGGCGTCAACGCTGAGATAATAAAGGAACACCCCGAATATCTGTTATACCGCAGAGGAAACCCCGTCGGCGGCGGACGGCTCATGTTCGATTTCAGGCAGGCGGGCGTGCGCGCGCATATACGCGCACGCGTCAAACGCCTGTACGATATGGGCGTAAGGTACATAAAAAACGACTATAACGCAAACACGGGCGCGGGTGTGGACCCGGACGGCGCCGCGTCGCTTCACGAGCACACAAGGGCGTTTTATGATTTTATAGATGATTTAAGAGCCGGATTTCCCGATCTTATAATAGAAAACTGCGGCTCCGGCGCCATGCGCGCAGATATGGAAACGCTGTCACACTTTCATTTACAGTCCGTCTCCGACCAGGAGGATTATTTCAGACTGCCGTCGATAGTATCGGGCACGAACGCCTGCATCCCGCCCGAAAGATGCGGCATATGGGCGTACCCGTACCCGACGAAAATAGACTTCCGCGAGAGCTTTGTGCCGACAAAGGAATTTGCGGACAGATTCAAGGACGGAAAGGTAACGTCCTACTGCATGGTCACGGGACTTATGGGGCTTATGTACTTATCCGGCAGGATAGAGTGCGCGGACGAATTCAATATGTCGCTTATAAAGGAAGCGGCGGATATTTATAAACAAACGCGCGGATATATCGCAAGCTCCGTCCCCGTTTATCCCGCCGGCACGTTCGATATAGATACGAACGGCACCGAATGCTTCGGCTTGAACGACAAAAAGGACCGCGTCCTCATGCTCGCCGTCTGGAACAATTCGGACGAGCCTTCGCGTAAGCAGATATACCTGGCGAAATACCTGACCGGCGAGCCTGAAATAATAAAGTCATACCCGGATATCGAAGGATACAAAACAAACCTTTTGAATAAGTTCTTACAGGTCGACCTCCCCGCCGGCAAGTCGGCGGTATACGTGCTGATAAGGTATTAAAATGAAGACGCCCGCGTTTAATTCTTCATCAGCGCAGCGTCTTCATCAGCGTAGCGTCTTCATCAGCGTAGCGTCTTCATCAGCGTAGCGCCTTCATCAGCGTAGCGTCTTCATTAGCGTAGCGTCTTCATTAGCGTAGCGTCTTCATTAGCGAAGCGTCTTCATTTTCTTCCCCCGCCCGGCACCTTTATCCTCACCTCTATCATCCCGTCTCCGTCGTTGCGCGTGCTTTCAATCGGTATGCCCGCCTGCCTTACTATGCTTACGGCTTTATCTATCGTGTTCAAAAATATGCGTATGTCCTTTATCACTATTTTCCCCTGGGTTTGAACGGGCTTGTCCTGTGATAAAAGCTCAATAACGTACTGCTCCGTCTGTCTTACGTTCAATCCTCTGCAAGCGGCGGTTTGCAGTATTTTTTTACGCATATCGGGTGTCGGCGCTTTCAGCGCGGCGCGGACGTGGCGCTCGGTCAAGCCGCCGCTCAGCGCCGTTTCCCTCTCGTCCGCGTCAAGCTTCAGCAGTCTCAGCTTGTTCGCCACGTACGACTGGCTGACGGACAGCATACCGGCTATCTCCTGTTGTTTTATGCCGTATCGCCGCATTAACTGATCTATCGCCTCCGCCTCCTCGAAGTATCCGAGCCCGTGGCGCTGTATGTTTTCAACGAGGGCGAGCATGGCGGACTGTTCCCTGTCCGCGTCTATTATGATACACGGAACGTACGGCAGATCGAGCATCCTCGCCGCGCGGAGACGTCTTTCGCCCGCTATAAGCTCGTAAAGCCCGCCGAACGGCGAGTTTTCGTCAGACATCCTGCGCACGGTGAGCGGCTGTATTATGCCGTACCGCCTTATGCTCTCCGCCAGACCCGACAGCTCCTCCTCGTCGAATACCTTTCTCGGCTGGTTGGGGTTCGGGCATATGCGCGAGGGATTGAGCATATGGATCCTGCTCGTATCGTCCTGCTTTTTAAGCTCCTTTTCGTACTCTTTCAGCTCCGCCTCGTATTCAAGCAGTCTTTTTGCCTGTATCTTCTGCTTCGTATTTATACCGAACACTTTATATCGCCTCCCTTTACGCCGCATTTTACCATAATATGAATAACTTTATTGTCATATAATGTCACGTATTTACATTTTGCCCTTTACATTTATATAATTTTGCGATATAATTATGATAGAAAATTATCACCTGAGGTGAATTTCGTGGATAATAAGATCAGATATTCCTTAAAGCTTACAAATATTCATATGACCGACGATGCGTGCGAGGTTATCAGCAAAAAGCTGAAGACCGCGTACGCGGACGCTTCAAAAAGAAAGCTGAAAAAACGCGCCGTGATATTCGGCGCCGTTTTCGCCGCGGTCCTGTTGCTGATCGCCGGCGTCGTTGTCGTGTCAAAGCTCCGCGGAACGCAAACAGATATAACGCCCTTACTCCCAGCGACGCTCCCCGCGGACGAAACGACGGGGCCCAAAATCGATCCGCCGGTCGTCGACGATTACGTATATATAACGCCGCTTTATCAGAACGACAGAGATTACGGATTTTTCAAAGACGTCACGCAGCTTGTTAAGATCAACGGCACCGAGATCGGCGTTTCCGAGGACATATCCGCGATGTATCAGTATTTCAACACGACCGATCTGTCGCACGGCGATCTGTGCCTTACGGTCACGTCGTTTTTATCCGATCTGAACAGTATTATCATATACAATCCGCTGCGTTCCATGCCGGAAGACTGCTCGGATGAAATGAGGGCGCTTTTGTCCGACATAAAAAAGGCGTACGATGGGAGAAACAGCGGCATATATCAAAGGGAGTGCATAGCGTTAACGGCAAAGTACGGCACGTTTGAGTACCTTCTGACGTTCACCTACTACGTCGAAGCCCACATAGATCCCATACTCAGCTCTTCAATGCTTGATTCCGCGAATTCCGTAATTTACAACTCCGTCGGCGAAGCAATAGGCAGGTTTCAGAACGGCGAGCTGAAAATCAAAAAATCAAGGCTCGGGTCGCTTCACGCGAGCATATATAAAATCAGATTTGAAAACGGTATACCCGTGATATACGGTCGTAAGACCGTTGAAAAAGACGAATTGAAGGACGCACGCGATACAAACACGGAGGACATCCTTGGTATTACCCCGTTCGGCCTCGTTTTTGCGCACAACACTCTTCCGGAGTATAAAACCGTGCTGACGTCCGCCACGCTCTCGTTTACCGGGAACACCGCCGTCTGTTTTACAAGCGATACGAACGCGATGAAAAACGATATGTCCCCGCCCGCCTCCGGCATCTCGTTCATCTACTCCGCACCGACGGGGATCGACGGGACGTCGTCCGTTTCACGCTCGGAAGTTACGGAGATAATCAATTCCTTCAATCTCCAATGGTTCATACCGATGTACCGGTCCGAAATGCCTTATTCAAAGGTGATAATCGGCGCGGCGATAGCGCTTGACCGCGAGGATCCGTTGATCTTCAAAAACATCGAATCGTCTTCCGCCATGAGGCTTATAAGTACGGAAAAAGGCGTTACGTTCGCGGATTTTTACACGAGGGAAAGAAAGCCCGTTTATTATAACGGCTCAAAGTACGACAGACCGTATTTTGCAAGCAAGAGCTCGTTTGACGAGCTGACGCTTCTTAAAATATCAAACGTGAACGGTGCTCTGACGTGCGAGCCGGTAAGCGCGGAATACGTGATAAATAATTTCATAAAACAAGGATGGAAGCTGAGAGACGACGCGCAGACCTTTATTTACCCGTACCTTGTAAACGCCGGAAATTACGGCTACGTGACGCCCGGCACGACAAAGCCCCTGTCCATGTGGCTGTTGCCGTACGTTGACAGCGCTTTAAGACCCGGTTATCTCGGCAGCGAGCTGCTTGAAAGCCTTAACGTCACGCCCGCCGTTCCGGGCAAGCTCGTGACCGAGTACGGTGCCCTGCCGAGATACAACGTGAACATGCGCGAAATGTACGGATACCACGACGCCGAAACGTATTCGGAGGAAGATAACTGCAAATACGATTTATTCATCGTCTATGAGCTCTCAAGCTTCTTCTGTATAGATATATACGGCAGGATGACCGGCCTTGTCGTCGACGGGGATTATTGTCCTTTCGACACGACCTCGTCTATTTTTGAAACGGGTATGTACGTCATATCGAGGGACGGGGAATTCGTATACATGGGTCCGCCCGACGGCGTCGCAGCCTATAATATGTTTGAGTTTGAATACACTCCGAATTACAAAATGACGGAATGCGGACTTATGCTCGGCACGCTTCTCGACGCGCTGCAAAACGAGGAGTATATGGAATATCTGCCGGTAATAAGAATATACGAAAACCATCTGGAAACTTACTTTGACGTGTGCACGGTGGAAAAGCTTTCGTATGTGATATACCCGGTGGTCGAAAACGGCGAAAAGGCATATCACTATGACAACGGTATAGTAAAATACGTGGACGCGGGCGGCTCTCACTGGACGTCCGGGAGCGGCGACGCGAGCGCAATTGCGAACACCTTCACGTGTATCATCTACTACGACAGCGAAAAAGCCGCTTTGCGCGTGATAAACGGATACATCCCGCCGGCCGAGACCGGGGTGATACGGTACGATATGACCGATCCTATTCTATATGATTGAGGTTTGCTTTGGATAAGCTTGAATACGCACTTAAATTAAACAACGTAATATTCACAAGGCAGGCCGAGACGGCTGTCGCTGAAAGGCTTTTGTGCGACAAAGCGGAAAAAAAGCAAAAAAAGCGCCGCGGCACGCTTGCCGTCCTCGCCCTCGTCACGAGCTCGATAGTATTCTTTGTCCTTACTGTCGCTTTGACCTTTATACTGGTTTACAGGCGTCCGACGGGCTCGCTTACCCCGATTGACCCCGGCGTCGTTCCGGGCGACGACGTTATTCCGGTCGAGTATTCCGATTCCGAAAATATATCGCTGCCGCGCTGGGCGATGAGCGGCTCTTACGAATACGATCTGTTAGCCGAGACCGTAGCCCGCGTGAAAATGACTGCGGACGGCGAATTCATAGCGGCAAGCGATCACGTGAACCTCTCAAAATATTTCAATGTTGATTACATGACGACGGATTCGCTCTGCCGCACGATGTTTGCCGGATACGACGGAAACCTGTTTTTGTTCGACCCGAAAAACGACGGCGTCCCCTCCGGCTACGATAAGTACGACCATACGGTACACGGCAATTATTACGACAGAAACGCCGCAAAGGCGGAATTCAAATCGTCGTATATGAGCATAAAAGGCATACCCGCGGCGACAGCGGAGATAATATCGCTCGGCGCGGTACACGGCACGTTTGAGTATCTTTTAACGTTTACTTTCCTTTACCCCGCCGCGACGAGCAGCACGCCCGCGCCCGTCTACACCACGGAAATACCGGAAGAAACGTTCCTTTATAATGAGACGGGTGAAGAGATCGGATATTATGACGGACAGTCTTATACGATCAAAAAGGAAAAACTAAACACCGTCAAGGTCACGATATATAAAGTAAGATGCGAAAACGGTATCCCCGTAATATACGATTGCCGCGTCGTCTCCCCCGACGAGTACGATTCAGAGCCGGTTACTTACTCCGGCTCGTGGATGCAGACGACGGGATTTGAATCATTCACACCGATATCGATGATAGACTCCATTCGGCCCGCCGATATAATAACGGGCGCCGAGTTCAGTTATAACGGTTATCTCATAAAGTTTGATGGCTCTGTAAGATCGTCGTCGCTTTTGAAGGGCGGCTCGTCGTTATCGGAATTTCCGTACTCCGTACCGGACTGCCGCGGCTCCGGCTTAATAAGCAATTCAGAGCTCTGCACGATAATAAACGCATACGATCTGCAATGGTTTTTCCCCGAGTACGTTTATGAGGACGATCAGGGGCAGAAGACCGTGATCGGCTCGGCGATAACAAAGCAAATAACGAATTATGACACGTTGTCGCCTTTATCGTCCGCACTTTATCCTCTTATCGGCGGGGATAACGACAACGGTAAGATCTGCGATTATATAACGGGCGAGCCGATATATCCTTACTACAGCCCGTACGCCTGCGACAAGCCGTATTTCAGCAATAAATCCGCCTTGAACGCTCTGACGCTGTTTAAAGTGACGATAGCGGGAAACGAGATCAGCGGCCCCGAAAAGATTGACGAATTAAGCGAGGAGCTGTATTTCACGGAACAGACGGAAATACCAACGTACCTTGCGGAGGTCGATATACCGTATATACAGATACGCGAATTTGTTTTACAAAATCCGATCACGCCGTATTCGGTATACACCGCGCCTTTTTCAAACGAATATGAATGTGACAATTACCTGCTTTACAAGCTCGGGTTAAAAACGCCGGCGATAAAATATATAGATACCACGGACTTTTACCCGGCGTTCACGGTAGGCAAAAAAATGCGCCTGACCGGTATATCCGACAAGGAAAAGACCGTTATAGGCGGAAACACCTATGATAAATCGACTGTTTTTGTATACGAGGCGTCGGATAAATATATGTTCGACGCAAACGGCGTAACGTGCGCGTATATCTCTGACGGCCGCGTGTATTATTTCAATACGTTTACGCCGGAATTCCGCATAACGGTAATATCGGATAACGGCACGCTTTTATATATCGGCGCCGGGGATTTCAGATATATCGACAGCGACGCGACGGAAACAGACCCGTTTGAGATGACGCCGTCCGGCCTTCCGCTCGGCGCGTATATGTACGCACAGTATCTGCGGAACAGAGCCACCGCTCCGATATATGACGTGAAATACGATAACGACAAGGTTTACGTTTGCGCGTATATTTATAACGAGCCGATGTTTTTTATAAACTACGGCAAAAGAAAAGAATATTACTACAAAGGCGGTTTTATAAGAACCGTATATGAAAATAAAACGGAATGGCAAAGGATAATCGGCGGAAACGCGCCTTATTACGCCGTATATGAAATGAGCTACGACGGGTACGGGCTGATAATCGAATGTTCCGACGTGTTGAAGGAGGAAACCGATGGTTATTCAAAATGAAAACGTTAAAATGCTTGTAGACAGCTACGGCGACGATCTTTACAGATTCGCCTTCGTTCTGACGTGCTCCGACGAAGGCGCCGCCTCCACGCTCGCCGAGGCGTTTTCCAACCTTGAAGGCGATAAAAAATTCACGGAGAGCAAGGCTGAAAACAGACTTATGGCGCTGTCGGAGATATATAAATGCGCGCCGTCTTTTGCAAAGGTGACCGACGTTGAGGCGATCAAGCGCAAATACGGCGACAAGGGAGAGGAATTTTATATATTTTTAGGCAAGCCCCTATATGAAAAAGCGCTGACGCACCTGACCTTATACGAGGGCATGACCGACGCCGAGGCAAAAGAGGTTTTGAAAAAGAAATGACGAACGTACAGTTCATCTTAACTATGCTCGGCGCGGGCGTGGCGTTCGTCAACTATCTGACGTTTCTTATTATAAGCCGCCACAATTCCCTGCCCTTTGCGCCGATTGTGCTTTTATGCGTCACTTTGCCGTTTCTTTTCTGCCTGTTTTTCGGCAGGTTCGCGACGGAGCATTTTCCCGTGCTTTATGAAATTTTAAAATGGATATATATTTCGATCGGACTTGTTTATTCCGTATCGTTTTTCGCGTTCTCCTTTTACGTCATGTCGCCCGTAGAAAGCTCGGACACGGCGGACGTCATTATCGTTTTCGGGTGCAAGACCTTCGGCTATACGCCGTCCTACGCGCTTCAAAACCGGCTCGATAAGGCGTATGAGATGCTTGAAAACAATCCCGGCGCCGTCGCGATACTTTCGGGCGGTCAGGGCGAGGATGAGACGGTATCCGAGGCGGAATCCATGCGCGCGTATCTTGAAGGCAAAGGCATATCCGCCGACAGACTGATACTCGAAGACAGGTCCACGTCAACAAGGGAAAATATAGAATTTTCAATGAATATAATAAAAGAGCGCGGCCGGGAGGACAAAAAGATCACCGCCGTCTCAAATGACTTCCATATAAAGCGTATCCTGCGCCTCTTCAAAGAGCGGGATTACGACGTCTCCGCCTCTCCCGCGCATATGAAAAGCCCGATGAGGATCATCCAGAACCTCACGCGCGAATATATGGTCTGGGTGAGGACGATTATATTTTAAACCTTCCCCCTTTATCCGTAGAGGTCGGCTACGTGAACCCCCGTTGCTCTCCAGTTCGCAACGGGGAACCCCTATCGACGACCCGCCTCGGCATAAAGCTTGTCAAATGCGCCGCCCCCTGCAAAATTTGTCGTACTTACGGCAAATTTTTATTATTTTTTCAAAATTCACAATTTTAATGCAACTTTTTGTACCCTCTTTTTACTCTTATATAACGAACAGGCAAAAACATTTTTCCGAAAGGACAGAAAATGACAAAGGATGAATTTGCCGCGCGTGTCGGCGCGTGTGAAAAAAATCTTTACTTATCCGCCCTCTCCGTCACAAGGAACGCGCAGGACGCGGAGGACGCCGTTGCCGACGCCGTCTGCACGGCGTGGGAGCGTATAGGCGATCTGCGAGACCCCGACCGTTTTGACGGCTGGCTTCTGCAGATTGCGTTAAACGAGGCGAAGCACATAAGGCGAAAATCGCGTGTATACGCGGATATAGACGAACTTAAAGACAGCTTCGGCGAGGATATGGATACCGGCGGCATGGAGTTTTTCGATATCATATCGCGCTTCAAAACCGACGACGAGGGCAGGCGCATCCTCTCCCTGCGTTTCTTCTACGATTACACGATAGCGGAAACGGCGAGGATACTGAAAAAGCCCGAAAACACGGTAAAGGCAAAGTATTACAGACTGCTTGAAAAGCTGCGCGAACAGTACGGAAAAGAGGGAAAGTTATAATGAAAAAAGATAATATTCCGGATTTTGAAAATAAAATATCAGAGCAGGCGGCCGCTCTGCGCAAAAGCGTCCGATATTCCGGCGCCGTTGCCGCGGCTGACGCGAAAGCCGGGGCAGGCTCCGGCAAGACCTCTTTCTTCTCCTCCCCGGGCGTACAGCTTGCCGCGGCGTTCCTTACCGCGGCGATAGTCGGCGGCGGAACGTATTTCCTCTGCTTACAGCTCGGCAAAAGCCCGGTCTCACCGCCCCCCGTAACCGCAAATACAGAAGTAACGGACACTTTGCCGGACGATACAGGCTTCGTGACCGAAACGGATAACGCCGTTACCGTACCGGCGGACACTTCTTCACCCGATACGACCCCGGAAGCGGTGACGGAGCCCGAAACGACACAAGATGAAACGACCGAGCTCGAAACGACGACACCTGAAACAACAGTTCCCGAAACTACCGTCCCCGAGACGACAACACCCGAGACGACGGTACCCGAGACGACGGCGCCGGAGACCACCGCGCCGCATACGACTGCGGACACGGAAAAGCCCGATCCGTCGGACGGTATCCCGCCCTCGCCGGAAGATAAAAACGGGTATAAGCTGCTTGTAAATCATATAGATCTTTCAAAAATCACCTATTACGGCGTGTACGCGGACGGCAGCACGGTTTTACCGCTTTCGTTTATTGTAGCGTTTCTGGAGCCCGGCTCCTTGGAGATAATCGACGATAATACCGTAATTCTGAAATACGAGGACGACGAATTTACACTGAAAATCAAAGAACGGATAATGACGGGAAATCATTACAGCGGCAACTGGCTTGAAAACAAGCAAACAATGTTGTATATTGCTGACGGCATACTTTACGCCGACGGCGAGACCATAAACGCGTTCCTCTCCGAATTCGCGGACGGCGCATTAAAGGTCGACAAAGAAAAAAAGACCGTTGTCGCCAAAGACGCCTACTATGACGAGGACACGCGTCACATACCGGTATTAAACGAAAGCCCCTCCAAATTCAACAAAAACGGCTACAAGCTTTATATAAACGGCAATAAGGTCGATTCGGTCAGCTTTGACGTAAGCGGCGACGGAGAGGTAACGATACCGTTTGGTACGGTATTGAACTGTTTAGGTCATTGTGAAGTAAAGGATTTCGGCTCGATCGTCTACATAAGCTATGACGGAAAATCCTATCAGTTCAAGCCTCCCTATTATGAATTGACCGGCGACGGTATAGAAGGAAACTGGTTTAAAGATAAATCAACGCTTTTTATGACGTTTTACGTCAAGGACAAAAAAACGTATTCGGATCTCGGTGTATTAAACGATTTTCTGTCTGATTTCGCGGGCGGCTCCGCCACGATCGATCACGTAAAAAAGACGATCGAGATTAAAGATAAATACTACGATGAAGAAAAGAAGGAGCCGATAAACCCGGACGGTACAAGATATGAAATACCGTTCTCCGACGGCGCGTTCTTCACGGTAACTTTAGCCGACCAAAATGAAAAAAATCCCGGAAGGGTACGCGTGGACTTTTACGTGCCCGCAAAGGACGACGGTAACGCGCTCGTAAACGCATCGTACTGCACTTTCCCCGACGGCGCGCGGATAAGGATAGATGCGAGGCGCAAGGTAAATAACGCGATAGAGCTGTTCTGCTTCTGTGAATATTCGGGCGCCTCGAATAACGGTGAGTATTCGTACGAGGCATTTGCAAGTCAGATAGAATTATACTATACGGCGTATAAGCCCGACGCGGCTTTCCCATACGCGTACACGGTGACCGGCAAATCGGTATCGTTTACGTATACGGACGGTACGAAAGACAGAACGACGATGCTGAAACAAAAGGAGTATGTGCCTGTCGAAGCCCTCGTATCGTCGCTTGGTGACAGGCTCGCCGACCCGGATCAGACCGTCGATACGTCAGTCGACCCGGTGATCCTCTACGAATACGACGGCACAACCGAATCGTTCTTGAAGCCGTACGACACCGCCGACCCCTTTACCCTCACAGCCGGCAACACCCTGTTTTTCGGCGCCTGATCACATTATCCGCGCAGCGCATATAACTCGGCGAAGCCGAATATACTTGACGCAAGTCAAAAATAACTCGCCGCAGGCGAATATAACTGAAAAAAGGAGGTCTTTCCTCCTTTTTTCATATCTTTTCGTAAGATTCTACGTTCAAGACGAATATCGTCGCGCCGCCGACGGTCGTTTCCTCGGCTACGCCGTGGTTTGACAGCCCGCGCCCGAAAGAGCTTGAGGACGGCGCCACCTGCTTTCTGCTGCTGCACTGATCCTTTAAGATCTTCTTTATCTCACCCACGCGCTCCGCCTCCGTGCCTATCAAAAGCGTCGTGTTGCCGACCATTAAAAATCCGCCGGTCGTTGATAATTTTGTTACGAAAAAGCCCTCTTTCGTCAGAGCCGAGGTCGCGTTCACGCTGTCGTCGTTCGGTACTACCGCTAAAACAAGTTTCATATATTTATCTCCTTTACAGATCCATATTTATTTTAAGCCAGCTCTTTTTGTCGAGCTTCATTATATCGGGTATCTCGTATCTGTTGTCGTCGCTGTCGCGGAACAGGACGCGGCCGTCGTACAGATTTTTTATATCCGAATGCCTGTTCCTTATATCAAACGATCTTATGCCGTAATTTGTGTTTACCTTGTATTTCAAAAGTCCGTTTTTCTCCGTCCGCTCGAGTATCTCCGTTATCTTCGGTATCATATAATACTCGTCAAGGCACTTTTCTATCGCCTCTCTTGACTCGGGGATCAGCGTTTCAAGGTCGCGTATCATCGCCACCTCTTTCAAATCCTTGTCGAGCAGCGTTATGTATTTGGTAAGACCGGAGAGCGGGAAAAGGCGCCGCGGCTCAAGGTCTTCAAATACTCTGCCGTCATACATCAAAACGTCCACGCGGGCAAATCCGCGGTACGTTATTTTCGCCTCATCGGCGTTTATATATAATCTTTCCGCCATAATCTACCTCACTCAAAATTCTCTTCGGATTTCTGCTTGCTTACCTGCTCCGACATGGACTGTATCTGTATCAGCCTGTAAAATTTACCTTTCAGCGCCATAAGCTCGTCGTGCGATCCGCATTCTATTATACGCCCTTTATCCACGACGACGATCTTATTCGCCTTGCGTAGCGTTGACAATCGGTGCGCTATCATAAGCGTGGTCCTGCCGTAGATAAGCCGCTCTATCGCTTCCTGTATCTGGTTTTCCGTCTCGGAGTCGACGGACGCCGTCGCCTCGTCAAACACCAGTATGCTCGGGTTTTTGAGCACCGCGCGAGCGATGGATATCCTCTGCCGCTCGCCGCCCGACAGACCCACGCCGCGCTCGCCGAGCATGGAATCGTAGCCGTCCGGCTGTAAAATTATGAAATCGTGCGCGTTTGCGACGTCCGCGGCGTTTATTACCTGCTCAACGTGCGCGTCGGGCACGCCGTATGCGATGTTGTTGAAAATAGTGTCGGAGAACATCATCGGCTCCTGCTGGACGTAGCCGATCTTGCTTCTGTAATAGCCCATGTCTATGTCCTTGATGTTCTGACCGTCGAGCAGTATCTCGCCCTCGTAGTTGTCGTAAAACCGCATGAGCAGGTTTATCATGGTGGATTTGCCCGAGCCGGTCGTTCCGACTATACCGACGATATCGCCGGGCTCTATCGTCAGATTTATGTCGGACAGCGTTTTTTTCGCGCGGTCAAAGCTGAAATTGACGTTTCTGAATTCGATCTTGCCCTTGATCTTTTCGGGGCAGTTGCCTTTGCCGAAATCGGGTTCGGGTTCCGCGTCGAGTATGTCGAGCACGCGCTCAGCCGACGCGAGCGCGCCCTGGTAGCTGTCGGACAGGTACGCGAAGAAGTTTACCGGTCCGTAGAACATCGAAACGTAGCTCAAAAACGCGACGAGAAGACCGGGGGTGAGACCGCCTATGCCCTTTATCGCCCACGTGCCTCCGACGCCCCAGATAAGGAGCGAGCCGCACGTCACGACAAAGCTGACGAGCGCGGGAAAGGCGTTCGTTATCTTTGCGGAGCTCGTGTCGACCTTGTACCATTCGTCGTTGTACTTCTTGAATTTCTCGGTCGCTCTCTCTTCTCCCGCGAACGATTTGACGACGCGAACGCAAGGTATGGTGTCCGTAAGAACGGAAGAGACCGCCGCCCAGCGCTTCCATATGCGCCTGTAAAACGGCGCGATTTTGCGGCTGAAATATTTGGCGCCGAGCACCACTATCGGCACGGGGCACAGCGCTAATAACGACAGCTTCCAATCCTTTAAAAACATTATGATTATAATGCCGACGAGCATGAAAAGCTGAACGATTATCTCCTGCGAGATACGAAGCGCAAACGCCTGCAGGTTGTTCGTATCGCCGGAAATTCTGTTTATGACCGAGCCCGTTGAGGTCTTGTCATAGAATTTCATCGGCAAATGCTGCGCTTTTTCGTACACGTCGTTTCTCATGTACCGCACTATCCTGTCGCCGGCTATGCGGAGCATATATCCGCGGAAGCCGTTTAAAAGCGTGCCGAGTATGTAGGAGCCGAGCAGCAGCAAAACGATCGTTATAAGGTCGTTCTGCTTGCCGTTCGGCAGAACGTCGTCAACGAGGCGCTGCGTCAAGGACGGCGGCAGAAGCGCCAGCGCCGTACTGCACATCGACATTATGAGCGCGAAGATGAGCAGAACTCCCTGCGGCTTTACGTACTTGAACAGCTTTGACACTATCTTGCCCTTTGACTGGCATTTGATGCACTCCGCACCGGGACGGATGAGCGTGCGCCCGCATTTGGGGCAGACGCGCATTTTCTTCTCGTACGCGGCTTTTACTATTTCAAGCTGTTCCGTCTCATCCTCTCCTCTGCCTATCGCCTCAATATATGCGGCGGCGACGTCGCAAAGCTCGGCGACGGCGTACGTGTAGCGGAAGACGGTGACCTCTTCTCCGCTCTTCATAGTGAAATTCATTCTGGCGTTGCCGTACATACGCTTGACCGATACTTTTTCAATATCGGAAAAAGCCGCCGAAAAGAAGCCGTTATCGTGATTTTCATCAACGATCACAGCCCGGCGGCTTGTTATCAAAAGCGTGGATACGGCGTATTTTTCAAAAAGCGATAAGTCTCCGACGACGGCGAAAAGCACCTTTTCACCGTCGCAAAGCTGATTTTCAGCCCACCCTCGGGCGTCATCCGGCATTGCTTTGTTGATCAGCGGCTTGGTCTCTTCCATGACAACCTCCCAAAACCTCAATCAAAAAAATACTGTGTTTTTTTTGGCTTATTTTGAGACCATTATAGAATTGACACGGTCTTTTTTCAACTTTATTTTCAAAAGAGAATCAAACGGCGTGTAAATATTTTTTGAATATATAAAATAAGGACTAACGTCGCTTTGAAAGACGGTCAGCCGTCTCCGCCGCAGCTCTTCCGGCGTTCGCCGCGGTGGGCAGACCGCCCGGCGCCTGCTGCCACTGCGTGGCGAGGATCACGTTTTTCAAGCCGTCCGCTCTGTTGCCGCAGAGACGCGGCAGATAGCGGGAGGAAAACGCGTATGACATATACGTCCCGCAGCCCGCGCCGGTGAATTTCTTGTACGTCGCGGGCGTCCAGACGTCGAGGAGCTTCAATTTTCCGGATAATGAAGGAAATCTCGTTATTATCTGATTTTGCACCGTGCGCGCGATATTCTCCTTTGTTTTCTTATATTCCGCTTTGTTTTCGGATAAAGCGATCATCTGTCGGCAGCGCGGCTCGCGGCAGAAAAAGAACGATTGCAAAACCGTTTCGCCCTCCGGCGCGTACGAGCTTTCGTGGCTGAACTGGCGGAGGGCAAGATATTTTGTGCCGAGCGATTTTTGCGCGTCCGCCGTCATTTCAAATATGAAATCGCTTTCAAAGTCAAGCGGCAAGGGGCACGAAAACGCGCAGTGAACGCTTGAAAAACGGCGCAGTCTGCCGTTCTTTTTCATCTTATAGAGCGCCGACGGGAGCTTTCTGCCGGTCAGCCTTTTGTACGAAGGATCGGGGTCGGCGGTGAGGATGAAAAAGTCCGCGTCATCCTCTTTCCCGTTCGTCAAACGCACCCTTTCAGCGATATTCTTTCGGAATAAAAGCTTTGACGCACCTACGCCGGTGTAAAGCTGCCCGCCGAGAGACAAAAACTTCTCAGTCATACGCTCCGCCGCCTTTTGTGAGCCGCCGCGCGGCAGATCAGCGTTTCCGTAACAAAAACACGCAAAAACGAAAATGAGCCCGAGACTGCCGAAATCCTCCGTTAAAAACGACGATAAAAACATACGTATGAGCGGATGCGAAAATTCCGCGGCAAGCTCGCCCGCGGTCATTTTGTAGTATTTTATCAGCTTTAAAACGCAGCCTTTTCCGCCGTCTTCAAGCCCGCATAAGACAGCCGCGGCGCGCACCGCGCCGATAAAGCCGCGTATCGGTTTTATATCCGCGGGGCTGACGTTTATCAGCGCGGCTTCAAGGTTTTCTATTCCGCGGCAGAGCGACAGACGAACCCCGTCAAGCTCGCAGGTGTAAAGCGAGCCCGGGCGGTATATGCCGCCCTCAAGCACGCCGAGCGTCCGCCACATTTTATACGTTTCCGTCCTGTCGTTCGTGCCGGTCAGCCAGTGTATGCAGTTGTCGATGTGGTAGCTGCCGCGCTGCCACCCCGTCAGATTGCCGCCCGTCTTCGTGTGCTTTTCGTATATCACCGCCTCGTGTCCCGCCATAAGCGCGTATATCCCGGCGGACAGCCCCGCGACCCCGCCGCCTACGATTATGATCTTTGCCATACAAACTCCGTTTTTTTGTATTATTGACAGTAAGCGCGGTCAATATGGCAGAAATAAAAAATTATTTTTAAGGTGTCGGCGAAGCCGACGGAATTTGGGGGTTTCCCACCCCTCACGGGAACCCCCGCCGCTCTCCGGTTCGCGGCGGGGAACCCCTTGCTCGGCTGCGCCGAGAACCCCCAAACCCCCTGTTCCCCTCCCGTCGGCTATCTCCGAGGGGCAGCGCGCGGGGCGGGTAGGGGTTCCCCGCGTGACATGGTCGCGCGGGGGTTCGCGTAGGGGGGTACGCCCGCGCGCGCGGCTTACGCCGCAAAAAGCAAAAAAGCCCCGGGGAAAACCTCGGAGCTTTTGATATAAGACTGATTATCTCTTGGAGAACTGCGGTGCGCGGCGGGCGCCTTTGAGACCGTATTTCTTTCTCTCTTTCATTCTCGGGTCACGAGTGAGCAGACCCGCCTTTTTGAGAGCCGTACGGTATTCGGGATCGGCTTTGAGCAGAGCTCTTGCCACGCCGTGACGTATAGCGCCGGCCTGACCGGATATGCCACCGCCCTTGACGCTGCATATTATGTCGAACTTGCCCGTTGTTTCGGTGATGCCGAAGGGCTGGTTGACGATGAGCTTGAGAGTTTCGAGACCGAAATAATCGTCTAT
>CADBSB010000012.1 GCA_902797235.1 uncultured Ruminococcus sp. | reverse complement strand
CTGAATAATAAAAACCTTTCCTATATCGGAAGGGTTAAGACGAGCTGAAAGAGGATAACCCACTATGACACTTTCTATAATTGAAAGGTGTCCGAGTGGGTTTGTTTCTTCTTTATATAGCCTCTCCCTAGCGGCGTTTTTCTTTTTCCGGTAAGCACAATATACAATAATCACCGCAAATATTATCGCAAATTATAAAAAAAATGTAAAATTTACGTTTGCGGTATTGATTATATTTTTTTTAATGATATAATATAGTGGTAAAAGAGCCGAATGGCATCATCAATTACGGGTTTTTTCCCGTTTGGAGGTCTTTAATGAAAAAAATTATCGCTTTGATTTTGTGCCTTGTGACCGTTGTCGCGATATTTGCGTCATGCGCGCGTGACGAGGATGATAAAGGCGCAATAGTCAATATGTATCTTTTCAATACGGAGATACGTAATTTTGACCCGCTTTACGCTTATACCAACGCGTCTACCGTGGAGTATGACGGCGATACGAGCGGCAACGGCGTTTTCCTGTCCAAGCTTAACGCCAACGCAGAGGCTGTTGAGCTTCTCGGCCTTATATACGAGGGCCTTTTCAGAATGAAGGAAGACGGCAAGGTCGAAAAGGCGCTTTGCAAAAAATATGAATACATAAAGAAAGAGGATGCAAAGGATCCGTCCAAGAACACCTATATGCTCCGCATAACGCTCCGTCAGACGTACTGGAGCGACAACACGAAGGTACAGGCTAACGACTTTGTGTTTACCGTAAGACGTATACTGAGCCCCGACACGTCGTGCGACGCGGCGGTAATGCTCTACGATATAAAGAACGCCAAGATCGTCAAATCCGGCGATATTTCGCGTGATAAGCTCGGCATCTCCGCTCCCGATAACGAGACGATCGAGATAGAATTCGAAAAAGACATAGACGTAGACAAGTTTCTTGAAGTGCTTGCAAGCCCGATACTCGTTCCGCTCCGCGAAAACAAGGTCAACTCCTATGAGACGGACGACAAGGGCGAGATCATATACGGCAACGACGGTATGCCCGCGTACAGCAACGCCTGGGCAACGAAGGCGACTTCCATAGTCTGCTCCGGTCCGTTCTTCATAAGAAAGCTTGAGGATTCGCTCGGCAAGGAGTGGGTGCTTGAAAGAAACAAGTACTATTCCGCAAATCCCGACGTTGAGGAAGCTCCCGACAAGTACGTAAAGCCCTATAAGATAATAATCCATTACGATTTCACCATGGACGAGGTGCTTGAAGCTTACAATAACGGAACTCTGTTCTACGTAGGCGGCATGACGCCCGAGCAGTTTGCCGAATATGAAAGCAAGCTGACGATCAACGACACGTTCTCCGTCGGCGTATACGCCTTCAACCCGAACAGCGAGCTTACGCAGAACCCCGCGGTACGCCGCGCCCTGTCGCTCGCGCTTGACAGAAACGAGATAGCGAAATACGTTACCGCCTCCGTCCCAGCGACCGGACTTATACCGAACAAGGTGTTCGACACCGGAAGAGGCACGTCATACAGATCGACCTACGGCTCGCTCATAAGCGCCGAGGCCAATATAGACGAGGCGAAGGACGTACTTAAAGCGGCCGGCGTAAAGGGCGGAGAATTAACTCTGCTCGTAAGACAGAACACTTCCACCGCCGCGAGAAACAACGACGAGCAGGCGATGGCCGAATACGCAAAGGCACAGTGGGAGAAGCTCGGCTTCACCGTTACGCTTGACGTAAAGGGACGCAACCAGTTCCAGGCGAGATTCAACGAGGGCGCGTACGACGTGCTTTACACCGACTGGCAGGCGTACTCCGTAAGACCGTTCAACATGGTCGCGCCGTTCTCCATCTACTATTCCGGCACAAAGCTCGATACGGAGCATCACAACTATGACCCGCAGCCCAACAGCACAGGTTATTCCGATCCCGATTACGACGCGATAATAGAAGCGGCGGCGCAGTATGAGGAAGGAACAAGAGAAAGAAACGACAAGGTGTTTGAGGCGGAGAAGAAGCTCATGGAGGATATGCCGGTGATACCGCTCATATTCTACCGCGACTTCTATATGTCGAGCAGCCAGATTTCCGGCGTTAAGAACACGTACTACAATTACAAGAGCCTGACCAACATGAACCTGAAGAATTACAAGAACTATATGCCCGCCGAAACGACCGAAGCGGAAGAGGAAGCGGCTGAATAAAATCAAAAATAAAGAGGGTAAGACGATGCAAGAGAAACTGAGGATCGGAGTTTTCGGCGGTTTCCGCGGACAGACGATGATTGACGTTCTGCTTGATCACCCTGACGCTGAGTTGGTAGCGGTGTGTGATAAATACACACCGCTTCTTTCTCAGGTAAAGGAAAAAGCGGAGCATCACAACTTGAACGTGGCGCTGTACGAGAACTTTGACGAATTCATTAAGCACGATATGGACGCGGTCGTCCTTGCAAACTACGCGACGGAGCACGCGATATACGCCGTGAAATGCTTATACGCGGGCAAGCACGTTTTATCGGAAGTCTTGCCGTGCGAGACGGTCGCTCAGGCCGTTGAGCTGATCGAGGCTGTTGAAAAAACGGGTCTCGTTTACGCGTACGCGGAAAACTACTGCTATATGCTCCACACGTTTGAGATGTGGCAGAGGTACAAAAAGGGCGATATAGGCAAGGTCACTTACGGAGAGGGAGAGTATATACACGACTGCGCGGGAATCTGGCCGCAGATAACGTACGGTGAGCGCGATCATTGGAGAAACAACCTTTACTGCACGTATTACTGCACGCATTCCATCGGTCCGCTCCTTGCGATGACAGGGCTTAAGCCCGTGACTGTGACGGGCTTTGAATGTCCGCCGCACGAGGATATGAAGAGGCTCGGCGCTTATTTCGGCGCGGGTATCGAGATGGTGAAGCTTGAAAACGGCGCGGTGCTCAAAAGCATACACGGCCACCTTAAACGCGAGCCCGGCAGCGTCAACTACGAGCTGTACGGAGATAAGGGCATGATGGAGACGGGCAGGCAGGCGTGCAACAAGCCGGTCTACGTCTACCGCGAAAGCGATAAGGTGTGCGTCGGCGCGTGGGAGGACTACGTGCCGGAGCCGAAGATAGCCGCGGAGTACGCAAAGAATTTCCAGGGTCACGGCGGCTCGGACTTTTATCCGACGCATTTCTTCATACAGAGAATTTTAGGACGCCCCGAGGGCTATGAGTGGTCTATCGACGTTTATACAGCCGTATCCATGGGATTATGCGGCATATTCGCGTACAGATCGATTTTGAACGGTAATCAGCCGATGCAGATACCCGACCTGCGCGATCCCGCCGTGCGCGAGGCGTACAGACACGATATAAAGTGCACGAATAAAAATATCGCAAAGGGCGACGATCTGCTGCCCAAAACGTCGTACGGCGAGGTGTACCTGCCGGACGAGGTCTACGAGCACGTCCGTCAACTCTGGATCGACGGAAAACCGGGGGAATAATATAATAAAAGTATTGAAAAAGGAGCTGCCGTAGGGATAGGCTATATAAAGAAGAAACAAACCCACTCTGACATCTTTCAATTATAGAAAGTGTCATAGTGGGTTATCCTCTTTCAGCTCGTCTTAACCCTTCCGATATAGGAAAGGTTTTTATTATTCAG
>CADBSB010000011.1 GCA_902797235.1 uncultured Ruminococcus sp. | reverse complement strand
GCCGGCGAGCACGGGTAAGATCAATGTCAAAAGTACAAGGGACGCGGCAAGGCGTCTTAAAACGTCTTTCATTATATGCTCCATAGATAACATTTTTTTAATTATAACATATATATTCGCGTATTTCAAGGGGTTTTGAATAAAAAAACGCGCGTATTATGCGCGTTCAATATCAGCCGTACGTCTTTATTATATCCTCCGCCACCTGCTTTTTTGATGTGCAGCGGTCCATAGCCTGCTTTTCTATATATCGGTGCGCGTCCGGTTCCGTCATTTTGAGACAGCTTATCAAAAGCCATTTCGCGCGGTTGACGGCGCGTATCTCGTTCATTTTTTCCTCTATGGAAAGCGTCTTTTTCTCCGTCTTCCTTATCCTCTCCCGCGCGCTTATCATCCAGCCCGCGGCGGCCTGGAATACGGGCTTTGACAAAGGCTTTTGCAAAAGGAAAACGCCGTGTGACACAAGCCTGTCGTACGCGTCCTCGTACCCCTCCGTTTTTGCTAAAAACAAGACCACCGTGTTGTAGGAATCTATCGTGTCCGCGGAAAATCTCACTCCGTTTTCATCCGGCAGGGGGGAATTCACTATAACGAAATCAAAATCGCGCTCGGCAAGCTCACGTTTCGCCGCGCTGACGCTTTGCGCAACGTTTACCGGGAAATAGCTTGTGACCGGAAACAGCTCGGGCAGGGCCTGATTGAACTTTTCCGACGCGGAAACTATCAAAACGCTGTAAACCTGTTCTCTTAGGCTCAAAACCCGAACCTCCTTTCACAAATTTTGAATTCCGAATCCTTAATTTTTGCAGAATATCTGTAATATCCTTTCGGGGATGTTTGCTTTTATAAAATCGTCGTTTTTCGCCGCCTGCTTCGCCTCCTCTAATGATAATGGCAGCTTTTTAAGGGAGGACAGGGTTTTATCGTCCGCTTTGTAAAGGTTGTGATCGAGCGGCTCGGGCAGCTTTAATTTGTTTTCTATGCCGTAAAGTCCCGCGCGGATTATGAGCGCGAAGGCTATATACGGATTTGCCGCCGGGTCGGGCGAGCGGAGCTCCGCGCGGCGGTATTCGCTTGACGCCGCGGGAACGCGGACGAGCTGAGAGCGGTTTTCCGCCGACCAGGAAACGTATATCGGCGCCTTCATTTTGCCGAGACGGTTGTATGAGCTTTCGACGGGGTTCAAAAACAAAGTCATCGCCGCGGCCTTTTCAAGTATGCCGGCTATCAGATAATTTAAATTTTCCGCTTTTTCGTCGGGCTTTACCGATACGTTTATGTGGAAGCCGTTGCCCGCCTCGCCGTCAATCGGTTTCGGCGAGAAATCGGCGTAAACGCCGTTCCTCCTCGCCGCCGTTTTTACGACGGTCTGGAACGTCATCACGTTGTCCGCGGCGGTCAGTCCCTCGGCGTATCTGAAATCTATCTCGTTTTGCCCCGGTCCCTGCTCGTGATGAGAGCTTTCCGGGAATATGCCCATCTGTTCAAGCGTAAGGCAGATCTCGCGCCTTACGTTTTCGCCCTTGTCCTCGGGCGCCATGTCCATATATCCCGCCGTGTCGTACGGCGTTTTTGTCGGGGCGTTGTTGTCGTCAAGCTCAAATAGGTAAAATTCCTGCTCCGCGCCGAAGCTGAACGTGTAGCCCGCCGCCTTGGCGTCGGCCTCCGCGCGCTGCAAAAGGCTTCTCGTGTCGCACTCGAACGGCGTACCGTCGGGGTACGTCACGGAGCAGAACATACGCACTACCTTGCCGTGCTCCGGTCTCCACGGAAGCCATGTCAATGTAGCCGGATCGGGATGCAGAAAAAGATCGGAATGAGCCTCGTCGCCGAAGCCCGCCACGGCGGACGCGTCAAAGGCTATTCCGTATTCAAAAGCGCGCGAAAGCTCGTGCGGCATTATGGATATGTTTTTCTGCACGCCGAAAACGTCGCAGAAGGCGAGACGTATGAACTTTACGTCCTCCTCCGAAACGTACTGCATTACCTCTTCTTTTGAATATTTCATCGTGTCCTCCATATCAGTTAGGTACGTATAATTGCTTGTACGGGTTTTTGCTGTCCGGCGTGACTATTGTGAACGGGGAATCGAAAACTTCCTTTTCGCCGTATCCGAACAGACGGCAGTATTCCGTGATATACTTCTTTATATCGGCAATATCCCCGTCTGTTGCCGGCTTCGCCGTCACCTGGCCGGGAAAGGCTGTATCGGCGCAGTCGGAGCGCAAGATCATCTTCCCGCCGTGCATACCGGTGCAAGGGAAATTGCCGACTATGCGGCGGTCACCTCTGTTTATGCCGAGCACGATTATTATGCCGCCAGCCTGGTATTCGCCCAAAAAGCTGCCCGTACAGCCGCCTATGACCATAACGGGTATCTTTTCCTTATAGGCCTTCATATGTATGCCGGCGCGGTAGCCCGCGTCGCCCTTTACGTATATGCAGCCGCCGCGCATGGCGTAGCCCGCGGCGTCGCCCACGCTGCCTTTTATTATGATCTTACCGTCGTTCATCGTGTCGCCGACGGCGTCCTGAGCGTTGCCGTTCACGGTTATCTCCGCGCCGTTCAGGTAAGCGCCGAGCGCGTTGCCCGGCACGCCGTTCACGGTTATGCTTTTATCCGACATACCGGCGCCGATAAATCTCTGACCGAGGCAGTTTTCAATAACTATGCCTTCCTCCGCCTCGCGCACGGCGTCGTTTATCTCTCTGTGACCTTTGCCCTTTACGTCGAGTACCATTATACAACACCTCCGAATTTTTTTCTACGTATTTCGGATGAAAAAATTGAACTTGATGCAACTTTTTTCGTAAAATCCGCGTCTATTTCAGACAACGGCGTTTTGTTTCTTATAAGCGAGGTATAAATGCCCGCCCTGTCAGTCGGACCTATTATCATAAAGCCGCGCAGATATCCGTCCTTTTCAAAGAAGCGTTTTATGCCGGCTTCCGTCTTTTCCTCGGTCATCTCGCCGTCGTAGCAGCCCGCCGTCATGATATGCAGACCGAAAAATCCGATGGAATTCATAGGCATGGCGTTATCGTATACGGCGTCGCCGCCCGCCATGTTCACGCCCGCGGCGCGGCCCTGCATATAGGCGTTGGGCAGAATGGCGAGTACGCGGTTCGACCCGAGCAGAAAATCGCAGCCCTCCGCGCAGTCGCCCGCGGCGTAGACGTTTTTAATGCTCGTCCCGGACTTTTCGTTTATTATAACGCCTCTGTTTACCTCGCCGCCCGCCTGCTTGACGAGCTCGGAGTTGGCGCGAACGCCGACCGCGAGGACGAGTATGTCAAATTCCACGGTCTTGCCGCTTTTCATATAAGCCTTGTCACCGTCGAATTTCACCACGCTGTCGGAAAGTAAGAATTTTATGCCGTTATCTTCAAGACGGCGCTGAACGACGGGAGCGCAGTCGTCGTCGAGAATGCTTGAAAGCACGCGCCCGGCAAGATCGCAGACCGTTATTTCCTTTACTCTTTCCGCTATGCCCTCGGCGCATTTAAGGCCTATAAGTCCCGCGCCGACGATAAGCACGCGGCTGTTATTTGTAAGCGCTTTTTCAAGCGATAACGCGTCGTCAAGCGTCATAAAGCCGAATTTTTGTGTAACCGTTTCAAGCCCTTCAAACGGCGGGACGAACGGGCGCGAGCCCGCGGCTACGCACAATTCGTCGTAATCGACCTTTTCACCGTCGTCAAGCGTAACGGTCTTTTTTTCGGGGTCTATCGACACAGCCGTTTTCCCGTAAATGACGTTACAGCCGTTATCCTTATAAAACCCGTCGCCGCGGTATTTCATTTTTTGTAAATCTGTTTTTCCTTCAAGATAGTACGATATGAGCGGGCGGCTGTAAATGTGGTGGTTTTCCGCGGAAATAACGGTTATTTTGCCGTCTTTGTCAAGCGTCCGTATGCCCTCTATGCACCCGACCGCCGCGGTGCCGTTGCCTATTATAACGTATTTTTTCATTCCGCCTCGCTCCTTTCCTCATATACTATCGCCCTGTTCGGACATCCCTTTACGCACGCCGGCGCGCCGCAGGTGTTGTCAAGACACAATTCACATTTCTGCATAGTGCCGTTCTCGCCGGGAGCAAGCGCTCCGTAGGGGCAGACGAGTATGCACGTAAGACAGCCGACGCATTTTTCGCGGTCTATCTTCACAACGCCGTCTTTTTTGGAGATTGCGCCCGCTATGCAGCTTTTTACGCATATCGGATCCTCGCAGTGGCGGCAGGATACGGCGAACGTTATCTTGTCGTCGCCCTCAACGTGTATACGCGGGAATATTTTTTTATCCTTCAACGCGTACGCCATGTCGGACAGACCCGAATTGGCAAACGCGCAGTTGTATTCGCATAAATGACAGCCGAGACACCATTCTTCATTAACATAAACACGTTTCATATTCATTCTCCCGCGTGTGAAATTCCGAGTATCGAAAGCTCTTTATCGTTCAGACCTACGCCGCGGAGCATAAGGCGGTTGCCGCGAAGCGCTTCTATCGAGTTTATACCCATGCCGCCCATTATCTCCATTATCTCGTGCCGCCACGCCGTCATAAGATTTATGAGGCGCTCGGAGCCCATATCGGGGTTCAGGCGTTTTACGAGATCGGGACGCTGCGTCGCTATGCCCCAGTTGCACTTGCCCGTCTGGCAAGTGCGGCAGAGGTGACAGCCGAGCGCGAGCAGCGCCGCAGTCGCAACGTAGCACGCGTCAGCGCCGAGCGCGACCGCCTTCACGACGTCCGCCGCGCTCCTTACGGAGCCGCCGACAACGAGTGAAACGTTGCCGCGTATTCCCTCGTCGCGCAGACGCTGATCGACCGCCGCGAGCGCCAACTCTATCGGGATACCGACGTTATCGCGTATCCTCGTCGGAGCGGCGCCAGTGCCGCCGCGAAAGCCGTCTATCGCTATGATATCCGCGCCGCTTCTCGCAATGCCGCTCGCTATCGCGGCTATGTTATGCACCGCCGCGACCTTTACGATAACGGGCTTTTTGTATTCCGTCGCTTCCTTCAATGAGAAAACGAGCTGTCTTAAATCTTCGATCGAATAAATATCGTGGTGCGGCGCGGGTGATATCGCGTCCGAGCCCTCGGGTATCATTCTCGTCCTCGACACGTCGCCGACTATCTTCGCACCGGGCAGATGGCCGCCTATGCCGGGCTTTGCGCCCTGGCCCATTTTTATCTCAATGGCGGCGCCCGCTTCGAGATAATCCTCATGCACGCCGAAGCGGCCGGAGGCTACCTGGACTATCGTGTTTTTGCCGTACCTGTAAAAATCCTCGTGCAGGCCGCCTTCGCCGGTGTTGTAGAGTATGCCGAGCTCCGTCGCCGCGCGGGCAAGGGAGGCGTGGGCATTGTAGCTTATCGAACCGTAGCTCATCGCAGAGAACATGACCGGCATCGCAAGCTCTATCTGCGGCTGTATGTCGCAGACTATATTGCCGTCCCCGTCACGCTTTATGTTCTGCGGCTTCTTGCCCAAAAACACCTTCGTTTCCATAGGCTCGCGCAAGGGGTCTATCGGAGGGTTAGTGACCTGAGAG
>CADBSB010000010.1 GCA_902797235.1 uncultured Ruminococcus sp. | reverse complement strand
TCATGAATTGACGGTCGTACCGTCATGAATTGATTTGCATTAAAGACGCAAATCATTAAGGCTGCCGCAAATGCGACAGCCCCTTTGATTTTAGTTCAGTCTCGGTTTTCTTTGAATGTTTTCTGTCATAATATGGTTGACAAAAAAGATGTAATATGCTATAATGTATATATATTGAAAAACGCTTGTTGAAACTATCCAAGTCTTATAACAAGAGCAGCGCTCTGTAAGTGTGTGGAGATTTTAAAAATGCAATACAGAAAAAAAGAAAAATACGAAAAGCTTCCGATAGATTTTCGGATTTCAGAGGAGCTTCAGTGCTTTATTGATCGGTTTGTCGATTATCTGAATAATTCCGATGGAGAGTCGGAAGATTATTATCGTTATGAGATCGAGTTTTGGCTTAAGGATTTGAAGCCGAAATTAACGGATGACCAATATTATATGTTGAAACAATACTATGTGAAAGGAGGAATATATGATTGATAAAACAATAGATTTTTCCGCAGGAAAGAGAGCACATACCTACTATGGCGGTTCAGACAGAAAGTTTGGTGTTATTGTTGACGGAATAACGTATATGATTAAGTTTTCTGAGGAACACGCAAAAAAAGACGATGCGTCAACAAGTTCTGTAAATAATGTTATAGCAGAATATATTAGCTCACATATTTCACAATCTGTTGGTTTGCCAACTCACGAAACCGTTCTTGGAACTTATAACGACGAGCTTGTAGTGGGATGCAAAGATTTCAGAATCAACGGAAAAAAGCAGTTCGTTGAGTTTTCGGAATATGTACACGCAAAATATGACTCAAAAGATATCAAGCGAGTCATAAATTTAGAACAAATTTATGAAACCATTAAAGACCCAAATAACGATTTGTCAGTACAGTTACAGCAAGATTCTATTCAGAGATACTGGGATACATTTGTGGTAGACGCCCTGGTTGGAAACTTTGACAGGCATATTGGCAATTGGGGATATTTAATAGAAGACAACCAGCCGTCGCTGGCACCTGTATATGATTTTGGCAGCACTCTTCTTTCACAGGCGTCTGATATAGGATTTGCTTCGTTTCTTAATGATGAATATAAAATGACAGAGCGTTGTTACGTATTTCCGTCTCCTGCTTTATTTATTACCAGCGAAAAAGCAGGCAAACCCGGGTATTATGATATTCTTTCTTCTAACTTTGATCATAACTGTACGGAAGCCCTTTTACGTATGTATCATAAAATAAATCTCGATAAAATAAATCACATTGTCGATAGCACCCCATATATTTCAGATATTCGAAAGAGTTTTTATAAAGAATATATTAAAACACGGTATGAAATGATAATCAACAGAGCTTTTTTACGATGTTCGTTAAAGGAATACGATCCCGAAGCAATATCAAGGCTGCAAAGCGGACATCAGTTTACAACGTCTGATTTGGGAAACTTTTTGTCGGAGAAAAATAAGGTCAAAGAACTGTTTTTAAATAACGAAAAACAACTCCATATTTCTCACAGCGATAAAGAGATAACAGATTTGGTTTGTCATCAAACCGTATTAATGGAGAAATACGGATTCTATAGTCCAGAGGCTATGGATGTTGTTCTGCACGGGCAGGACAAAAGATATTCAGCAGAACAAAATAGAGTGTACGGTTTACAATTTACACCAGAAGAGCGGTTTGCTCTCAGTGTGGCAGAAGAGACCCATGAAGCCGCTAACAAATACGAAGGTTTAATTAAGCAAAGCGAAAACAAACGAGAAAACGACCAGAAAGACGTAGATGCAAAGGAGGACGATCATCTCCCTTACGATGACGACCCATACGGAGATCCGTAAACGGCAAAAATCTATCACAATTAAAAAGACGAGCTGTGACAAAGGACTCGTCTTTAGTGGCGCGTGGTACTATTTGATACACGCTAAGAAAAACGGGAACAGCCCGACAAACAAAGTGACTGCAAAATCGAAGTCTGCTTTGGTTTTGATCGGGTTGTACCCTACAAGGTATTCCAACCTTTTCATCTCTTTGTCCTCCTTTCATATGGTTGAGCGCGTCTAATATTTTTATCGGCAAAAACGACCTTTTTGTCAACTATTTTTTCTCCGAACTAAGAGGTTTTTTCTCTTTCGAAAATCTGTCATAATAAAAGCGTACAAACAAAAAGCAGGACGGGCATAGCCGCGTCCTGGGATTGATTAATCGGAAAAATTCCGAACATGCCTTTGCCGCAAGTGTTGTCCTTGAACAGAGACATGGCTGTTCGCCACAAAGCTTTGAACAGTTTCATTGCTGCATCCTCCTTTTATGTATAGTTTTGCATCCGCAACGACGCGTTCTCGGACTACACCACAAGGATCAACCTGTTTGTACGCAAAAGAGGCCGTTGGTCTTTTTTTTTACGTGCGATTCGGTCTTCTTTTTTGATTTTCTGTCATAATATTGACAAACGAAGACTTTCTCTATTTTTGCAATTTTTTCCGTTTTGAACTTTTTTGTTGAAAGTTTTTTCTAAATCTGCTTTTAACCATACTATATATAGTTGATTAATGTCGTTATTTATTTTTGGTTTGTTTAAACGTCTTGACAAAACAAGAAAAAACGTGTAAAATATAGACAGAAAGAAAAAGAACAGGCGTTCGCCGCCTGGGAACGGAGGATCAAATGGGGAGACCCAAAATAAAAGATTACACCAATATTGGACTCCGTGTCGATCAAGGAACAAACCAAAACACAGTATGCGATAGTGTATAACAACAATATCCGCGATAAGATCGGTAACGTCAAGGTCAAACAGATATCGAGAGATATGATATATAAGTATATCGATGTTCTGCTGAAAGAAAGACAAATATCCAAAGATCATCTGAATACGATTCTGATACTGATCCGTATGACTCTGAATTATTGCGTTGACAACGACCTCGTCGCAAAGAACGTGTGTCCGGGAATCGGAGACATTCCAAAGTATCCCAATATAAAAAAGAAGAAGAAGAGAACCGCTCTGACGATAAGCGCACAACGTAAGTTTCTGATGTTTTTGGATCAGGACGCTTACGCTCAGAAGCACAAGAATCTTTTAATCTTCCTGCTTGGCACAGGATGCAGAATCAGCGAAGCCGTAGGACTCACTTGGAATGACTGCGATTTTGACACAGAAACAATCAGTATCAATCATTCAATGTTGAAAAGCATAAATGAAAAAGGAACATATGTTCTTGAAGTATCAGATACCAAATCAGAAGCCTCAGAAAGAACCATTCCGATGATTTCCGGAGTTAAGGAGGCTCTACTGAACGAAAGAGAAAGAACAAAACTGATTCAAAGCGCAACAATCGGAGAATATTCGGATTTTGTGTTTAAAACGTGTCACGGGAATCCGGTTCGTCGCGATGCAGTCGATAAGGCTATAAACGGAATAATAGAAAGGTATAATAAGAAAGAGACAGCAGAGGCAATACAAGAGAATCGAGCGCCGGAGCTTTTACCTCATTTTTCCGCACATAACTTAAGACATACCTTCGCGACAAGAATATACGAATCAGAAAAAGATCCGAATATGATAAGAGATCTTCTTGGACATGAATCTGTGATTACATCTATGGATGTATATGCGGATACAGATATCGACAGAGTTAAAAAGACCCTTCAGAGATCGGAAGAGAATTTGATCAAAACGGGATAACTCTTATACAAAATATCAAAAGCGTTTTACGACAGTTTTACGACAAACGCCCTAAAAATGAGCTGTTTTACGACAAAAATACGACAAAACAAAGGGATTTCTTAAAGAATTTCAAAAACTTTTGCAGTCAATATGTTGTAATACGCGCAAGAATAGAGAAGAATTAACAACATTTAGGGAGCATTAAGAATTTATTATACAAAATACAAATTTTGTACTATAATATGGGGCGAAATACGGCTTTTTTGCCTATATAATATAATTCCTTATATTTCGGTCTATTTCAGCTTCCGCGGCACGTTGTCTTATATGAAAGTACGTTTTATATGATTTTATTTATTCAGATTGTTATAATAAATGATTTCGTCCGGCATTCTATATCCGAGCTCCTCACGCGCGATCTTTATAATGTATTCGTTATCGAATTCAGCGTTTACCTCGTCAAGCAGTTTTTCAAGCTCTAACTGTTCCTGTTCGACCTGGGCTTTTAATCTGTCGCGTTTTTTTGTCAACTCGTTGTACCGCAGGCTCAGCGACAGTACGCCTATCACGAATATCACCGATAACAACGCAAGACTGATTTTTACAAAGATTGAAGCTTCGGATTTCATTTTTACCTCCGCGGTATGTTCTTTATCAGACATACCGTATATTTCTTTACCGATCTGTCGTTTATAACCGCTATTACCGGCTTTGACAGTTTAATAAACAATTTGTTCATAAATAGCAGCAGTTTATGAACTATATTTGTGATAATAATATATAATTTATAAATATATCTATATATAGTGTATTTATACAGCAAAATGCCTATATATGCCGATATTATCATAAAATAACGTATAACACCGTTATTTGCCGCGTATATGAATATAACTATGGCTACCGTAAACAGTACCGAGATCAGAATATCGGATATTAAATACGTTATGAACCGCGCCTTGCCGTTATTTACAAGCCTGTCGATCAAAACGAACGGAAGCTTTATAAAGCCGCAAATTATACCGAGCGATACGCCGACAGCAAACGAATATAACAGTAGAAGCGCCTGTCTTTCCGGCGGAACGTACGTTATATCCATTATTTTTTATCAAACATTCTTTTGAAAAAACCGCCCTCGTCCTTTTTGGCGGACGGATAAAACGCGGCTTTTATATTGCCCGTAACGTTTATTATCCCGTTTTCGCGGTCAAAATTGTCTATATTCAGATTTGAGCCGGTCAGGGCGACTATACCTAGCTCGGTCTTGAATACCGCCTCGCCGGAGCTGAAGCCAACTATGCCCGATACTCCCGTGATTTCCGCTTTTGATCTTGAATTTATGATTATATCAGAGCTCATACCGTACCTTCTGTGTTTTTGTATAATACTATGATAAGGTACGGTTTATTATTACTCCATGATCTGATACATTTCGGACGCGTCCGCTTTTGACGTGTGTTCGTTTACGTTTTTTACAACGAATTTCAGCGTTTTGTTACCGAACGCTATCTCAACAACGTCTCCTTCTTTCACCTCGTACGACGCCTTGGCGCGCCTTCCGTTTACGTTTACGCGTTCCGTATCGCACGCCTCGTTTGCAACGGTGCGGCGCTTTATGATGCGCGATACTTTTAAGAATTTGTCAAGCCTCATTTATTTTTTCCTCAATCTTCTTATACAGCGCTTCCTCGGCATCTATGCCGAGCCTGTCGGCAGACGCGCAGATCTTATATAATAACTCTCCGAGTGAATCCTGATCATTTTTGTTGTCAAATTCATCAAGCGCGAACCGTAAAACTTCCGTATCGCAATCAACGGGATCGTTCATTTTGCGCAGCTTTTTCGTTATCTTCTGACCTCTGTAAAGCGACGGCAAGGCGCGGCTCACACCTTCAAGCTCCTGCTTTTTTGTCTTCTGACCCTTTGTCTGCTTTTTTATCTCGTTCCAGTTAGTTAAGACCTGATCGGATGATTTGACGTCCGCGTATTTTTCATCGGTCGAGAAAACGTGCGGATGCCTTATTATAAGCTTGTTGCACAGGTCCGTAATAACGTCCTCTACCGTAAAATCCCCGTCCGCCTCGCTTATGTCACAATGGAAAACGACCTGCAAAAGCACGTCTCCGAGCTCCTCGCGCAAAATTACGGGATCGTTCTTATCTATACCCTCGACCGCCTCGTACGCCTCCTCTATAAAGTCGTTCCTTATTGATTTATGCGTCTGTTCTATATCCCACGGACAGCCGCCCGGTGAGCGAAGGATCCGCATTATTTCACGCAGATCGTCAAATCCGTACTTCTCTTTTCTTTTGTATTCCACCATTTTTAAATTCCTCTTTATTTGAAAATAAATTAAGTAATTCCGATTTATCTATATATCTTGTAAAATTTATCGTAAGTAAATACACGGAGCAAGTCAACAGTATCGTTACGACGGTAGACACAGTATCCGTTAAATACATACAGGTAAAATGATTTAAAACGTACGCAAACGCGCCGGACACCGCCGCGCAGAACGCGGGCTTAACGATACTTTTATAATACGGTCTTATACCGCACCTTTTCTGCAACAGTACCGTGTTTATGATTACCGCCGTGAAATAACAAAGACACGTTCCGAGCGGTATGGACAGCCTGCCCAGATGCGTTGTTTTGAACAAAATAAACGTTGATATAAGCTTGATTACGGCGCCGCAGAACATGGAAACAAGCGGATACGAAGGCTTTCCGCAGGATTGAAGCGCCGTATCTGATACGGCAAGCAGCGCGCATAAAACGACGGACGGCGACAGCACCGTAAGCATGGGAGAGGCAAGATAAGCCGACTGCTGCGGGAAAACGACTGACAGGACCGGATACGATAAAACGCCCATTCCGACCGCGCACGGAAGCGATACAAACAAGGTATATTTATATACCTTCCCGATAAGCTCGTTAAATGCCGCCATATCGTTAAGCGAACGCTTTGCGGACAAAACCGGCAGGACCGCGCTCGTAACGGGATATATGAACGACAGGGGCAGATTTGAATAAGACAGGCACAAAGTCGAATAATTGCCGTATATGCTCGCCGCCTGTAATTTTGTATATCCGAACGATATAAGATTTGACGGCGCGGTGAACGCGTCTATCAAAGACGTCAGATTCATTACAGACGCTGATAAAGTCACGGGCAACGCCGTTTTTATAAGCTCCGGCAGTACTTTTTCTCTTACGCTCTTCTCTTCTTTTATCCGCTTATAAAACGCTTTTGTTATTATACAAAATACCGCGGATAAAAACGAGCCGCACGTTATACCGAACACAGCGTACGCCGACGTTACGTACAGACTGTCGCCTTTGCCAGATGAGTAAAGAGCGAAAATGACGCCGAATACGGCTTTCCCAGCACTTTCTATCATCTGAGAGACGGCCGTGACCCACATTATGCCGCGTCCTTGGTAATACCCGCGGACGGACGACGATACGCACGATAAAAATACGGACGGAGCTATCGCGGAAATACACAGATACGAATTATCTATCCCGGATAACGCCGAAAATCCGCGTGAAAATATAGCCATAATAACGGTAAACAACGCGCCCGCGCCTGAAAACGATATAAGAGACACGCGGAATATTCGTTCACACTTGCCGTGATTTTCTTCTGCCGCGGCGCGCGCCACGCATATGGATACAGCGACGGGCAGGCCCGCGGTACATATGAGATAAAACCAGATATATATGCTGTAAGCTACGTTGAAATATCCCATGCCCGTGTCGCCTATGATGCGCTGTACGGGTATTTTGAATATTACGCCTGTTATTTTTACGACTATATTCGCGGCAAAAAGTACCGCCGCGCCAGTTATTACGGAGCTTTTTTTCATCATATTCACCTCCGTAAATACTATTCGGAGATGAATTGCGATATACTAAATATCAAAAAACGAGCTTGTCGTCTCTGTCAGTTTTTTGAATTCCTCTTCTCTATCCTGCGCTAAATATTCATACGGATATTTAGGATTGAACACGCGCTTTATCATTTTTTTGTTGTTTTTCGTAAGCTTTGTCACGGCTCCCGCGCCGACCGCGAAAATCGTATGTACCTCTTCCATCATAAGGATATTGTAAATACATTCCGTTCCTTTTTTGCAGAAGCCCACGTTTTCAAGGTTACCCGCGGAATTCTTCTGACGGTACATATAATAAGGAACGTAACCGGAGCTTTTTGTTATTATCTGCGTGTAGTCAACGCATTTCGCAAGCTCTCTGTAATCCTCGGTAAAAAGCTCAGAGCCGGAAACCGTCAGCGCGGAACTCTTTTTCGCGGCGTATGTGTGGGCTGTGATGTTATCGGGCGAAAGATCAACTATCTTTTCGATCGTTGACGAGTAGATATTGAAATTATCTCCCGGAAGACCGATTATAAGATCGGTGTTTATATGCGGTATCTCCGACGCTTTTGCAATATCAAAGGCCTTGTAAAACTGCTGTACCGTGTGCATCCTGCCGACGTTCTGGAGCACCTGATCGCACAGCGTCTGCGGATTAACGGATATGCGTGATACGTTATGGGCTTTGCATATCTTTAATTTCTCTTTATTTATCGTATCCGCTCGCCCCGCCTCTACCGTGTATTCGTGCAGATTTGCGGTATCAAAGCAGCCGTCTATGCAGGATAGCAGCGTATCGAGCTGTTTTTCGTCAAGTGTCGTCGGCGTGCCTCCGCCTATATAGACCGTTACGACGTTCATCCCGAGATCCTTTATAAGCGACGAAAGCAGTTTAAGCTCCGTCATCATGGTTTTTAAATACTCGGGTATGAGCGATAATAGCTTCGGCGTCGTATAGCTTACAAACGAACAGTACGCGCATCTTGTCGGGCAAAACGGTATTGAAACGTATATCGAGCAGTCTTTTTCCGTGTAATTTTTGATTATTTTTGATTCGTATTTTGCTATATCTACCGATAATATCGCCTTTTTCGGGTATAAAAGATAATCTGCTCTTAACGATTTTACCGCCTGCTCCTTCGTCATTCCCGATTCAAGCCGGTCGAACGCGAGCTTTGTCGGTCTTACGCCGGTAAGTATGCCCCACGGCGGATTGTACTTGCAGAATTCCGTTGCTGCTGCAAAAAAAGCCTTGCTGCCCGCTATGCTGTCCGTATTTCCTTTCGGCGTATCCGGCTTATAATCCTCCGAATAGTACTTTATTACCGTACGCTCGCCCATTGTGAGCGACGCTTCGGCGTAAGCCGTCGTCTCCATCGACGTGACCTTGACTATCGCAACGGGCGTGTCAGGTCCTATCGTTTCGGTATTTGAAAACTTTGCGCGCGGAAAAAAAAGCATACATAAGGTCTGTAAATAATAGCTGTTTATGTTTCCTTCCGTTATAAGCTTCATATCATTTCTTCTTTTTAAGTTCGTTCGTATCAAGCGTTATCGTAAACGGTCCATCGTTTACAAGCTCAACCGTCATATGCTCGCCGAAAACGCCCGTTTCAACGTGCGGCACGTACTGCTTTATATCACAGACAAACGTGTCAAAATACGCCTTTGCCTTATCGGGCGCGGCGGCTGAAAAGAAATCCGGACGGTTTCCGTGCACGCAGTTAGCCGCAAGCGTAAACTGCGATATTATCAATAATTCGCCCGAAACGTCGGACAAACTCTTGTTTATCTTTCCGCTTTCGTCTTCAAATATCCGCATTTTTGCGATCTTGGCGGATAAAAACGGTATTTCAGCCTCCGTATCTTCGCCCATTACGCACAGTAAAACGAGAAAACCTTTGCCGCACGATCCGACGACCTGTCCGTTTACGGAAACGGACGCTTTTTCAACTCTTTGTATTACGGCTCGCATAGTCAGCTCCTCGTTACTTCTTCTACCGCGCGTACGGAGCGCAGGCGTGACATTATACTTTCAAGATGGCCGGTGTTGCTGCACGCGACGGTAACGGAGACCACCGTTTCGTTGCCCGGGTTCTGCTGCATCTTCATGCCGAGCAGATTTACGCGCATATCGGCAAGCGTTGACGCAATATCGGCGATTACAGTCATCGACGTATGACATATCACGCGGAGCTGCGCTTCGAAGCCCGTCGCGGACGGATAGACCGCTTCTCTGTCCCATACTGCTGAAACGAGCCTCGATCTGCTCTCGTCTGAGCCCTGCATCGACAGCACGTTCGGGCAGTCGCATCTGTGAATCGATATGCCGAAGCCCTTTGTGACAAAGCCGATGATATTGTCGCCGGGTATGGGGTTGCAGCATTTTGCAAATTTGACGACAACGCCGTCAACGCCGTCGATAATAACGCCGTTTTCACTCTTTTTATGTCTTGCCTTGTTCTGCTCGGTTATCTCCTCGACGGTTTGCGGCTTGACCGCCTGCGCGTCGGGTCTTATGAGCTTATCGAATTCATCGCGCAGCTTGCCGGATATTTTTGAAACGGTAAGACCGCCGTAGCCTATGGCGTTGTAAACGTCCTCTACGTCGCTTATACCTATACGCTTCGCGACGTTTGCCACGATCTCGTTGCGCTGAGATTCGGTATACGCAAGGCCGTACTTTTTGAGTTCTTTATCTATTTCGGATTTGCCGACTAAGATATTTTCCGGCTTTTGTTCCTTTTTGAACCACTGGCGGATCTTGTTCCTCGCCATGCTCGTTTTGACTATATTCAGCCAGTCGCGGCTCGGTCCCTTTGACGACTGCGTCGTCAGTATCTCGACTATCTCGCCGGAAACGAGAACGTGATCTATCGGTACTATCATGCCGTTTACCTTTGCGCCGACCATTTTGTTTCCGACCTCGGAATGTATGGCGTACGCAAAGTCTATTACCGTGGAGCCCTGCGGGAGTGAACGCACCTCGCCCTTGGGTGTAAACGTAAAAACTTCTTCCTGGAATATGTCGATCTTCAACGCGTTCAGAAACTCGTCCGGGTCGCGCGTGTCCTTTTCGGCTTCGACTATCTCGGAGATCCAGCGCAGACGCTGATCCATTTCGTCGTTTGCCGTCGCGCCGGTTTTATACTTCCAGTTAGCGGCTATGCCGTATTCCGCGACGTGGTGCATCTCGTAAGTTCTTATCTGTACCTCAAACGGAATACCGTCGCGCCCTATGACCGTGGTGTGAAGCGAGCGGTAACCGTTCGGCTTCGGCGTTGAGATATAATCCTTGAAGCGGCCGGGCATCGAATTGAACATCTCGTGTATGAAGCCGAGCGCGGTATAACAGTCAAGCTCCGTTTCAACAATAACTCTTATCGCGTAAAAGTCGTATATCTCGTCAAAGCTCTTGTTTCCGCGGTACATCTTTTTATATATGCTGTAAACGGATTTGACCCTGCCTTCAAGCGTGAATTTCATCCCGTTTTCTTCAAGCTTTTTTCTGATCTTTTCCTTTGCGCGCTCTAAAAAGTCCTTGTTCTGGCCGTAGCGTTTTTTAATGTCGTTTTCGACTTCCTCGTATCCAATCGCGTCAAGATACTGCAAAGACAGCTTTTCAAGCTCCTGCTTTATTTTTTGCATACCGAGACGGTGAGCGAGCGGCGCGTAGACGTACATCGTTTCAAGCGCTATCGTCCTTCTTTTTTCCTCGGGCTTTGCCATAAGCGTGCGCATATTATGCAGCCTGTCGCAGAGCTTTATAAACGTGACGCGCACGTCCTTTGACATCGCCAAAAACATTTTACGCAGGTTTTCTATATGCGCTTCCTCTTTGTCTTCAAACTGGAAAGCCGCTAATTTCGTCAACCCGTCAACAAGCTCGGCGACGTCCGCGCCGAACTTCTTTTGAAGTATCGTAAGATTCGTTTTGTCGGAGCAGTCCTCGACCGTATCGTGTAAAAGCGCGGCGCATACGGAATCCGTATCCAGCTCCAGCTCCGCCACGATTTTGGCGACGGCTATGGGGTGTGATATGTACTTTTCGCCGCTCAGACGGAACTGACCCTCGTGAAGCTCGGACGCGTATTCGTACGCGCGTTTTATCTTATCAAAATCATAATGCTTGCCCGTGTTTATAAGTATGGTAAAAAGACCGCGGGCTTCCTCGGGATAGTCGTTTATATCGTTATAGCTTTTCGTTTTATCGGTATCGTTCATTCTTTTATCCTCAGCCTTGTAGTTTAACAAAAAGGCCAGACTGTGAAAGCTGTGTTTTTTCTTTTGCGGGCAGCAGTTTTATATCGAACATAAGCATATCATCATTACTTACCGTTATAAATCCGAGCTCTTCGAAAATATCGAGTATGAGCCTGAGCTTTACGTAGCCGATTCCTTTAAGCTCGGTCTTTAAGAGCTTGTTTACGTTTATAAGCGCTTCCCCGCTCTTTTCGCATTTAAGCTTTATGCGCTTGAACACCGCCGCACAGTCGTCTCTCGACGGTATATGCTCCTTCTGCGGCAGTATAACGTCGTCTTTTATGTATTCGTAAACGTTGTTGTCCGCTTCATATTCGGCATAAGCAGTTTCCGACATACGCACGTCGCGTATAAGCATCTGCGCAGAGACGGTGCCTCTGTATTCGTTTTCGCTCAGATTGAACAATATATCGACGGTATCGGATATGATGTATCCGAAATTCTCCGTTTGCATACCGAAATAAAGTCCTTCAAGCGCGTGCCCGTCCTTTGAAAAGCAGACACGCGTATGCTTGCCGTTCTTTAACGGGATTATATCCGTTATTTTAAGATCGCGCATGAGGAATACGGGAACCGGATTGCCCTCGCCGAACGGCTCGAGTTTTGAAAGATCCTCCGTTAAATTTGTGTTTATATCCGTATATTCAAGCTCCGTATCGGCGTATACGACGGGCTGCAGCATATCGCTTGTTATTTTGCTTTCCGCGTACTCTGTTATATCGGCTTTGAATTTTTCAAAATCGGCTTTGTCAAGCGACAGACCCGCGGCGCTCTTATGGCCGCCGAATTTAGTAAGTCTGTCGGAGCAGAACGTTATCGCCGCCAAAAGATCGAAGCCCTCTATACTGCGCCCCGAGCCCTTGCCGCTCCCGCCCTCGTCAAACGATACGAGTATGCTCGGAAGATTATACTTGTCCGTAATGCGCGAAGAAACGATGCCGACGACGCCGTGATGCCAAGTATCGCCCGATAAAACGATTATCTTCTTGTCGTTTTCTTTTCCCTCGGCTATCTTCTTTTCCGCGTCCTCGGTTATTTCAAGCTCGATGCGCTGTCTTTCCTTGTTCTGCTCGCAGAGCTTCAGCGCAAGCTCCTCGGCCTCGTTATCGGATTCCGTTAAGAAAAGCTCAACGGCGGAATCCGCGTCGCCTAATCTGCCCGCCGCGTTTATCCTCGGCGCAATAATGAAAGCGACGTTCGTTGAGGTGAGCTTTTTGCACTCGTTATCCTCCGTTATAAGCTCTGTGGCTTTTAACAGCGCCATAAGGCCCTTGTTCTTCGTCTTTTTCATTTTGTTCAAGCCGTAGGCGATTATAAGCCTGTTTTCTTTCATAACGGGCATAACGTCGGCTATCGTACCGAGAGCCGTTATATCACTGTAAAGCTTGTAGCAGTCTCGTACGGCGTCAAAAATGATCGCCTGGTCGGCGGGATCGTATTCAAACGTGCCGGTGGCGTTGAAAATGTAGTAAGCGCAGATAAGCTTGAAAGCTACGCCCACACCCGCAAGTCCGTCAAACGGATATTGACTGTCCGGTCGTTTGGGATCGACTACGGCGACGGCGGGCGGCAGGTCCGGTCTGCATTCGTGGTGATCCGTGACTATCACGTCCATGCCGAGCTTGTTTGCAAGCTTCACCTCTTCGACCGCCGTTATTCCCGTATCGACGGTAACAAGAAGGCGGACGCCTTTTTCCGCTATCGCCTTTACCGCGTCGCTGTTTACGCCGTAGCCCTCCGTTAACCTTTTCGGAATGTAATACGAAACGTCAAGTCCGAGGCGTCTGAAAAACAAAACGAGAACGCTCGTACCGGTTATTCCGTCAACGTCGTAATCGCCGTAAACCATTACCTTTTCTCTGTCGCGCTCCGCTTTGATTATGCGGAGCACCGCTTCTTTCATATCCGGTAATAAAAAAGGATCCGGCATGGTCGTGTTTTCTTTATTTATAAAGCTTATCGCGCTTTGTTTGTCATAGCAGCCGCGCTCGGCAAGCAAAACCGACGTGACGGGCAAAACGGACGTCGTCTCTCTTATGATCTCCGCCGCGCCCTCGTCATATTCCTTTAACTTCCACTTTTTTCTAATGATCATAATACTTCTTTCAAATCATCTGTCAGGTTTGAACCTTGACATTATCTTTATCGCAGTGTTTATCCCGTCCGCCGCGGCGCTTGTTATACCGCCCGCGTATCCAGCGCCTTCTCCGCACGGGTAAAGTGAGCTTATGCTCTCTGAATGATATTCGCTGTTTCTCAAAATCCTAACGGGTGACGACGTTCTCGTCTCCGGCGCGGTAAGTACGGCGGAGCTTTGCGTAAAGCCTTTTATCTGCTTATTGAACTCGTATAAGCCCTCTTTAATAAAATCGAATATCCATTCGTGAAAAACCAGGGATAAACTGCATAAAACGACGCCGGGCTTATACGTCGGCTCGACTTTACTCAATTTGTTTTTTTCGTCTCTCATAAAGCTGCCGACCGTTTCGGCGGGCGCGTAAAAGCTGTTTGACACTCTGTACGCCGCGCGCTCGATATTTCGCTGAAATATCACGCCGGACATAATATCGGACGGCAGATCGGAAGGAAGGACAGACACGGCAATCGCGCTGTTTGCGTTTTTACCGTCTCTTTTATGATAACTCATACCGTTTGTGACTATACCGTCGCACTCCGTTGAGGCGCAGATGACGTTTCCGCCCGGGCACATACAAAAGCTGTAAACGCCGTGCTCTGCGCCGTTATACGTTTTTCTGTAACTGAGATTATATTCGGCGTGAGGCAGATATTCAGCGTATTTGCGGTATCCCTCGCCGTACATCGCAAAGTCAATATCTTCCTGTAAATGCTCTATACGGCAGCCTACGGAAAAAGGTTTTTTCTCCATCAGAACGCCGTTATCGTAAAGCATTTGGAACGTGTCCCTTGCGCTGTGACCTGTCGCAAGCACCGCGGCGTCGTAATATTCCTCACCGTAAACGGTTTTCAGTGTGACGCCGTTACCGCTTTGTTTGATATTGGTAACGGGCGTTGAAAATCTGATCTCGGCGCCGAACGACCGGATATAATTTGTTATCCTGTCTATCATACCGCACAGTATATCCGTGCCTATATGAGGTCTTGCGTTTATGAGTATATCGGACGGCGCGCCGAAATCGACAAAGCGCTTTAAAACGTAACCGCATGCGGGATCGTTTATTCTCGTTATAAGCTTTCCGTCAGAGAACGTTCCGGCTCCGCCGGCGCCGAACTGTATATTAGATTCGGTATCAAGCTTTCCGCTTGATAAAAACCGCTTTATATCCTCCGCTCTGTCGCTTACTTCTTTTCCGCGCTCGTATATGACCACGTCATAACCGTTTTCGACGAGCATAAGGGACGCGAAGATTCCCGCGGGACCGAAGCCTATTACCGCTATTTTTCCGCGTCTTTCGCCGTCGCCTTTTAATATTGTCAGATCCTTTTCGGCAAGTACCTCGGCTCCGGCTTTTTTTATCGCGTCGCCTCTCGCTTTTTCACATTCGTACGTAACGGAATAAACGAGCTTTATATCGTTTTTCTTTCTGCTGTCGACGGAGATCCTGCAAATATTCGCGTTACGCGCCGTGATACCCGCGGCTTTCAGCCTTTTTAAAGCTTCGGCTTTCGCGTACTCCTTCGGTACGTCGGGGGCAAGCGCTATCTGCCTTATTATCAGTTTCATCCGTATATCACGAGGTTTACGGAATACGAGCCGAGCGCGTATATCAGATTTTCGGACGATGGGTTGATGATCTCTATCTGCGCCGGGACCGTCACGTTTCCTAAAATGTTCTTGTAATTCTTCATATCGAGCACAACGGTTATATTATCTTCGCTGAACTCGCTGAAATAATCGCCCGACGTGCCGCGTATCGTCACGTTTACGGAATCATGCGTGAATTCGTAGGTCCTGCCGTCCTCGCCGTTGTCAAGGCGTATATTGCGCACGGACAGCGTCTTGACTGACGTGTTCTTGTGGGCGATGTTGACGACGACGTTTTCAATATCCTGCTGCGTAGTTATGCCGTTCGGCAGCTCAAGCTCGTAGACTACCTTGCCGTCGCTCATGACCTCCGTTTCGTCTATCGTCGCTATGACTATCGAATTTATATCGTCTATAACGTCAGCGGCTCCCTTGATACGGATCTCCGCCGGTTCCACGTTTATCGAAACGTTATCATCGTTAAAATATCCGTACTTATATGCGACTGTAAGCGGAACGGTCTTATATTTATGCACGTCTATTCTCACCATAACGTCAGAGACGGAGCACGTTACGTAGGGGTTTGAATATACGTTTCCGTCGTAATCGTAAAGCTGAACGGAGCCGGACGCGGTTATAGAATTGTTGATATACCCCGGCTCTATCGTCACCTGCGCCTCTTTGATCTTGTTCAGCTCGTCTGCGGGGCCTTTGACCGTTACCGTAGACAGATCGGGCGTGGATTTTTCAAGCGTGCAGTTCGTGTCTATCGTGTAGTTTCTAAGGTTAATCTTTATGGGCAGCGATTTTGACGTAGTATTGTCAAGGTAAACCGTTACCGTCTCCGGGTATTTTTCGGATATCGTTATACCGCTCGGCAGCGTTACGTTTACGGTCAGCGTATGCGTTCCCGGCTCGACCGAACCGGACGCGTCGACGTATGCTTTTATGTCGTTAGCGGTAAGCGCGAGCACGTCGCTCCTCTTGCCCTTTACCTTAATATCTATTGTATGGTCAAGGCCGGATATTACGGAAAGACCCGTCGGTATGTTTTCGACCGAAACGTTGATCGACGAAATGCTGCTCTCGTATATCGGGCTGTTAGTGCTTATGGCGTACAGCCAGATTATAAACGCTATAAGTATTGAAAGTATGATAGCGGCAATGTCAAGCCATTTTGTTCTTTTTACCCTGTATTCGCCGTTATCGATCACGTAGGCTTCTTTTTCTTTTTTCATTTTGCTTCACCTCCGTTTGTCTTTCTGTGTCCTTTGAATGCTCTCTGATCCACAAGCAAAGCGTAAAGCTGATTTTTAAGCGACGTATAATCGAAATTGCGTTTCAATTCTCCGTCAAGCGCGAGCGAGACCGTTCCCGTTTCCTCACTTACCACAATAACTATCGCGTCGCTGTTTTCCGACATACCGATGGCGGCGCGGTGGCGCGTGCCTAAATCTTTGAATATATCAGTCTTCTGCGACAGCGGTAAAAAGCAGCCGACGGCGGAGATCTTATTGTTCGATATTATCATCGCACCGTCGTGAAGCGGAGCTTTATTGAAGAAAATGTTTTTTATAAGAGAGGCGTTCGGGTCGGCTGACAGCACCGTTCCCGTTTTTTCGATATCGCCGAGCTTTGTAAGCCTTTCTATAACTATAAGACAACCGGTTTTTGAATTCGACATATCGGCTACCGCCTCACAGACGTTTGAGATCATGGCAGACGTTTCGGCGGAGCTCTTGCCCTCCGATATGTTCTTGAAGCCCTTGAAAGGCTGCGCGCCTATTTTTTCAAGGCCCGATCTGAGCTCCGGCTGGAACAGGATGACGAGAGCGATAAGACCGATCTGGAAGAAATTGGACAGCAAAAATCCGAGAGCGTACATATTCAAAAGGTCGCTTATAATGAATACAAGCAGCAAAAGCGCAACGCCCACGGCAAGCTTGCCGGCGCGGCGGTTCATTATGAATTTGTATGCCGAAAAGATGATGACGGCGACAATGATTATATCGAGCACGTCGATAAATCTTATCGTTTTCAACAGCGTCCACAAGCTTGCGAACTGCTGCACCAAAGTTGAAATAAACTGACTCATACCGCTCTCCGATTGATTAAAATAAGAATATAAAAACTCTGATTTTAATAATACCATAAAATCAAAATTTTTTCAATACGGAATACTGAATATTTTATATTATTTTTTTGACTATGAAACCTTTACAGGCGTCATCAAAAAAAGATTTTGAAATTTTAAATAAAAAAACTTGCATTTTAAAAACATTTGTGATATTATAAGATAAATTATGCTTAATCGGACAGGTTATGAAAGAATTTTCGGTTTTGGAATTCAAGTCGGACGTTATCATCGTCGTAGGCCATTTCGGCTGCGGAAAGACTAACGTTTCCGTCAATTTAGCTGAATATCTCTCAAAGGATAACAAAACGTATCTTATTGACTACGATAACGTGAATCCGTATTTCCGCTCAGCGGACAGCCGCGATTATTTATCGGGCCTCGGAGTGACCGTTATATCGTCCGATTTTGCAAATACAAACGTCGATATTCCGTCTGTCTCTCCTCTCGTTTACACGGCTCTGACCGCCGCGCAAAACAAAGGCAAGGTCATATTCGACGTGGGCGGCGATATGACGGGCGCCATATCGCTCGGATATCTGCATGATAAGCTGAAAGAGCTGCACCCCGAAGTTTTATACGTTTTCAGCGCTTACAGACCTTTGACCGACACGCCGGAAAAAGCGTATCAGATATTAAAGGAAATAGAAGCCTCATGCGGCTTTTCCGTCACCGCGCTCGTAAACAACAGCAACACGGGAGCGGCGACCGATCTGTCCGATATAGAAGAAACTGACGGATATGCAAAAAAACTGTCTGAAATATCCGCAATCCCGCTTCTCTTCACGTCTTACATGACGGAAAAAGCGCCCGATATTGACGGCGAGGTTTTGAAGATAAAAAACAGAACAAAAATACTTTTTTGAAAAGGTGATGTATATGAACAAAGTGATTTTTGACGTTGATCTGTGTAAAGGCTGCGGCCTTTGCGCTGCCGCCTGCCCCAAGGGGATAATCTCTCTTGACACGGCGACGCTTAACGGTAAGGGCTATCATCCGGCTCAGCTGACGGATGATAAAGCCTGTATAGCCTGCGCGTCCTGCGCTCTTATGTGTCCGGACGCCGTTATCACCGTTATAAAGGAATAAGGAGGGTAACAGAATGGCAAAGGTTTTGATAAAAGGCAACGAAGCTGTTGCAGAGGCGGCGATACGCTCTGGATGCCGTTACTATTTCGGATATCCCATAACTCCGCAGACTGAAATAGCGGAATATATGGCAAAGAAAATGCCGACGGTCGGCGGTCTGTGCTTGCAGGCCGAATCCGAGGTCGCGGCTATAAACATGGTCTACGGCGCGTCCGCTTCGGGCGTCCGCGTTATGACCTCCTCGTCGTCTCCCGGCATAAGCTTGAAGAGCGAGGGCGTATCCTACATAGTCGGCTGCGATTTGCCGTGCGTTATTTTAAACGTACAGCGCGGAGGTCCGGGTCTCGGCGGCATTCAGCCTTCTCAGTCCGATTACTACCAGGCGACAAAGGCGCTCGGCCACGGCGATATGCAGCTTTTCGTGCTTGCTCCGTCCTCCGTTCAGGAGATGGCGCAGCTCACAGCCGACGCTTTCGGTATCGCAGACAAGTACAGGATGCCCGTACTGCTTCTGGCGGACGGCGCGCTTGGTCAGATGATGGAGCCGGTCGATTTTGACGCTCTGAAATTCACGCCCGAGCCCGAGAAGCCCTGGGCTGTAAACGGTCACGGCGGCAAGCGTAAAAAGAACATAATCACCTCTCTGTTCTTAAAGCCGGAGGAGCTTGAAGCAAACGTGCTTGAGCGCGACAAAAAGTATAAAGAGGTCGACGCAAACGAGGTCAGATACGAAAATTACCTCTGCGACGACGCAGATATAATAATCGTTTCGTTCGGTATAACCGCAAGGATCTCAAAAGCCGCGGTGAACGAGGCGAGAAAGCAAGGCGTTAAAGCCGGTCTGCTCCGTCCCATAACGCTTTCACCGTTTCCGTCCGAGATACTGAACAAGTTAGCCGATAATGCGTCGGCGTTCTTATCCGTCGAGCTCAATATGGGACAGATGGTAAACGACGTAAAGCTTGCGACCGAGTGCAAAAAGCCCGTGTATTTCTACGGCAGAACGGGCGGCAGCCTGATGTCGAGCGACGACGTTTTAGATGAGATCAAGAAAATATCGGGAGGTTTGAAATGATAGTTTATAAAAGACCCGAAGCCTTATCGAAGGTACCGATGCACTACTGCCCCGGCTGTACTCACGGTATAGTCCACAGACTTGTTGCCGAGGTCATCGACGAGCTTAAAATAGAAAACGATACCGTGGGCGTCGCTCCCGTCGGTTGTGCGGTTTTCGCTTACAATTACTTTGAATGTGATTTCATAGAAGCTTCTCACGGCAGAGCGCCCGCCGTTGCAACGGGCATCAAGCGCACTCACCCGGATAAAATAGTTTTTACGTATCAGGGCGACGGCGATTTAGCCGCAATAGGCACCGCGGAGACGGTACACGCCGCGGCGAGAGGCGAGAATATAACCATTATATTCATCAATAACACGAACTACGGTATGACGGGCGGCCAGATGGCGCCGACGACCATGCCCGGCCAGGTCACCACAACGTCGCCCTACGGCAGGCAGAAGATGATCCAGGGCAACCCGATACACGTCTGCGAAATGCTCTCCACGCTTGACGGCGTGGCGTACGCGGAAAGAGTTGCGGTAAACAACGTCAAAAACGTACGCGCCGCAAAGCGCGCGATCAAAAAGGCGTTCCAGAACCAGATCGACAAAAAAGGTCTGTCAATAGTTGAAGTATTATCGACCTGTCCGACGAACTGGGGAATGTCGCCGACGGACGCGCTCAAATTCGTTGACGAGAAGATGATACCGTTCTATCCGCTCGGCGTATACGCCGACAGAAACGCGATGGGAGGCGAAACAAGTGACAAATAAGATCATTTTAGCCGGCTTTGGCGGCCAGGGCATCCTGTTTTTAGGTAAAAAACTCGCGTCCGCGGGCATGGAAAAGGACTTGAACGTAACGTGGCTTCCGTCATACGGGCCCGAACAGCGCGGCGGCACGTGTAATTGCAGCGTAATACTTTCCGACACCGATATAAGTTCGCCCATAATCAGCAATCCCGACACGCTCGTTGCGTTCAATATCCAATCGTACGAAAAATTCATGCCGAAGATAAACGCGGGCGGCGTACTGTTCGCCGACAGCACGCTTATCGACAAGCGCCCGGAGAGGGACGATATCAAAGCGTACTTCATCCCCGCCACTCAGATAGCGAACGATCTGGGCACACCCAAGCTCGTAAACGTCGTTATGCTCGGCTACCTTATAAAGAACACAGATTTCTTTGACAAGGATTATATAAGGTCATATCTTACCGATTCTCTTCCCGCGTCAAAAGCGTCCCTGCGTGAGGCTAACGGCAAAGCGTTTGACGCCGGCTACGGGTATAACGAATGAGCAAGAAAAGACGTACTGGCAGCGATATAAAAAAGAGCCCGTATAACAAGTTTACACGGGCTATGAAAAAGCTTTTCGGCGTAGATCACAGAGATTATTACAACAGCGCGATAATCGTCGCCGCCGGCTCCGGCACGCGTATGAATCTGCCGGAAGGTCAGACAAAGCAGAACCTTGAACTGAACGGTATCCCCATAATCGTACGCACTATAATGCAGTTTGAAAAATGCGAGGATATAAACGAGATAATACTCGTGGTAAAGCGCGAGGAATTCGACGTTTACAAGGAGTATTACAAAAAGTACGCGTTCAAAAAGGTAAAGCATATCATAGCGGGCGGCGAGACACGGCAGAAATCTGTTTTAAACGGTCTTACGCGCGTTTCAAGCTGTGCGGACTTTGTCACCATACATGACGGCGTAAGGTGCCTTATAACCGCCGAAATGATCTCTGAGGTCTGCACGTTTGCCTACCATTACGGCGCGGCAACGGCTGTCACAAGGCCGTCCGACACGTTAAAGGTAAGCGACGACGGCTGCTTCATAAAGGAAACGGCGGACAGGAACAAGATCTATCAGGCGCAGACGCCGCAGATATTCAAGTACGATATGTACCGCGCCGCGGCTCTCTCAGCAAAAAAAGACGGCTTTGAGGCGACGGACGACAACTCTCTCGTCGAGCGTATGAAGTTCAAGATCTATATGTGCAATCTCGGCAACGAAAACATCAAGATAACAAATTACGAGGATCTTTTCGTCGCCAAGGCGATACTCAACAGGCGCGGTGAGAAATCATGAATTACCGCATAGGTCACGGATACGACGTACACCGTCTCGTCGAGGGCAGAAAGCTGATATTGGGCGGAGTTCTGATACCGTACAAAACGGGCCTTCTCGGTCATTCGGACGCGGACGTTCTGCTTCACGCCGTTTGCGACGCTCTGCTCGGCGCCGCTTCGATGCGCGATATAGGATACCATTTTCCCGACAAGGATCCCGCGTACGAGGGCATAAGCAGTGTGATACTGCTGAAAAAAACGTCCGAGCTTATATCGTCAAAGGGCTATAACGTATCAAATATTGACGTTACCGTAATTGCTCAGGCACCCAAGCTTTCGCCATATATAGAGCAAATGGCGGCAAATATCGCGGAGTGTTTACAAATCGACAAGGATCAGGTAAACGTAAAAGCCACGACAGAGGAGCACATGGGCTTTACCGGCACGGGTGAAGGGATCGCCGCGCACGCCGTATGTATTTTGCAAAAATAAGATATAAAACGTCCTGAACACAACGTTTCGGGCGTTTTTTCTTTAAACATTTTGAAAATCGTAAGATTTCGCACTTGATAAATTTATTATTATATGCTATATTAAAATAGATAATACGTTTATTTTAAATATACATATGAAAAGGTATCGCCATGACAAAAATTGATGAAAAAAATTTAGCCCTGTTGAAAAAAGCCGCCTTTGACGTCTATTACGGCAGGCTGAATGAAATGCAGCGCAAGTCTGTTTACTGCGTAAAGGGACCGCTTCTCGTGCTTGCCGGAGCGGGCACGGGAAAAACGACCGTGCTTGTAAACCGCATAGCTCATATACTTTCCTTTGGCGACGCTTATTATAACGACACGGTTCCCGCCGATCTTACGGATGAAGACGTTGATATACTTAAAAACGCGTCATCCGCCGATAAAGCGGAGTTATTCTCCGTCCTCCGCAAATTCCGTACAGACAGCTGCGGCAAATACAACATACTTGCCATAACGTTTACGAACAAAGCCGCGAATGAAATGAAATCGAGGCTGAACGAAATACTTGACGACGACTGCGGCGATCTCTGGGTCGGTACCTTCCATTCCGTATGTGTAAAAATACTTCGCTCAAACGCAGAGCTTATAGGATACGACAGGAATTTCACGATATACGACGCGGACGACAGTAAAAAGCTCATATCCGACTGTATGAAGCGCCTTAATATCGACGACAAGTATTTGCCAGTATACATGGTTGAAAAGCGAATAAGCCGCGCAAAGGACAATCTTATAACCGCGTACGATTTCGTATCCGAGGCGTCAAACGACATAAGAGATTCGCAGATCGCGACGATTTACGAGTTATATCAGCACGAGCTTGAAAAAAACAACGCGTTCGATTTTGACGATCTTATTTGCCAGACCGTCAGGCTCTTTTCGCAGAACAAAGAAGTGCTCGACAAATATTCGAGCAAATTCAAATATATCAGCGTTGACGAGTATCAGGATACAAACTACGCTCAGTCAAAGCTTATTGAGCTTCTTGCAAAGGCAAACGGAAATATAATGGCGGTCGGCGACGACGATCAGAGCATTTACAAGTTCAGAGGCGCGACGATAAAGAATATACTTGAATTTGACAAGATATTCAAAAACTGCACTGTCATCAAGCTCGAACAGAATTACAGATCGACGTCCAACATCCTCGAAGCGGCAAACTCCGTTATAAGAAACAACAAGAGCCGCCGCGGCAAGGAGCTGTTTACGGAAGCCGGCGCGGGCAGCAAGGTGCATATAAAGCGCGTACCTACGCAGCGCGACGAGGCGATGTATATAATAAATACGGTAAAAGAAGGTATAACGAAGCATAATAAGAGCTTTTCCGATTACGCTATCCTATATCGCATGAACGCGCAGGCAAACGCCATACAGACGTCGTTCAGCAGAAGCGGGATACCTTTCCGTATCATCGGCGGCAGACGGTTCTACGAGAAAAAGGAAATACGCGACGTTATCGCTTACCTCTCCGTTATAAACAACCCCGCGGACGATCAGAGGCTCTTGCGTATAATAAATGAACCGAAGCGCAAGATAGGCGACTCAACGATCGACGCGATAAGGAGCATTGCCGAGGAAAAAGAGACCGATCTGTTCCGTGTTATGGCGCACGCAGCCGATATCCCGGCTTTGTGCAAGGTCTGCTCAAAGCTTGAAAAATTCTCCGAGATGATAATGGGATTGAAATCCGTCGCCGATACCGTTCCTTTGCCCGTTTTACTTGAAACGATGCTCGACGCTACGGGATATAAGGAAATGTTACTGTCAAGCGGCGACGAGGAGGACAGGGACAGACTTGACAACATTGAGGAATTAAAATCCTCCATGACGCAGTATGAAACGGAAAACGAAAACCCCACGCTTGAAGGCTTTTTACAGAGCATTTCTCTTGTTACCGATATAGACAATTACGACAAGACCGCAAACGCCGTCGTTATGATGACGATACACAGCGCGAAAGGCCTTGAATTTCCGACGGTATTCTTACCCGGTATGGAAGAGGGTGTTTTCCCCGGCGGTCAGGTCCTGAACGATCCGGGCGAGCTTGAGGAGGAGCGCCGCCTCGCCTACGTTGCGATAACGAGGGCGAAGGACGAGCTTTATCTGATCCACTGCTCCGAGCGTTTGCTTTACGGCAAAACGTCTTACAACCCCGTTTCACGCTTTGCGTCCGAAATATCACCTGAATTTACCGACGCGGTCGTAAATAAGCGTCCTAACGTGATCGAACAGCTCCAGTCGTCGCCGAATGTAAAGCGCCGTCATCAGTTATCGACGGAGATACTCAAAAATTCGGCTGAGATCGGAAACGTAGGCAAAACGCAAGGCTATGAAACGTTTATCGAGGGCGACAGGGTCGCGCACATAACGTTCGGCGAAGGAACGGTCGAATCCGTGATTCCCATGGGCGCGGACATGATGTATACCGTAAACTTTGACGATTACGGCAAAAAACGCCTGATGGCGACATACGCAAAGCTTACAAAAGTATAATACAGGGGCGGCGGGAGCCGCCCGATTTTATTAAGAATTATTAAGAAAAATTAAGGTTCTTAATAAAAGCCGCCCGTTTATTAAGAATTATTAAATCGGTGCAAAATCTATTGATTTTTTTGCGATTTTATACTATAATATAACCGACAGGAAAGAAAAAGGCGAAAAACAAAAAAGGAGGCAAAACGTATGTGGTGGATCGTATGGCTTGTCATATGTATTGCAAGCGTGGTGCTTGAAGCGGCGTCTCCTCAGTTGACGTCCATATGGTTTGCGTTGGGCGGACTTGCTGCTCTGATAACGTCGTTCATAAAGCCGGATTTGTGGTGGCTGCAGCTTTTGATCTTCGTCATAGTATCCGCGGCGGCGCTTGCGGCGACAAGACCGCTTGCAAAAAAGCTGTTATCAAAAAAAGCGGAGCGTATGAACGCGGACAGATTTATAGACGAGGAAGCCGTGGTAGTCCAAAAGATCAGTAACGTTTTAGGCGAGGGTCAGGTCAAATCAAAGGGCACGATATGGTCGGCTAAAACGGAGGACGAAAACGAAACCGTCGACGTCGGTGAGACTGTCGTAATAAAGCGCATAGAAGGCGTAAAAGTTATTGTAAAGAAGAAAGAGAGGACAGAACAATGATGAATCTTATTTCCATGATCCCGATGCAGGTATCGCCCGTTCCGTACGTAGTGATCGCGGCGCTCGTTATAATCCTGCTTTTGATCCTTATATCCTGCATTAAAGTTGTACCGCAGTCAAAGGCGTACGTTATAGAGCGCCTCGGTATGTACAGAACGACGTGGCAGACGGGACTTCACTTCAAAATGCCGATAATCGAGCGTATCTCAAAAATCGTATCGCTCAAAGAGCAGGTTGTGGACTTCCCTCCTCAGCCGGTTATAACTAAGGATAACGTAACGATGCAGATAGACACAGTCGTGTTCTATCAGATAACCGACCCGAAAATGTATGCGTACGGCGTTGAAAGACCTATCGTGGCGATAGAAAACCTCACCGCCACGACGCTTCGAAACATCATAGGCGATATGGAGCTTGACCATACGCTGACCTCGCGTGATACGATAAACGCGAAGATAAGAGCCATACTCGACGAGGCGACCGATCCCTGGGGCATCAAAGTCAACCGCGTTGAATTAAAGAACATCATGCCGCCCGCAGAAATTCAGGACGCCATGGAAAAACAGATGAAGGCGGAGCGTCAGCGCCGTGAAGCGATACTCCGCGCAGAGGGCGAAAAACAGAGCAAGATCCTTGTAGCGGAAGGTCAGAAGGAAAGCCAGATCTTAGCCGCTGAGGGCGAAAAGCAGGCGCAGATCCTCAAAGCCGAAGCCGTTAAGGAGCAGAAAATACGCGAGGCGGAGGGCGAAGCCGAGGCTATACTGAACGTTCAGAAAGCCGTTGCGCAGTCTATCAAGCTTATCAATGAAGCCGCGCCCGAAGACGGATATATGACTATGAAGAAGCTTGAAGCGTTTGAAAAAGCCGCGGACGGAAAGGCGACGAAGATAATCGTCCCGTCGGAGCTCGCCTCAGTCGCGGGTCTCGCGTCCGGTATAAAAGCGATAGTTGAAAAAGAAGACAAAGCGGAATGATAAATAACTTAAAGGGGCTGTCGGCAAAACGGCAGCCCCGAAAGGTACAAAAATGAAGAAGATACTATTTAAATTTTTACATTTCTTCCCTGTTTTTATACTACTTATTATCTTAAACCTTATTAACCGTTCGTCGTTTTCATATATGAACGCCGGAACAGACTATTTCATATCCGATGTCTTATCGAATATAATTCTTTGCATTTCCGGCGCTTTATTATATTATTTTCTTTTAAACAACGCTGTTTTGATAGACGTATATACGGACGATACTTTGTATGACGGATCGAACGTATTTGCTTTTGTGATGAAAAACCCCGGCTTTTACATATCAACGGGATTTGTTATTCTTTATGACCTTATTTTCTCGTCATCTGTGTCAAACAGACTTGCAGATGCGATAAAAATAAAGTCCTTAGCAGTTATTATCACGCTTATATTCATAATCGCAGCTTCACTTTTCATATGGACAACTCACATAAGAAATCACACCGAAAAGAAAAAAGTAAAGGTGTTATCTGTCATACTCGGTTTTGCGATACCGTCCGCCGCCGTTTGCACTCTTACATATTTTACTCCGCTAATCGCAGTACAATGGAACGTATTTATATTTTTAGGAAGATTTGTTATCATCGGGCTTGCAATATTTTTTATTATATTTTATTCGATAAAATTCTCAAAAGCGGTCACATCACGCAAAATGTTCATATCAAGCCTTAAATCTGTTTGCCGTGATAAAGGATATGAATTATCCGAGATACATCGTCCGATTCTGTCCGTATTCCGCGACGACGGAAAAATCAGCTACACGATCAAAAACAAAGATATTATAACGGAACATAAGCTCATGAGCTGTCTTAACAAATCATGTAACGTCTTATTCTTTACGGAGGGCGGCATTTTGAAGGATTTACCTATAAAGCTCGGCAGAAACAACGTTCTGTTTTCATTCAGACATAGGACCGTTTTAAACAGCCCGCGCTGTTACGTTATATTCACCTCTCCGCCCAACAACGCTTTGAACGGCACGTCAAACGGCAAGGAATATCTTGACAACGGTGTTTCCGTCGGAAATCTCGTGTATTATACGTCGACCGGATATATAAACAATCTTGAAAGAGGACTTATAAAATGAAGGACAACGACAGGATCCCGTTTGACGATGAATTTATAAGAAAACGCTTAAAAGAAAAAAAGAAATCACTTTCTATGATATACGTATTTGCCGCTATATACTTAGCGGTGGCGTTGGGCATGGTGCCTTTTATCGTGTTTTACAATCAGATATTTGACAGTCCCAAACAGATATTATTTATCGCATACGTTGTATTCGTTATCATTTTCGGCGGTGTATGCGTCATATATCAAATAGTAAATTACAGAAAATACGCGAAAAAATATAAAGTTTCAAAAGGTGATTTTATCGTGGTAAACGATACGATACGGCATATGGAGGTAACGGAAACTTTTTCAAGTAAAGGCAGAAGGAACGTGGAATATAAGCTTTCGCTTGAGCATCACGATGAATTCGTAACGAATAATTATGAGCTTGTAGGTATGTACGTTGAAGATAACGAAAAATGCTACGTCGTATCATTCGAAAAATCACAAAATATCCCCGCGCTT
>CADBSB010000009.1 GCA_902797235.1 uncultured Ruminococcus sp. | reverse complement strand
GTCGACGTATCGCAGGAGGTCATCATAACCGAGACGGACTGCGGCTCCAAGGAAGGTATCGACGTTTACGAGATAAAGAACGGAAACGAAGTCATAGAGACGTTCAAGGAGAGGATCTTGGGAAGATTTACGATAGATCCCGTGACCGACCCGGCTACCGGCGAGGTCATAGCACCCGCGAACGTGATGCTCACAGACAAGGTCTGCGATAAGATCATCAAGGCCGGTATCGAAAGACTTACCGTCAGAACGACGCTCAAATGCCATGCGAGAAACGGTGTGTGCGCACATTGCTACGGCATGAACCTGGCGACGTCCAAGCCCGTCACGATAGGCGAGGCTGTCGGTATAATCGCCGCCCAGTCCATAGGCGAGCCGGGTACTCAGCTTACGATGAGAACGTTCCACTCCGGCGGTATCGCGGGCTCCGACATCACGATGGGTCTTCCGAGAGTTGAGGAGCTGTTCGAGGCGCGCAAGCCGAAGAAGACGGCTGTTCTTGCCGACAGAAACGGTTCCGTAACGATAGCGGAGACGAGAAGATCGAGAAACGTGACGATCACCGGCGAGGACGGCGAAACGTCCACGCTCGCGGTGCCGAACATCATGGCGCTCAAAGTCAAAGAGGGCGACTACGTTCTCAAAGGCGACGCGTTGTCCGAGGGTAACATGGCTCCCGCCGATATACTCGCAACGAAGGGGCTTACCGCCGTTTACGATTATATCATAACCGAGGTACAGAGAGTTTACCGCGACCAGTCCGTTGATATAAACGACAAGCATATCGAGGTCATTACGCGTCAGATGACGAGGAAGATCAAGGTAGAGGACGCGGGCAGCACGAGCCTGCTCTCCGGCACGCAGATCGATATTTCCGAATTCGACGCCGAAAACGACAAGGTGCAGGCAAGGATAGACGCGGGCGAAAAGACGCTCATGCTTGCTACCGGCTCGCCCGTACTGCTCGGTATCACAAAGGCGGCGCTTCTGACCGAATCGTTCTTATCCGCCGCGTCGTTCCAGGAGACCACGAAGGTTTTGACCGACGCCGCGATAAGAGGCAAGGTCGACAGACTTGAAGGTCTTAAAGAGAACGTCATCATAGGTAAGCTCATCCCCGCCGGCACCGGTATGGAGAGATACCGCAACATCGAGGTAAAACGCGTAGTCGGCGACAACACGGAAAAAACCGATTACAGCTTTACACCCGACGATAACAGATAAAAACAAGGGCTGACGCGAAACGTCAGCCCTTAAATGTATACAAGGCGGTATCACACCGCAAAAACGTGTATATATTCGTCTTCAAGCGACGGGGACGCCGGCTCGGCGCCGTCGGAAGGTTTTGTATCGGACAGGATGCGCAGATTGACGTCCTGTCCGTCGCTGTATATATTGATGACCTTAAAGCTGTTCTGATACGACGTGACCTCGTCCGTGCCGCAGCGTATGACCCATACCTTGCCCTCCGATTTCCGCGCAAGCTCGGACGGGGAGCCGCAGTCAGCGACTATGCCCTTCTTTAAGAATATCGCTGTCTTTGCTATATACTCTATATCGGACACGACGTGCGTGGCGATTATCACAATTTTGTCAAGCGATATTTTTGAGATGTAATTCCTCACGGCTATCCGCTGTTTCGGATCGAGGCCCGCCGTCGGCTCGTCGAGCAGCAGTATCTTCGGGTCGCCTATGACCGCCTGCGCAAGCGCGAGCCTCTGCTTCATACCGCCGGAAAACGTGGACGTCCTCATGCTCCGCACGTCGTCAAGCTCCACCTCGCGTAAAGCGTCTGTTATCTGCGCCGTCGGGTCCTTTACGCCCTTCAACGCGGCGATGTAGTATAAATACTCCTCCGCGGTGAACTGCGGGTAAATGCCCGGGTACTGCGGCATATAGCCGAGAAGGTAAAGGTATTCCGCGCCCATTTTCTTTATATCTCTGCCGTTATACGTTATGATTCCGGAATCGGCTTTGAGATTTTCCGTTATTATGTTCATAAGCGTTGACTTACCTGAGCCGTTAGGTCCTAACAGCGCGTAAACGCCGGGCGTGAAGGTCAGGGTAAAATCCGATAACGCCTTATTTTGTTTATAGCTTTTGCTTACGTTATTTATCGACAGTTCCATTTCATTATCCTCCTGATAAACGGAATAAATATCATAACGGGTATCAAAACACATACCGATACGGACACGGCGACGGCGGCGGGCGAAAAGAAAAGCTGTAAAAAACCGCAGCCGTCGAGAAACAGCGCAGGGTCTATGCAGTGCTGTGTGACGCTTTCCGCGTTCTTCAACAGAAACGCGGGGATTATGTATATCGACGATGACGACGCCATTGACGTGATCGGATTTTTCAAAAGCGACGAATATCCCATACAGAAAAGGCAGAGAAGCGCCGTGCCGAAGAACCGGAGCGCGAATATAAGCGCGACGTAGGCGCCGAGCGGCATCGCGCCGCACACCTCGTAGCCTTCCACGGCGTATACCGGGAATTCAAAGCGGCTCATGCCGTAAACCAGGTCGATCGATACAAACGTCATAAGCGTAAACACCGCCCACGCCGCAGCCGAAACGGAAAGTATGACGAAAAACTTTATGCGCGTCAGCTTTTTGCCGCCGTGAAGCGTCGTTTTCACTATATCGACGGTCTTGTTCACGCTGTCGTAGGTCGACAGGTACGACACCACGCAGACGATGAAAAGTATTAAGAATATATCGGAGCCCGAACTGAAAAACCTGCCGTACCCGCCGTCGTAGACTATCGGCGCGTCTATGTTTTGCTCCTCTTTAAGCTGTATCAGCCTCATGTATTTTGTGTAGAAGAAGCGAAAGCCTTCGTTGTTCGCTATGAAATAATCAGCCTCCGCCGCGGGGTCTTCTATATCGGACACGTCGCCGCCGAAGGTCATGGCGGAATAAGCGCGGTATCCGTTGTCGAGGCGCTCCTGCTCGGCGCGTATATCCTCCTCTGTCTCTTCCGTTATATATCCCTGCCAGCGGTCACAGTATTTTTTGCAAACTCTTTCCTCGTACGGAAACGCGCGGACGCTTATAAACGTGACGATCACCTTGGCGGCGAGGAGCAGTATAAGTACCGCCGGCGTCACGCGGCTTTTTATTATCTTCTGAAATTCGTAACAGAATATGCCGTGCGGCTTCGCCGCTTTTTTCTTTGTCCTGAGTTTTATCTTCGGCAGCTTTATCTTAATGCTTACCGAGGCGCGCTTAACGTGCATTATATAAAACGCAAGCCCGAACAAAAGAGCCAGAAGAAGCGGCAAAACGATATTGACGACGTACGCCGGCACGGCGTGACCGAATACGTTTATACACCGGAGCTCTCCGAAAATATTCGACGCCCTCGTCGCGGAGAAAATGTTGCAGTTTCTGAAAAACGCGTTTTTGTTTATGTAATTTTTCCGGTTCAAACCGTAGGAAGCGAACATGAACAAAGCCGAGCCGGTAAGCGACAGCATACCGCTGTTGAAAAGGTACGACACGCCGCCCGCGAAGAACGATAGGGCGAGGCAGGACGGGATCTTATATAAAGCCGTGACGAAGACCGCGGATAAGGCATTTATCTCGTACGGCGCGTAAATGAAGGCCTTTATATCCTGCAATCTCGCGCCGCCGCCCGAAAACAGGGCGAAACCGTTTTTCGCCCAGACGCCCAAAAAGGCGGACAAGCAGAAAAGTATGACGAAGACAAAAACGGTCAAAGTGCAGGCGACAAGTTTTACTACGGCGTATTTGCCGCGCCCGTTTTTTGCGGCGTATAACGTCATCATCTCGCCCGTTTCCTTTTCGCGGCGGAAGACGTACGCCGCGCAGAACGCGCAGCAGATGAACAAAAACAGATCGATGTAAACGTATGAAAGGTACTGTCCGTACCCCTTTACCGTCTCCGTCTCTTTATCCGTCACAAGCGCGGAATATTTTTCCACAATGCTTTTATAATACCGCGCGGAAAAGCCGTCCTTGTCCGCCTCTATATCGATTCGGCGCCGCGCGTCCTTTATCAGATACTCTATACCGTAGGCGTAGTTTTCCGTCGGCGCGTCCTGCTCGGTATCGCACAGACTGTACGCCGCAAGCGCGTTTGCGATTATCAGCGCAAGCGAAACGAGGACTATAAACCTGTTTCTTATTAATTTTAAAAGTTCAAATTTAAGATTTTTCATATTTTATTCGATCCCGGCTTCCGCCCGTTGTTTTGCATATCTTTCCTGCAGGTTCTCCGTAACAATGAATTCCCCTGTTTTTATGTTTACTATAATAAGCACCCATATGTCGCCCGTTCCTTCAAGAAAACGATCCGAAAAAATACCTATATAATCGCCGCTTATCAGTCCGTTTGGGCCGCTTGATATATCGGATATCATTTCGTCGCAGTGGAAAAGCAGGTGATCGTCCGTCCCGTCGGGGTTCATTATATAGACGTCGCCGTTATACGGGTCGTAGTATTCTACGCCGAGATCGTCGACGTACGCGACGCGGCGCTCGTTTTTCGGCACGGGTTTTATGTAAATAATCTTATCTTCCAGATAGCAGAACTGATTTATATCATTGACCAGAACTTTCTTTTCCGTCTCATCTGCAAGCGTCACGTACAGCGTGCGTTTAATGTTTCCGTCTGTATCATAAGCTTCACAAGAATAGTGATTGCCGTATCTGTAATTCATATCGTAATCTTTTATTTCGTTGCCGCTGAGATCGGTAAAGAAAAACTCGTGCGTTAATATCGAATACCACATCATCCGGTCGTTTATTATCCAGTTCAGCTTGATGACGCTTTCGGTGTTTTTGCCTTTATATTCTTCCGTTTTGCCCGTTACCGTGTCATACCAGAAGCACCGGCTTTCCGCGTTATATCGGCCTCCCGTTATCTCTCTGACGAAAAGCCTTCTTTCATACGCGTGCACGTCGCGTATCACGCCCTCCGATTCATATAACAGGTTTGTCGCAGAGGTGTCTATATCAAACGAATAAAGACAGTTTTGCCCCGTGCCTTTTTCATCGTTTGCGTAATAGACAGTATTTTCTATAAAATCATAATCATCCGCCAAGACGCCGACGCCCCCGAACTGACAGTCGTCGTTATGCTTGCAGAACGGATCGGGGCAGAGATACGACATTTCTCCGTTATGTATGTTATACTTTATCAAAGTCCCGTCGTTTCCGTCAGATAAAACGACGTAATCTTTCCAGATTTTTCCGTAATTACACGTTTTCGGCTCACCCGCGGGCACCTCCGGCGCCGTCTCGTCCGTCATCTCCCCGCCGCCTCCGCTCTTATCGCAAGCAAACAGTGCGAATATAAACACAAAAGCCATAAGCGCACATATTATTTTTTTCATTCTATATACCTCTTGTTTCTTTAAAGCCTTCCCCCGTTGGGGAAGGTGGCGGCGTTAGCCGACGGATGAGGCGAACACCGGCCTCACAGACGAGCGATAAAGCCGCTTTTTCGCCCCGTCATTCGTGCGATACGACGAATTCCCCGGTGTTGACGTTTGCTATGATAAGATTTTTGAAAAAATCGCCGTCTTCTTCGTCAATGCAATCGGAAAGTATGCCGATAATGTCGCCCGAAACGAGCACGCGGTCATTGAAGGAATTCAACTCGCTTATGAATTCATCGGTATGGAAAAGCAGATGATCGTTTGACCCGTCGGGATCCATTACGTAAACGTCGCCTCCGTACAAATCAACCAAAGCCGGCATCTCGTAACACTCCAGATACACGTACCTTCTCTCATCTTTCGAAAGAAACCTGACGTACACTATTTTGTTTTCCGCGAAAAGCGGGTATATATCCTCTTTCAAAAGCTTTTTTTCGTCCTCGCCGTTAAGCGTTACGTAATAAGCTATATGATATTCCCCGTCGTCGTCGGTCCAATCCTCGAAACTGTAATAATTACCGTACCTGTACCCGTCGTCGTATAATTTGTAATCGCCGCCTTTCAGATCGGAGCAGTATGATCTGTGTTCCGATATGTCGTACCATACTATCTTATCGTCGTATATCATGCGTACCATCGCGGTCCTCGGGATCGCGCCTTCCGTCAGCTTCTCGGTCTTTCCGGTTTTAGTATCGTACCAGAAATAATAAAATTCCGCGTCTTTTCTGCTGCTGTCCATGTAGCGTATGATCAGCTTGTAATAATAAGCGAACATATAAAGAAGTCTGCCGGTAACGGAATAAACGGCTTTCGTCTCGTTTGTGTCTGCGTCAAACGCGAAAACCGTGCTTTTTCCGCTTTCCGTGTCTTCATCTATATAATATACAACGTTTCCGATCGACGCAAAACTATTCTCCCAGACGTTTGCAAACTGGCAGCGTCCGCCGTGCTGACAGAACGGGTCGGGGCAGAGATACGTTGCCGTACCGTCGTGAATATTATATTTCATCAACGTGTTGTTGTTGCCTGCCGCAAATACGTAATTTTCCAAAATGATACCGTAATTACACTTACCGGATGCTACTACATCCGTGCCTTCCGCCGTTTCCGTATCCGCGCCGTCCGACGCACAAGAACAGCAGGAGAGGCGCAGTACAGCGGAAAGGAGGAAAGCTGTAATCTTTTTCATAAACATTCTCCTAATAAAGCGGTGTTGTTATAACGTACTCTCCCGTATTTATGTTTGCTATGAGAAGAGTATCGTCGCATATACCGTCGCCCTCGTACCTTGCGACTATCAACGCGAAATAGTCTCCGCACACCTGCGGGTGCATGCGATCGGTTGTCGTTCCCATTATCATTTTATCCGTGTGTAAAAGCAGGTGATTGTCGGAACCGTCCGGGTTCATTACGTAGACGTTACCGCCGAATTCGTCTGTGTCCTTCGTGCCGTCCTCGCATATGTGCACTACCGGCTGCTCTTCAAGCGGCAAGACTTTGAAATAGATTATTTTATTCTCATAAAACAAACACGGTCCGACGTCCTCCAGAAGAAGCGTTTTTTCATCGTCTCCCTTAAACGTAACGTACAGCGAATATATGCCGTCAGTTTGCACGAACTCGTAGTGATTTCCGTACCTGTATCCGAAATCGTGTTCTTTCAAATCCCCGAATTGAAGATCGGTGCTGACGTATTCGTCGCTGTTTAACTTGCGCCATATTATGCGGCCGTCCGTTATATCGTCAATAATGTGGTATCCGGGGACTCTTCCTTCGTCTATTTCCTCGATATCGCCCGTTTTTGTGTCATACCAGAAATAGTATCCGTACGCGTTTTTACCGAAGCCGGAGCTGTATCTCATAAAAAGCCTGTAATCATAAGCGCGGTATACGGATAAATAAGCGTTGCTTGAATATATTATCTTCAATTCCGACGTGTCTGCGTCAAACGCGTATAACGAGTATTTTCCGGTCGCCTCGTCCTCGCGGGCAAAGTAGACCGTGTTTCCTATTGAAGTGTAGCCCACGCCTGAAAACTCGCATTCGTCAAGCTCATGGCTGCAAAACGGATCGGGACAAAGGTACGACATCTGACCGTTGTGCACGTTATATTTCACGGGGTATCCGCCGCAGGGGTCGTCTGCGAATATGTAATCGCCGCCGACGATACCGAGCTTGTACGGCTTAAAGCCCGTCTCATTTTCCGTCTCACCGCTGTCGGCTGCCGCCGTATCTGCATTTATCTTCCGGTCGCCGCAGGAAAACAGGGCAAAAACCGTTACCGCCGCCAAAAAGACCGATATTATCTTTTTCATCTTATTTATCCTCCCATACCGGTTTTGATAAAACGTACTCGCCCGTGTTTATATCCACTATCATTATACAGCCGTAAATATCCGCTCCCTCTTCGTCAAATTTATAAAGCTCTATCCCGATATAGTCGCCGTTCATCATGCGGTGGAGCGGATAACCGGGCGTCAGAT
>CADBSB010000008.1 GCA_902797235.1 uncultured Ruminococcus sp. | reverse complement strand
TTTAGCTGAATAATAAAAACCTTTCCTATATCGGAAGGGTTAAGACGAGCTGAAAGAAAATAACCCACTATGACACTTTCTATAATCGAAAGATGTCAGAGTGGGTTTGTTTCTTCTTTATATAGCCTATCCCTATCGGACAACCTTTTTTCGTTTAAACAACAGCGCAAGCGTTTTTGATAACTTCAAGTGCTTTACATAAGAGCTCTTTCGGTATGTTCAGAGCAGGGAGCAGACGGACTTTATCGTGCGCGGTGAGGACGAGAACGCCGTTTTTGAGGCAGTCCATGGCGACCTCGGACGGCGCGCGCTTCGTTTTTATACCGACCATGAGGCCGAGACCGTTGACGCTTTCTACACCCTTGCAGCCCGTAAGCTCTTTCTTTATTATCTCACCTTTTTCTGCAACCTCGGCTAAAAGCTTATCGTCTATTTTTGACAGCACGTAATTCGCCGCGGCGCAGCACACGGGGTTACCGCCGAACGTCGAACCGTGATCACCGAAGCCGAGGACGTTCTGCACCTTTTCCGACATCATCGTCGCGCCGAGCGGCAGACCGCCCGCAAGACCCTTTGCGGTGGATACTATATCCGGCGTAAGACCGTAATTCATGTAAGAGTACATTTTACCCGTGCGTCCGTTGCCGGTCTGCACCTCGTCGACGATCGTCAGTATCTTATGATTTTCGGCGTATGCGAAAAGCTCGTGTACGTAATCGTAATCAAGTGGAACTACACCGCCCTCGCCCTGTATGCACTCGATCATAAAAGCGGCCACGTTGTATTTTGCGGTTATCGCTTCAAGCTCGTAAATGCTTTCGGCGGTCGCGTGGACGAAGCCGGGGGTGAGGGGCTGAAAATCCTCATGGAATTTCGGCTGACCCGTCGCGGCAAGCGTCGTCAGAGTTCTGCCGTGGAAGCTGTTTTGCAGCGTCACTATCGTGCTGTATTCCTTGCCCTTTACCTGCGCGGCGTATTTACGCGCGACCTTTATCGCGCATTCGTTTGCCTCCGCGCCGGAGTTGGAAAAGAATACTTTTTTAAAGCCCGTGCGTTTGCAAAGCTCCTCCGCGAGCAGCGCGCAGGGCTCCGTATAGTACAGATTTGACGTGTGCTGTAATTTTACAAGCTGTTTCGTTACCGCCTCTATCCATCCGTCGTCGCATATGCCGAGCGACGTTACGCCGATACCGGCGCCGAGGTCGATATATTCCTTGCCGTCCTCGCCGTACATTATCGAGCCCTTGCCGTGCGTGAGCTGCACGGGGAAGCGGTTATAAGTATTTGCTACGAATTGTTTATCAAGTTCAATAATATTCATTTTGTTTTACCTGCCACCATTGTTCCGGCGCCTTCGTCCGTCAAAAGCTCCATAAGTATGGAGTGCGGGATGCGCCCGTCCATTATTACAACGTTTGAAACTCCCATTGAAAGCGCCTCCGTGCAGCAGTCGACCTTCGGTATCATGCCGCCTGATATAACGCCGGATTTCTTCAATTCCTCCGCCTGTTCGGGTGAGATCTTCGGTATGAGCGACGTAGGATCGTCCTTATCTCTTAAAATTCCCGCCGTATCCGTCATCATTATAAGTCTTTCGGCGTGTAAGGCTCCCGCTATGTGAGCCGCCGCCGTATCGCCGTTTATGTTGAACGTGCTTCCGTCGGAGCCGCAGCCTATCGTTGAAATTACCGGGATATATCCGGCTTCAAGCAGATCGGACACGGGCTTTATGTTTATTTTTTTGATCTTGCCGACGTACCCGAGCTTTTCGTCAAGCGCCTCCGCCAGTATCAGCTTGCCGTCAACGCCGGACAAGCCCACGGCGCTTCCGCCTTTGAGTTCAAGCAGCTTAACGAGCGTTTTGTTGACCTTGCCGGCGAGCACCATCTGAACGATGTCCGCCGTTTCCGCGTCGGTCACTCGCAGACCGTTATAGAATTCCGGCTTTTTATCGAGTTTTACCATAAGCTCGCTTATCTCGGGACCGCCGCCGTGGACGAGCACGACCTTTACGCCGATGAGCCAGAGAAGGACCACGTCCTCCATGACCTGCTGTTTAAGTACGTCGCTGACCATCGCGCCGCCGCCGTATTTTACGACGACCGTTTTTCCGTTATAACGCTTGATATAGGGCAGAGCCTCTGTCAGTACCTCTGCGCGCTCTGAATTTGAAATGTTTGACATAACACACCTCTTACGTGCGGTAATCGCCGTTTATTTTAACGTAATCGTAGGTAAGATCGCAGCCCCAGGCTTTTGAGGCGAAATCTCCGTCGTTCAAATCTATGATTATATCTATTTCCGTTTCGGTGAGCACCTTTTTTGCCGTCTCCTCCGAGAAGTCTATGCCCGCGCCGTTTTTGCACACGGCAACTTCGCCCGCGGCGCTCTTGAATTTAACGTCGATCTTATTTACGTCTACGTCAGCGCCGGAATAGCCTACTGCGCACAGCACGCGTCCCCAGTTGGCGTCCGCGCCGAACATCGCGGCTTTGAGCAGGGAAGAGCATACTACGCTTTTTGCGACCGTCTTTGCGTCTTTAAGCGTTTTTGCGCCGGAAACCGAGCATTCAAGCAGCTTTGTCGCGCCCTCGCCGTCGGCCGCTATCATCCTGCAAAGCGTTACAGTCACGGAATTCAGCGCTTTCATGAATTCGTTGAAATCGTCGCCTTCGGAAACGATCTTTTCATTTCCCGCAAGCCCGTTTGCAAGTACCGATACCATATCGTTTGTCGACGTGTCGCCGTCGATGCTCAGCATATTGAAAGTACTCTGAATATCGGTCGACAGCGCTTTTTGAAGCATTTCCGGGGAAATATTCGCGTCTGTCGTTATGAAAACGAGCATCGTTGCCATATTCGGATGTATCATGCCGCTTCCCTTTGCTATGCCGCCGATCTTGCAGACCTTGCCGCCGACCGTGAATTCGACCGCGATCTCTTTCTTTATCGTATCCGTCGTCATTATGCCCTCAGCCGCGTCGCCGCAGCCGTCGGCGGATAACGCCTTTACAAGCGGCGGGATACCTTTTTTGAAAGGTTCTATATCCATTTTCTGACCGATAACGCCGGTCGACGCGACTACTATATCGTCCGCCCTAACACCAAGCTCGGCTGAAAGCAGAGAACACGTTTCCTCAGCGATCTCTATACCATTCGCGTTACAGGTATTGGCGTTTCCGCTGTTGCAGATGACCGCCTGAGCGATACCGTTTTTCAAATGGTTTTCAGTGACCGTAAGCGGCGCGCCCTTTACAAGGTTCGTCGTATATACCGCCGCCGCGGAAGCGGGTACTTCGCTGTAAATAAGCGCTAAATCTTTTTTTATCTTGTTATGGCGTATCCCGCAGTGGATACCGCTCGCCGTAAATCCCTTTGCGGCGCATATACCGCCTTTGACCGTCTTCATAATATCAAACCCTCTGTTTCTTTTGCATTAAGTATTATGTTCATATTCTGTATCGCCGCGCCGGACGCGCCTTTGCCGAGATTGTCGTACACGGCGCACAGGATCGCGCGTTCTTTACTTCCGTACGCGGATACGTACATCTTATCCGTACCCGACAATGCTGCCGCCGAAATGAATCCGTTATCCGATACGTCTTTATATTCTATTTTTTTTCCGTTATATACGCTTGAATAGATCTCTTTGATCCTGTCTGTGTCAACGCCGAACACCGGAACGGTGACCTGCATTCCCGAGTAAAACGGAGCGACCACGGGGCAGAAGACGGGAGCTTTATCAAGTCCGCATATGAATTTCATTTCCGGCAGGTGCTTGTGCGACTGCGACAGTCCGTACTGCCTCGGCGCCTCGTAGAGCGGATCTCTGTTGTCAGCTTCATACTCGGCTATCATTTTCTTGCCTCCGCCGGAATAGCCCGTAAGCGAAAAGCAAGAAAGCTCGGCGCTTTTATCAATAATACCGTTTGATATAAGCGGCGCGACGAGCGCTATGAAGCCGCTTGCGTGACAGCCGGGATTTGCTATCCTTTTGGAATCCTTTATTTTATCTTTCTGTCCCGGCAGCTCCGGCATACCGTAGACCCAGCCGTCTTCTGTTCTGTGAGCGGTAGACGTGTCTATTATTACCGTGTCGCTGTCCGCGAGCTTTACGGCTTCTCTTGCCGCGTCGTCCGGCAGACAGAGGAAAACGACGTCTGCTTTGCTCATCGCCTCGGCTCTCGCTTTTTCGTCTTTTCTGTACTGCTCGGGAAGCGTTATAAGCTCAATATCGGATCGGTTTTTCAGTCTGTCTGCAATTTTTAAACCCGTCGTTCCGGCGGCTCCGTCGATAAAAATCTTTGACATATTCAGCCTCTATGAATAATTATGCACTTATTATACATCAAATTGCATAAAAAGTCAATAGGATTTTATAAAAAAAATAAAATCTGCATATTTTATGCAAAAATGCCGCAAATAACACCGTTTTTGTGTATTTTTTACAATGATGCGTTTATACTACGTGTGTACGTATGAAAACGGAGCCGCCACGTTGACTGACAGCTCCGATTTTTGTTATGGTGACCCGTGGGAGAATCGAACTCCCGTTTCCAGCGTGAGAGGCTAGCGTCTTGACCGCTTGACCAACGGGCCGGTTGCTCGTATAATATACCACAACCTGATAAAAAAATCAAGAGGTTTTTGCAAAAAAGTTTGATTTTTTTTCTTTTTTTCTGAAGATCTGCAAAAACCACTTCTTATCATCGTCCGAAATACAGCCGAAAACGCGCAAAAGCAAGAAATAAAATACGAAAATAAGCGCACAGCCGACAATAAGAGTTATAACCATATACTCATATCTGACGCTGAAAAGATCTGTTATAAGCTTTGTAAGACAAGCCGCGCCCGCCATGCAAGCGACGGGAAGAAAAATAAGCGAGAAAAAGCGGAACTTTATTTTAACGCATTTAAACAGTTTTCTTAAACTGAGCGCCGCGTTCAGAATCTCACAAACGTAAACTACCGCGACGTAGCCTTTGATACCGAACGGCGGCAAAAGGAAGAAAACAAGTATAACGGAAACAAGAGCGTCAATAATATTGTATCGCATAGATGCGAACTGCTCGCCCAAACCTTTAAGTATAGCGTCCGTCGTGTTGTCTATATACATAACGGGTATAAGGTATGCGAAAATCCTTATGTATTTTCCCGCCTCGGCGCTGTCATACAACAGCATACCGAGAGTGTCGGAATAATAAGCGAAAAAGCCCGCGACGGCGACTGAAAATACTATCGTTATTTTCATTATCCTGCCCGTCACGTACTCTATCGACTTACTGCTTTCCGTTTCCTTATATCTTGTTACCTCCGGTACGAGAAGCCCCGTAAACGCCGTAAGAAACGCCATAGGGAAGAATATGACAGGGAACACCATGCCTGATATAACACCGTAGGATGACAGCGCCTGTTCGTTCGTAGCGCCGTTTTTTATAAGACCTTTCGGTATCAGTATATGCTCAAGTGTTACGAGCGCAGATCTTATGTAAGAGCTTACAGCTATCGGTATCGCCATTTTTACAAGTCTTGACGTTATATCGGACGACGGCGGCGCCGTAAGATCGCGTATATGCCGTTTGTCGAAAAGATATAAGATAAACGATACGATAAAAGCGAGCGTTTCGGACAACAGTATTCCGAAAACGATAGCCGCGGACGCCGCCTCTATACCTTTGTCAGATACGAATACGAGCAGCATCGCGGTCAGAAATATCCTTATAAACTGCTCTAAAATATTCGTTACCGCGTTTTTTATAACTCGCCTTACCGCGGAAAAATAACCGGACAAAGCGGCGGATACGGCGAGCGGCGGCAGACTGAAAGAAAGTATGCGAAGCGATTTGAGAGTACGTATATCCCCGAGCCATGTGCACGCGACAGGCTCGGAAAAAACAAGCAGCAAAATCATGGCGGAAAATCCGAATATAAGAGCGTAAATTATACACCTGCGCATGGCGGATACAACGCCTTTTCCCGAGCCTTTGACTATCTGCTGGGATACGAGGCGCGTTGCGGACAGCGATATGCCGGATGTCGCAAACGTGACGGCAAACGTGTAGACCGACATAACGAGCGAAAAAAGCCCGACGCCCGCGGCGCCGATCTTATCGGTTATATACACGTTGAATGCGACGGTAAGAAGCCGCATCGTGACTGATGTTACCGTCAAAATAAGCCCGTTTATTATAAATTGTTTTACAAGTTTCAATTATATCACCGTTTTGTTTTTAAAAAATCAGTTGATAATGTTCAAATAATAATATTGCATAAATACAATTTTTATGCTAAAATATAACAGTTTGTTGATATTTGCCATAAGAAAGGTATGTTTTTCATGAAAAAGATCATTATTGCCGTTGTATCCGTGATGTTGGTATTGTGTATCACTTCATGTAATATCATAATAAACAATCCCGACACTACAAGCGAGCAGTCGGGCGACGTTACGGAAAAGGTGTATCCTCATTCCAATATGGAGCTTGCTCCGCTTGACGCGATAATTGCGACGACAGAGCACCAGCAGATACCCGTGGCGGTTTTCAAATATTATTTCATGGATCAGTATTCGTCGTTCATATCGAACTACTATTACTATCTGTCATATTACGGACTTGATATAGACGTACCCGTTCATGATCAGGCTTATCTCGGCACGGAGGAGGAAAGCACCTGGTACGACTTTTTCCTTGAAAGAGGCAAGGATGCGTTCGAGCAGTACGCCAAGTTTGCCGAAATGGCGATAAAAGAGGGCATAACGCTTGATGAAGACGATTATAAAATGATCGAAGACAACCTCGATTCCATACAAAAGATCGCGGACAGCTACTCAATGACGTTTGAGGAATACATGAAACAGTATATGGGCGAGGGCATGACGCGCGAGCGCATAAAGGCCGCAACGGAGCTTTCACAGCTCGGTTACAAGTATTATCTCAAACTCTACAACGGACCCGTATATACCGAGGAGCAGATAGAAGCGGAATACAATAACGGCGCGGGCAAATATTCGCTCGTAGACTACTATGAAACGACCATCAAAGCGCTTTATGACGAGACCGATACGGATGAACAGATAACCGCGGCAAAGGCCGAGGCGAAATCCAAAGCGGAAAAGATTAAAGAGCTGATTGACGGCGGCAAGAGCTTCGCAGAGGCTTACAACACGATATACCCGCCAAAAACAAATACGGAAGAAACGACGGATACGACTGATACGACGGATACGTCCGAAGAATCGACTGAGAAAAGCAAAGTACCGGAGGACAGCGATTTTGCGCGGATCGGTATGGGATATGACGAAGATGACGCGTATAAATTTTTATACGAAGAATCAACAAAAGAAGGTCAGGTGAATATTTACTGCGACGATTCAGGCAACGCCACGGTCGTGCAGTGCATCAAGCTTCCGTATAAAGACACAACAAGGATACTGAATATAAGACACATCCTTCTTTCATCCGTCGATTACGATACGGTGGAGGAAGCGTACGCGCAGGCACAGAAGCTGCTTGAACAGATAAACAACGCAGAAGATAAGAAAGCGGAATTTTTAAGCCTTGTCGAACAGTATTCGTCCGACACGGGATCTAAAACAAAGGGCGGCTTGTATGAGAATATTTCGCCCGGTCAGACTGTTCCCGAATTTGACGAATGGTGCTTCAACGAGGAAAGAAACGTCGGCGACACGGGCATAGTAAAATCGGATTACGGTTATCATATAATGTATATGGAAAGCTTCGGCGGCGAAACGTGGCATTACAACTGCGATACGGCGCTGCGCGATGCGGAATTCAACGAAAAGGCCGAGGAAATATACAAAAGCGTTGTTATAACGTATAACGAAGATCTGACAGACAGAATAATAAAATAAATCGGAGTATCAGATGAAGACGGTAAAAATAATAAACCCCGCCGCCGGTCAGGGCAAGGCCGTGAATGAAATAAACGACGAGACGAGTTATTACGTAAGCAAATCCGTCGGCGATATTGAAAATTTCGTATATAACACCCTCAAAAAGGAGCCGGAAACGCATTTTATAGTATGCGGCGGCGACGGCTCCATAAACGAGGCGGTAAACGGTATAATGCGGTCCGGCGCATCGGATACCGCGCTTCTGTCAGCCGTTGGCGACGGGACCGGCAACGATTTTCTCAAATACGACGACAGATCCGAAAACCCGGTCAAATGCGACGTAATGGAATATAACGGAAAATATTTTATAAATATTCTTAATATCGGTTTTGACTGCACGGTCGTAAGAAAGACTGAGGAACTGAAGCAAAAACCGCTTTTGTCCGGCAGCTTTGCGTACCTTTGCGGCGTTCTCGATACCGTTTTCAAGGATTACGGTCTCGATCTTACCGTCACGCTTGAGCTTGCGGACGGAACGGAAGAGGTGCTGCACGACAATTATATGCTCTGCGTCGCTGCAAACGGCCAGTATTACGGCGGCGGCTTCAAGCCCGCGCCTCTCGCATCGATTAAAGACGGGCTGATAGACGTTGTGCTCGTAAAGAAAGTAAAGCGCGGCGAGATACCGTCCATAATAGGAAAATATAAAAAGGGCGAGCATATAGACGAGAATTCAAAAGACATAATCGAAAAGTTCAAGAACATCATGGTTTACAGGCAGGCGAAGAAAGTAACCGTCACGGGCATGAAAAACGTCTGTGCCGACGGTGAGATAGAAGACTGCGAAAACGTAACGATAAGCGTCGTCCCGTCCGCCGTAAACTTCTTATTCTGAAAAAATTTCCGCCGCTTTGGCGGATTTTTTTATATCAATACGTAATGAACGCAGATCAAAACGTCACTATATAGGTGAAGACGAAAGAAAGCAGAGCCTTATATGACAGATGAAGAGATAGTAAAACTGTTTTACGACCGCAACGAGAGCGCGATAAAAGCGCTGTCGGATAAATACGGCGCAAAAATAAAGGCCGCCGCGTACGACGTGCTCAAAAACGAGCAGGACGCGGAGGAGTGTGTTAACGACGCCTATTTAGCGGTATGGAACAGCGTGCCGCCGCAAAAACCGGAAAATATCTGCGCCTACGCCTGCGGCGTGGTGCACAACGTCGCAATGAAAAGGTACAGATATAACACGGCTGAAAAACGGTCGGCGCAGACGGTATCGCTTGACGCAGAGCTGTCCGAGATCATAGCGGATGAATCCGGCGGCGATAACGGACTTGACGAGGCGATAAACGGTTTTTTAAAATCCTTGTCAAAGAAAAACCGTATCCTTTTCATGCGGCGGTATTATTACGAGGACAGTATAAGCGATATAGCGAATCTGTCCGGTATGAATGAAAACGCCGTCGCCGCGCGCCTGTTCCGTATCAGGACTAAGCTTTCAGCATATCTGAAAAAGGAGGGCTTCACAATATGAAAACAAACGATCTGCTTCATTCGATAAAAAACGCGGATGAAAAATATATAACAGAGGCAAAAAAGGATAACGCTGAGGAATATTTCAACAGCAACAGGGCAGGCCGGATATTCAGCCGTATCGCCGCCGTCGCCGCCTGCGCTGCGCTCGCCGCGTTCATAGGCGTTAACGTATATTTTGCTAACGCCGGACGTATCACAAGTGAAACGCCCGGGGGCAAGACTTTTGACGACGTTAAGGTAACAGACAAAGGTAAGATCAATTTGACCGTTAAAACGTATAAACGATCAATAGCCGATATAAAAACGGAAAAAACGTTTGATATAGTTGAACAGTCTGTAAAAGGACTTGAATTAAAGGATAAGAATATTGGCGCTTTGTCATACGTTTCAGGTGAAACGGAGAAACTTTATAAAGCGGAAAAAACGTATATAATGGATAAAACCGACGCGATCATCAAGTACGCAGGTAATAAAAAAGAATGGACTTACAGAATAGACGAGGGGGCGAATTTTTTCGCGTCGCAGTCCGTATCCGGCGGTGTGGTTTATATGAAAACAGACGGTGAAGCGGGCTTTATAAATGAAAACGGAAAACAAAAGTGGAAAACAAAACTTGACATACTTACGACGGACATTTATGAATACGATAATAAAATATATTTTATCGGATACCTGATACAAGAAATCGTATGTGAACAAGAAAATTCAGATATAATATATTCGCCCGTACAGTTAATCATAAACGCCGTATCAAAGGATGACGGAAATATTATATCGACCGTATCAGATACGGTCGGCATATACGGATGCGGTTTGGGAGGAGGAGTTACATGTATAGGCGTTACCGACGACGGAATAATAATAAAATCGCATACCAACTACAGTATAGACGTTTTGACTGTTCTCGGATTTGACGGCAAGGTAAAGTTTATTATATCTTTTGAAAATAAAGACAATTTTATGAGGATAACAGACGCAGACATATTTGACGGAAATCTGTATCTGTCCGGCACGTTCTGCGGGATAAACGACACCGAATTATTAACATATATAAACTCTGAAACCACTCAGTTTTCATATTTTGTATCAAAATGCGGATATGATTATTATAACAGCGTTTTTGACGGCGGACAAAAGAATTACGATAACGCGCAGTTTTACAACAGATCGTTTATGCTCATATATTCGCTTGATAAAGAAGAGCCTTATAAACTTTATACTTCCGATTATTCATACGGCGGAAGGATTTATAAAGAATTCGGCGTTCTAAAATGGGATACCGTAGCTCCCGTAAAAATAAGGATAAAGAACGATATTGCAATTTATTCATCAATAAAATCCGGGGTAAGTCTTGAAGGATACGCAAGTACGGTAAATTTCGATTCGGAAGGATCTGCGCAAAATATCACGGAAGGCGATATATACGCTATGATAAATTATCCCGCGCCTGTCTATAAAGAACAAAACAACTCGTTATATTAAAAACCACCGGATGAAGTTTTCAGCTTCATCCGGCCAGGTTTTTTTATTTTATCTCAAATTTATATTCGCCGCTCGTCAGCTCGATGACTGCAATGCCGTTTTCAAACGAGGCGAGCTTCAAGCCTTCAGCTTCAGATAACGGTTTGCCGCTCTCGGTTATATTATCTATGTCATCTACTTTAAGATAAAGCGTCGCGGTAACGTTACCGGGTACGGTGCATTTGTATTTTATTATCTTACCGTCTGACGCCTCCCAGCCGCTCTTTATAAGTCCGCGTATCGAATCGTATTCGCCGTCGGCTTTATTTATACCGCCGCCCGCCGTTGGCTTTAAGATAACGTGAGCGAAGCCCGGTGCGTTTTCATCACAGCTGATGCCTATAAGCGTTGAATAGATCCACTCCGTAACGGAGCCGTAGGAATAGTGGTTGAACGAGTTCATTCCCGCGTCGCCGAAGCCGTTTTGTATCGTATAGCTGTTCCAGCGTTCCCAGATCGTCGTTGCGCCCTGCAATATCGGATATTTCCATGACGGATAATCCTCCTGCTGCAACAGCGCGAACGCCGTGTCCGTGTGACCGTATTCGCAGAGAACGGGCAAGAGAAGCGGACAGCCGATAAAACCGGTGGTGAGCTTGTTTTTGTTCTTAACTATCTTTTCGTTCAGAGTATCCGCAAACGCTTGTCTTTCCGCCTCCGGCACTATCTCAAACGCAAGGGCGAGCAGATACGAGGTCTGCGTATTGCTTTTCAGCTTGCCCGTTGAGATAACGAATTTATCTATCCACGCCTTTCTGTACTTATCGGCTTCAGATCTGAAATGCTCCGCGTCCGTGCTTTTGCCGAGCAGAGCAGCCATTTTAGCCATAAGATCGTATACGTGTATGCAGTACGCCGTATCGGTCACCGCCACGTTCGTGGTCTCACCTATCGACAGCCAGTCGCCGTACGCGCTTCTCGATCTTATATGATCCGTGCTTGTTGAGAGCAGATATTTGGCGTACTTTTTCATGTTGGAATAATACTTTTCGATATACGATATATCGCCGTATCTCGTGTACATGACCCACGGGATTATAACGCCCGCGTCGCCCCAGGCGTTGTTTCCGGAGCCGGTGTACTGCGCGCGGTAGGTCTGAGGCGCAACGTCAGGGTACGCACCGTCAGCGCGCTGGCAGTCGTTCAGATCGGTTATGTACTTGTCAAAGAACGCTTTTACGTTCATATTGTACGCCGCCGTGCCGCTGAATATCTGCGCGTCGCCGGACCAGCCCATACGCTCGTCACGCTGCGGACAGTCCGTAGGCGTAGATAAGAAGTTGCCGCGCTGTCCCCAGTAAGTGTTCTGTATCAGCTTGTTAACAAGCTCGTCGTCCGTCGTGATCTTTCCCGTATCCTGCATATCGGAATATAAAACGTTCGCAACAACGTCGGTAAGCTCGAGCGCTGACGTAATGCCCGTTATTTCAACGTATCTGAAACCGTGGAAGGTGAACGTCGGAGTGTACGTTTCGCCGTCAGCGTCGCCTCTTAACGTGTAGTTATCCGTTGCGAGCGCGGAGCGGAGGTTTGCCGTGTATATGGTGCCCTTTGCGCCGTCGCTTCCGCTGCTTCCGTCATTAAGCATCTCGGCGTGGCGGAGTTTTATCGTCTTGCCCTCTTTGCCTTTGACTTTTATCGTAACGTACCCGGCGAGGTTCTGGCCGAAATCGTAGATATATACGTGCTTTGACGGCTGCGTCATCGCGACAGCCGTTATCTGATCCATTACCTTGACCGTACCGGAGAGCTGAGGTACGAGCTTGCCAACGCCGAGCTTGGCGGCCGTTGTCGGAAGAACGTTTATCCACGCGCCGTCATTGTATCCGGCGCTAGACCAGCCGGTCAACTCAAGTCTTGCGTCGTACGTTTCGCCGTTGAAAATATCGTTATAAAGTATCGGTCCGTCGGACGTGAATTTCCAGTCTTTATTTGAGCAGATTATCTGTCTTTCGCCGTCCTCGTAATCAATAACGAGTTTGCAGATGAAAGCAGGCGTCTGCGCGCCGTACGGAGAGTACGCGCCGATATACCAGCCTCTTCCGAGGACCGCGCCTATCACGTTTTTGCCCGTTGTAAGCTTGTTTGTCACGTCGTGGCACTGGTACATTATACGCTCGGTGTATTCCGTTCTCCCGGGGTCGAGCGCGTCCTTGCTCGCCTTTTCGCCGTTGACGTACGCGTCATACAGTCCCGCGGCTGATGCGAACATAAACGCTGATTTTACCTTCTTGGTTATCTCAAACTCATAGCGCATCGTAGGCGCGGCGGCGCTTATGTCCGGATACACGACCTTTGAATACCACGGATCGCCGCCGTATAAAATAACGGAGTTGACGGCGGAAAACCCGCTCTCATTCACATCGGTCTTATACCAGTCGTCAGATTTTACGTCGGTCGCGATCCAGTTTTCATCGGTGATTATCCTGTCAACGCTGCCGTCTTTATAAATGATATTCAGAGCAAGGATTATAGCTCCGTAGCCGACGGACGTGTTTACGGCGGAGCAGGCTATTAGGTTTTCGCCCTGCTTTAAAAATTCCTCCGCGCTTATGCTTACCGCGTTTTCCCAGCCGCGGCTCGGCTTTGTTTCAGCGGCCTTCTGACCGTTTATATAAAGCTCTCCGCAGTCGTCCGAGGTGTACGAAAGATTAGCCGAGGCTATTTCTTTGTTTACGTTGAATCTGTATCTGAAATACTCGGTTTTCTCGGGCACCGTGCCTTGCTCGTCGCCGGTCAGGAGCCAGATCCAGTTTGCGTTGTTGACAGCGGCTAACCCGGAGCCCTCCGTGTCCTGAATTATCCAGTCCGCGCCGTCAAAGCCGGTCTCTGTCAGAGCCGTATCAAAATGCGAAACGTCCGATACGACCGTATTTCCGTCGCTTGTACCGATCGTAACCGTGAAGTAATAACGCGTGCTTTCTTTCAGTTTTTTATCGCATTTTACGTTTACCGTGTTGTCCGATTCAATAACGCCCGTATCCCACGCGGCTTTGTTAGTATTAAGATCGTCCTTGTTTTCGGCGACGCTTATCCTGTATGACGTCTGCTTGATATTCCGTTTATCCGTGTTTACCACCCACGAAAAAGACGGCGCATCGTCGATACATGACGGCTCGATCTCGTAATTTACGCGCAGAGCGTCAACGTATATGCCGCAGTCAACGGGAGGCTTAGTTTCCTCATCCGTCGTCACGTCATTCGTAACGTCTGCGTTCGTCGTTATACCGTCCGTCGTAACGGTCTCCTGCGGAGTACAGCCGGATATTACGGGTAAAAGAAACAGAGCGGACAGAATAATTGAAAGTATTTTTTTCATTTTGACCTCACCTCTGAGTTTGATTGTTGGTCATTGCCTTAACGGGCGTCATTTTTGTAAGTCTTATGAGCGGTATTATTATCGCCGCCGCGGTTATGAGCATAGCGGTGATGATTATAAGTATTATCGCAAACGGATTAATGACGATGGAATAGAAGTGATATGCGTAGCTGTTTGACATACCCATGTTTATCAGCGGGAATAGCACCGCGATAAGTATGAGCGTCAAAACGAGAGAAAACGTTGTTATCGTCGCGCCTTCTATGCCGAACGCCTTGAACGTGTCTATGCCTCTCGCGCCCATGCCGCGCAGAATACCGATCTGTCTGCTTTCAAGCTTGACTGATGAAGAAACGAACGAGAACAGTAAAAGCGCCGCGGCTACGGAGATCATTATGAGCATACGCGAGAATATTGTCGACAGCATACCGAGATTCTGCTCATACTGAATGTAATCGGAATAAAATCTTGTGTTCGGATAAGCGCCGATCTTCTTGATATCGCGTATAAGCTTTATATTTCCTCCGACGCTGCCGGACGTGTAAACAAGCACATTTTTGACCTTTACAGCGTCGGAAATGAATTTCTGAAAACTATCGTTATCAATAAACATCGTACCGTCCGTGCCCTCGACAACGCCGCGTATTTTAAGCGAATTCTTTATAAGGCTCGTCTGGCTGCCCTCGCTTGTAAGTCCCGTCGTCTGTCTTATGAGATAATCCGAATTTTCGCGATTAAACGCGTTCAGGTTTTTCTCGATCGCCGACTTTTCATTCGTGTGATCGCTGAATATCTGGCTGTACAGTGCAAAGTCGATAACAACGCCGTCAACCGAATCATTTTTATAAATGTAATTTTCCGCTGTAGTGTCGGGCGATACGTACGCCGCAGGGACGTTTTTGCCGCTGTTTACGCTGACTACGGATACGGGCGCTTTGGTCGTATTACCGAGTATATTGTCTATAAATCCGGACTTGACGAATACGAATCCGTCTCTTTCGGTAAGCTGCGGATAATAAAGCGTTTCGTTTGACGCGGCGATGTTTTCAAGCGACAGATTCATGCCGTTTTCAGTAAGCACGTCCTTCGCCTTTTCGTACTCTTTGACGTCGGTTTCATATATCCCGCATATCTTTAATCTGTTTCCGGATAATTCAAATTCCTTGCCGATCAGTTTTTCAAAGCTGTCAGCGCCTTTATATATGCTTTTATCTATGATAAAGGTCGCGACGAGCTTGGAAATCACAGCGTCGCCGTATCCGGCGGGCTCGCCGCCGGCGGTGTATTCAAAGCCGGGCAATCCGTCCGTCATCTCAACAACGCCGTAAAACGATTTGAAAAGAGAAGAATAATCGTTATATTTCGCCTGGTTTACATATTCGCCGTTATCGGATATGAACGCGGGCTCGGCTTTTCCGAAATATACGTTCTGCACGCATTTTGACGAGGAGGAGAGGATCGTTCTGTCGTCGTCCGTGAAAACTGTCTCCGCGTCGTAATCGCCGGCTTTTTTAATGTTCAGATAGGTGAACTTTTCCGCCGTTATCGTCTTTGCAAGCGCTCTGTCCGTGTTGTAGAACTTGAATACGCCGACGACTGCGGACAAGAACAGCGCGAGCAAAAGCATTATTATCGTTATCACAAGCCGGAATTTCTTATATTTCAGCATGGAAAGCGACAGCTTGAAGCCGACGGAAAGCGGCATTTTGGATTTTATGAGCGAGATAGGTTTATTTTCCTCCGGCTCGGGACGGTAGGGGAAGTAATACGTTGAATTGTCAGCCTGATTGAGCTCCACCGCGTTTTTGACGTGTATGTTCATGGATTTTACTTTTGCGGTGTCGCTTTCGTTTATGATATACGTATCTCTGTCGGTTTTTGAAAGGATCGAGTTTATCTCCTCGAGCGCAAGCTCGTCAAGATGCTTACCCTTCGGAACGCGGACAAGACTGTCGCCCACAGTGTCTATCGCCGGCTCGTACAGCTCGGTCGTTTTTATAAGGTCCTTATGTATACGGCCGTCCTTTATTTCTATAACACGGTCGCCTATTTCGTCTGCGATATCGCGGTCGTGCGTTACGATTATAACGAGCTTTTCCTTTGATATTTCCTTGAAGACGTCGAACATTTCGCGTCCGGTTTTTGAATCGAGGTTGCCGGTAGGCTCGTCGGCCAATATTATGCGCGGATCCTTTATCACGGCGCGGGCGATGGCAACGCGCTGAGACTGACCGCCCGAAATCTCGTTTGGCTTTCTGTCCGCTATTTCGCGAAGACCGAGCCTGTCGACTACCGCGTCGACGCGCTCGTTGTTCGTTACGTTCTGCAAGCCGAGGGACAAAGCGATATTCTGATATACCGTAAGCGTCGGTAAAAGGTTATAGTCCTGGAATACCACGCCGATATACGTGTTTCTGTAAGAATCGAGCTTGGCGCTGCTGAAATCCTTGAAGCTGTTGCCGTATAACAGTATCTCGCCTCTGTCCGCCTTGTCGAGCGCGGCGATAACGTTTAAAAGCGTCGATTTACCGCCGCCGGAGCGGCCGACGATGAATACAAGTCCCGTCTCGCCGAAGGACAGAGAAACGTCGTTCAAGGCTCTGTGAGTTACGCCGTTTTTACTTCTGTATGTTTTGGAAATATTCTTTAATTCAAGCATTTTATCACCGCCTTTATATTGCACGTATAACGTCGATAGGCTGCTTTTTGACTATACGGTGAAGTATCGGGTAAGCCGTAAGCACAAGGAACGCCGAAAAAATGAGGAACGACAGTAAGAACTGAACTATTCCGAATTTTACCCAGCTTATCTGATAAACGAGTATCATGCCGATCGTGTCGTTTATACTTGAAACGATGCGGTAAGAAATTATCGCGGATATTATTACGATAAGCAGATCGAGTATCGCAAGCTCTATGTAAAATACCTTTATCGTCACCGGACCGGATGTGCCGAGCGCGCGCATGATGCCCAGCTCCTTGTTCCTTTCCTTAACGAGAAGCGAAAGGAAGTTAAGGATGATAATAAAGAGGAAGAACGCGACAACGGCGGAGAATATAAGCAAAACCGTGCTTATTTCGTGCATCGTTTCCGTTGTGCCTAAAACGTTTGAAAACAGAACGGAGCTTATATCAAGGTTGTTTTCCTTTGCCAGCTTAACAAGATTTTTGACGTTGACGGTCTTGGCGGAGAAATACATGGATTCCGATTTGAACGCGGAGCCCATAAGATCGTTTGCAACGTTTTTGCTGACCGTTATGCAGTTGCTGTTCTTTGTAACGCCGACTAATTTGAAAGCCGTGGTCTGATAATTATATTTGCTTTCTGTATCATAATAATTATATCTGCTGTAGCAGTTGATGTTGAAATTCAGCTTTGTATTTATACTGTCTCCGCTGAAGCTTATCATGGATAAAAGTCCGGTAAGATCCTCGCTTGAAGATACTGTATCGAGTATTTCCTTGAAAATATCGGCCGATATAAGTATTTCATCATCTGCTAGAACGTATCCGCGCTCCTCAAAATCAGGATCGGTTATATAGTATTCCGTGTCCGCGGAATTAGATCTGTACGTAACGTTCGATCCGTATAAATAAGAATAGTATTCGCCGCCTTCGGCGTCAGTGTTCGGCAACGTCATTATATCGACGTAGCCCTCCGCCGACGCCGAAATATAATCGTCAAGCTTTTTATTCAGGCCTGTTTTTGCAAATATCATTTTATATTCGTTTCTTACGTTGGTCATGCCGCGGGCGATGCTGAAAATATTTGTAAGACTGAATTTTGACGATTTTTCGTTTAACGCCGCGCAGTTCGTTTTCATTATACCGCTTATTTTCAGTTTGTAATGATTTGTGCTCGCGCCTATCAATATCGTTTTACCGGCTATTTCTTCCGCAGTCCTCGGCATATATAATTCATAACTTCCGTCGTCAGAAACGGAGACGAAGCCGCATGAGATCAGCTCCTCTGCGGACGTGTCGGTTATCATTATCTCGTCTTCGCTTTCGGGATAACTGCCGCAAAGCAAGGGATAACCGCAGTTACCGATATCGTCGTATTCTATAACGCCGCTGAAGCCGAATTTCTTTTCCTGATCGAAAAGCATACTCATAACGTCAAGCGTGTTGCCGTTTTTTTCGGCCTTTATGTTGTTTACAGGTATGTACGACAGATCGCATTTGTACGATATACCGGGCATAAAGCTGCCGAATTTATCAGAAAGCTCCCGGTAATTGCTGTGATAACGCCACTCTATTTTAAGAAAATCGAGCTTTTCGTCCTGTACGGTGTTCGATATGACCGCGGCGTCGTTAATCATGGAGAGCGTGAGACCGGTGTTCAAAAGACACATACAGATAAGCGAAACGATGATCGTGACGACGAACCTTCCCTTGCGCTTTCTTATACTTCCGCCCGCCTGCGACAGACAGTTTTTGAAGCTCATCGAAGCGCGGCGAAGCTTGAGCGGCGGTAAGGGCGCGGGCTCAGGCTCGACGTGAGGTGCAAAGTCGCCGGGACTGTATCCCTCGTCCACCTCGTCGATAGTGTCCGGGTACGCGAGGACGACGTGCTGTTTATCAGTTTCAAACGTAAGATAATTGTCCTTCTTGTCGTCTACCGTGCTTTCCGCCTCCTGCATAGTCAGCATATGGCCGGCTTTTACGAACATTATGTTGTCGCGTATGAATTTCGTATCGGCGTCCGCCTTATGCTTTATACGGTCGATGTCGCCGGTCAGCGTACCGTCGGACATAAATATAATTCTGTCGCCGTACTTGTACGCTATTTCGTTGTCGTGCGTTACTACTATCACGAGGCGCGTTTTACTGATTTTTTTGAGCGCGACGAAAAGATCGTCGCCCGTGACGGAGTCGAGCGAGCCAGACGGTTCGTCCGCTAAAATGACCTCCGGTTTTTTGACGAGCGCGCGAGCGATCGCGACCCTCTGCCGCTGACCGCCCGATAACTCAGACGGCTTTCTGTAACCGAGGCCGGCAAGACCGACGGAGGTAAGCGCCTCGTCAATGCTTTCATAATCCGATCTGTAATTTTGTAATTTCAGCGCAAGCTCGATATTTTCATAAACAGTTCTGTTTTCTATAATGTTGAAATTCTGGAATACAAAGCCGACGTATGTGTTTCTGTAATCGTCAAGCTTCTGCGACGACAGAGATGAAAACGGCGTTCCGTTTATGTAAACGTCGCCCGACGTCGGTCTGTCAAGCCCTCCGAGCATATTCATGAGCGTTGATTTACCGCAGCCGGATTTACCGAGTATCATCACCATACCGGTCTCGGGAAAATCAATGGATATGCCCTTCAGCGCCTGCACGGCAAGCTTGCCCCTGCCGTACGTTTTAGTCAGGTTTTTTACACAGAGCATAAAAGCGTCCTTTCATGTATTATGATTCAATCATAATTATACTACAACGCGCCGTATAAGTCAATTACGGCGGTTTAAACATAATGTAATTATATTTGTATAAAAGACTTGTAATTTTAAAAATAATGTGATATAATGCAAAATGAAGAAATAGTTGTTTGAGGTGCGTATGAAAATTATCGATCTTCGCTGCGAGCATATGACGGCGGACAAGGATAAAAATATAAGCGGGATTTACTGCATAAATACGGACAAACCGTGTTTTTCCTTTACAGTTGACGGTATAGGGCAGAATATGTCGGTACAGTGTTACAAGCTTATCGTCAGCTCGTCAAAGGAGCTTGTCGACGACGGTATTGGCGATATGTATAATTCCGGCACGGTTAATTCGTGTGAGATCACAGACGTCGTATACGACGGCAAACCGCTTATGCCGGAGACCGTTTATTATTTCAAATTCTACGCAATGGTGGACGGCAAAGCAATAAAAAGCGCGCCCGGCGTTTTTGCAACGGGCGTTTCGGATAAAGCAAAGCTACTCGGCAGATTCATAACCGCGCCGGACGGATGTTTGATTAAAAGCGAGGCTTCGGAAGGCTTGGGCGGTTTGCCTGCGCCTGTGTTCAGATCGGAGCTTGATATCGGAAAAGAGATAAAATCGGTATATCTGTATACAACAGCTCTCGGCATATTCGAGTTTTACATCAACGGCAAAACCGTCGGAAAATCGAGATTTCTGCCCGGCTTTACGGACTACAACAAAACTCTTCAATACAAGTTTTACGACGTTACGGATTATATTAAAAACGGTAAAAACACGGTAGGCGCGGCCGTCGGCGACGGATGGTACAAGTCAAATTTAAGCGCCCTCGGCAGAGATCAGTACGGAGACAGGGTCGGTCTGTCCGCGTATTTCAAGATAATATACAAAGACGGCTCGTACGACGAAAAATATACGGATAACAAATGGGAATGCAAAGCGTCCGAGTATTTATATACGGACAATCAGAACGGCGAATACTGCGATAAAAGGCTCGCGGACGACAATGCGTTTGATATAAACGGCAAAAAAGACGGCTGGGCGCCTTGCGTGCATTTCAATCCGCCGCTCCTTAACGGCGTTAAGCTGAAAGCCGCGACGGGACCGGACGTCTGTGAGATGGCGCATATAAGACCCGTGTCGATAAACTGCGTTTACGGCAAATATATCGTCGATTTCGGTCAGAACGCCGTAGGCGTCGCGTCAATAAAGCTGAAATGCAAAAAAGACACGGTGATAACGGTCAGACACGGAGAAATGCTTAACGACGCGAACAATGGCGAGCGCGGCTGTGACGGATATAAAGGAACGCTGTATACGACGAATTTAAGAAGCGCAAAGCAAACCGATACGTACGTATGCCGCGGCTATGACGATCTGTATTTTCCGCGCTTTACGTTCCACGGCTTCAGGTATATTGAAATAGACGGACTTGATTACGAGCCGGATCCCGACGATATAACCCTGCACGTCCTTTATTCCGCCTGCAGCCAGACCGGAAAGATAGAGACGTCTGACAGATCGTTGAATAAACTCATATCAAATATCACGTGGGGCAACAGAGGAAACTTTTTCAGCCTGCCGACAGATTGCCCGCAGCGTGACGAGCGTCTCGGCTGGACGGGCGACGCGCAGGTCTTCTGCAAATCCGCCTGTTACGGTATGGACTGCGCCGCGTTTTATCAAAAATATTTAAGCGATCTGACGGACGCGCAGAAGCCGAACGGTTCGATAACCGATATTGCGCCCATGCTGAAATGGAAAAACGGCTACGATCTTGTCGGCAACGGCAACGCCGCGTGGGGCGACGCGATATTCGTTATACCGTACACGGTATATAAAATGTACGGAGACAAGCGCTTTATATCCGATATTATGCCGTATGCGGAAAAGTATTATAATATGCTAATAGGCACAACGAACGGATATCTGCGCCCCGATTTCGGCTACGGCGACTGGCTTTCGGTAAATGAAACGACGCCGAAGGACGTTCTCGCCACCGCGTTTTTAGCGTACGACGCGTATCTGCTGTCCGAATATGCTTCAATTACGGGAGATAAAGAAAAAGCGGAATATTATAAAACAGAATTTGAAAAGATAAGCGACGCGTGGCGCGAGGCTTATCTTGAAGACGAATACAAAATAAAAGGCGACACGCAGTGCGATTACGTTCTGGCGCTGAAATTCGGACTTGTTTCGGGCGAAGCGAAGAAAAAAGCGGTATCGCATCTGAAACGCAAAATAGATGAAGCCGACGGACATCTTAACACCGGCTTTGTAGGCGTCAGCTATCTTTTGCCCGTTCTGTGCGACAATGGTTATGAGGATACCGCGTACGATATCCTTTTAAAGGACACTTATCCGTCGTGGTTATATTCCGTAAAAAACGGCGCGACGACGGTATGGGAGCGCTGGAACAGCTATACGAAGGAAAACGGCTTCGGCGACGCGGGGATGAACTCCTTTAACCACTATTCGCTCGGCAGCTGCTACGAGTGGTTTTATGAGTATATGCTCGGTATAAAGCCGATAACGCCCGGGTACCGCGTATTCTCATACAAGCCAGTGCCGGATAAGCGCATTAAGCACGTAAACGGCAGCTACAAAAGCGCGGCAGGGCTTATCTGCTCGGAATGGAAAAGAACGGATAACGGCTTCGATCTTACGCTTACCGTGCCGGTAAACGCAAAAGCCGTCGTTATGCCCGACGGTAAGCTTTACACCGCGACAAAGAGAGGATATACGAAGATAACGGAGAAATCGGAGCTCGGCTCCGGCGTATATACGTTCAAGATCCTTGACAGGGAGGTGGCAACGTGAAAAAAACAGTAAAAACCGCGCTTACGGTTTTTATGCTTATTGTCGCGATCCCGCTTTTCTGCCGCGCGGAAGAAAACGTTTATCTTTCCACCGCGGCGGGCGGAACGGAGACCGCCTCGATCGGCGACGTTCTGACGGTGCATAAGGAAGACGTACCGTCGGAAAACGTATGCGTGTTTTACGTGGATAACGAAAAGTACGGCGGTATATCGGATACGCTCACGGTCACCGCGGAAATGCTCGGAAAGACCGTTTACGCGCAGGTAACTTACGGAAATAAAACCGTATCAACCAATTCCGTAAAAATCAACGCGGAGGCTCCTACGCTTGAGCTGTCCGGCGTTGCGGGCGATTATTCGGCGTATCTTACGTGGAGCGCGAAAGGAAACGGCTCGGATATAGAAAAATACGAGATAAAATACGCTTTATCCGCTTCGCCCGATAATATAATATCAACTCAGACTTATCAAAAAAGCGCGTCGTCGGCTACAATAACGGGTCTGACGGGTGGTATCGAGCATATTATCAGCCTAACCGCTTATAACGCCGTCGGAAGCGTGACTTCATACGTCAAAATAACGCCGAACGATCCCGACCTTGCGACGATAACGGCGGTAAAGAACGAAATAGAAGCGTCTAACATCGCCATCCATATGAATATTGCGAATACCGCCGCTGCGGTCAAGGATTATCTTAAAACGTATTTCGGCAGGTACGGTGATTACGGCGTTGCGATAAGTGATATAGCGGTGCTTGATTTTACGGCGGCTGAGCAGAAATCCGTGTTGAATCCCGACGCTCTGACAGGCTCGTTCGTTTTTGTAGTTGAGATCACAAAGGGCGACGCGAGCGTTACGACAAAAAAGATAAGCGCTGAGATCGACAATTCCGTTTCCATGGTTTATATAAACGCAAATAAATTCAGCGTAGTAAAGGGAGAGACGCTGACAGTCACGGCGAGATCCGTCGACATAGAGGACGACACGTTCAAATGGTATAAGGCGGCGGGCAAAGCGGACGAGGGAACGCTTATAGAAGGCGTCACTTCAAGCACGTACACGGTGCCCACGGATAAAGCGGAGGAATTCTATATCTACTGTGTTTGCGGCGGCATATCTTCGTCAAGGATAAAGCTCACCGTAACTGAGCCTTTCGTAGCGATATCCGATATTGAGCTTTCAACGGACAATATAACCGTATCGCAAAGCACCGTGCTTTACAACACCGTCTTTCCGTCAAACGCGACGAATAAAACGGTAGTGTGGAGCATTGAAAACGACGGCGGCTGTATAGCTGAGCTCAACGGAAGAACGATAACCGCGTATAAACCCGGCACCGTTACGGTCAAAGCGACGGTTAAGGACGGCGGCGCTGACGGCGATTACGAAAAGATATTCTATATTTCCGTAAAGGAAAGATCCGCCGATGAAACGACGCCGGATCAGACGGATACCGACACGGACGACGAATCAAAGATATATACGATAGATTTTGACTGTGAAAAAATATCCGGTATAGAATCAGTCACCGTTACCGCGGAAAACGGAAATATACAGATAACCTCCGTAACGGATGAAACGGTTGAAAGGATACTGTCAGGCGCCGGGATAGATATTACAAGCAACAAGATAATCGGCGCGGTCAAATTCGTCTACGCGGATGGCGCGATAGCTCATAACACGGAAATTAAGATAAAAGGATATGACAATACGGATGTCAAGGTGCTGTCTGTCAACACAAACGGCGGCGTTACCGTGACCGAGCAGAAGCCGAACAACGGCTCCGTTTACGGAAACGCGATCTCCGCCGACGTTATGATACTGTTGTTTGAAGACGGAGGAAAGAACGGCAGATCGATATTCTTATACGCAGCGCTTCTGGTGATCCCCGCGCTCGGAGCAGCCGGATTCATAGCGTACATAGCGGTAAAAGACGATAAAAAGAGAAAAAAGAAGATAAGGAGCAAATAAAATGATCGGAATAATTGCGGCAATGGATCTTGAACTTGATATGATAAGATCTAAGCTTGATAATACCGTTACGGAAGTAGCCGGCGGTATAACGTTTTACAGAGGTAAATACAGAAACAACGAGGTCGCGTGCGCCGTATGCGGCATGGGCAAGGTCTTCGCGGCGATGTGTACCGAGGCGATGATAATAAAGTATTCGCCCAAGCTCATAATAAATACCGGCGTCGCCGGCTCGTTATCCGGCGGTCTTAAACAGCTTGACAGCGCAGTTGCCGAAAAGTGCGTACAGCACGATATGGATACCTCGCCTCTCGGTGATCCCGTGGGCATGATATCAGGTATCAATAAAATTTATTTTGACGCGGATAAAAAAGCGTCCGAGCAGCTTATAAAGTGCTATGACGAGGATAAAAAGCCGAAATTGTGCACGATCGCGACGGGCGACGTGTTCGTGTCGGATAAGGATAAAAAGAAACATATCGTTGACACGTTCGGCGCATCCGTCTGCGATATGGAGAGCGGAGCGATAGCGCACGTGTGCTTTGCCGCCGACACGCCGTTCGTCATCAGCCGCGTTATGTCCGACGGAACTGAGGGCGACGCCGCGCTCGATTATTTCACACTCCGCGGTATAGCGGCCGATATGTCATGCACTGCGGTTTTGAAATTCATACAAAAATACGGTGAACAGTATGCCTGAATATAAGCGCGCATCATATGCGGACGAGAAAATCGAGTTGAAAAACGATAAAATAACAGTCGTGTTTTATAAAAGAATCAGCGGCTGGGCTTTCGGCGAGATATATACGCCCGGGGGCAAGCTCATGGGAGTGCTTGACAGCCTGGGAGAGCTTAAACTGCGCGACCAGGATATACCGATGAGGATAGAGGCCGAAACGTATGATAAAACGGAAAACGGTTTTGTTTTCGGCGTCAAATCTTCATGTGCGGCGGAGAGGCTCAAAGGCACGTCGTTTGAAAAGTGGATCGGGTATCCCTTTGAACATCCCGTCCTTTTTGGCACGGTAAAGCTTTCAATTCTCGATAACAGGCTGAAAATATATACTGAATTGTATTCCGATTATAACGTATACGCGGAATATCTGCGCCTTCTGTGGCTGTACTGCGGCGAGGGGAGTTATAAGACTGAAAAGACGGACGCGATATTGCCCGGCGTTGATTTTGCCGTAGGCGAAGAGTGGACGTCAGGTATGGATTTCTTCAAAGACCCGTGGGCTGACAGACGGATACCGCACCCGAACAAGGTAAGCGCGCCTGTAATGGCTTTATCGCATAACGGCGATTATATTTCCGTCGAATACAGTCTTGACACGCCTGTCGCGCGCTGGTTCAATTATAACGAGTACTATTCACAGCCTGTCTTCGCCGTGCCGAATTCGATCGAAAGACAAAACAACAGTCTTATTGGTATAATGATACCGGACGTAAAGACCGAGGATGACGAGAACAAGCCTTTCGCAAGACCGTTTGAGATACACAAGGGGCAGAGGATCAACTTTTCCGCTTATATCACGGTAGGAAAAGGAACGTCTGTCGACGCGCTTGCCGAATACGTTAAGCGTAACGGTATGCCTAAGCCCAAGCCTTTATATACGGCGGACGAGGCGCTTACAAAAATAGCGAACGCCTATAATACAAATCTTTATCATTTAGGAAAGGGCTTCGGCTACGAGCAGGCGGGCTCTCATATCAGCAAAACTCCGCCGCGTTTCCTGTTCAGATATATTAAAGAAAACGCGGATTCCGGGCTTGTAAAACAGTTATCGGAGAAGATGAAAGATTATCTGCCGGAAAAACATATATCGCATAGCCCCGATATAGAAGCGGAGCGTAAGAGAGGCGATACCATCCTCGGCTGGCAGAGAGAGGACGGAGCGTTCTGCTTCGATCCGGACGGACGTCATTACGCAAAAGACGATTTTGTCGTAGCGCGCTCGTTCATAGACCCGATGGCGCAAAGCGGAGACACGGCGTTATATCTCAATACCGAGCCCGCTCTCGATCTCATAAAGATATACGAGAAAACGGGCGACAAGAAGTATTTTGACGGCGCGATCAAAGCACTTGATTATTGTATTGATATGATACGCCCCGAGGGAGGCGACTATTGGGAAACGCCGCTCCACGCGCCCAATCTTCTCGCAGCGGGCAGCGCGGCGAACGTTTACTATTACGTATATAAGAATTTCGGGATCGAAAGATATAAGGCGAAAGCCGTTCATTTTCTGCGCTCGCTTCTCGTATTCACTCATTTGAGACAACCGAAGGGCTTGAATACCATGTACTGCACAAAGCCGTGCCTTTGCTGCTCGGACTGGTATTTTGCGAACTGGGTGCGCGATTTCGTACAATGGGAGGTCCTGCGCTGCATAGCGGAATCCGAAACGCTCGGCACGCCCTGGGAGGAGATAGACCCGGAACTTGACTGGGTAACGTATATTGAAGGCGTAACGACCGCGGCGTATAACTTTATGGGCGATCATAAAAAATACAACTGGCGCCCGCACAACATCCCCGACACGCTTGAAAGATATGAGCGCGGTGAATACGACACCTGCTATTCAGATACGCTCAATTCCGTAACAGGCAACACGGGCGGTATGTTCATACACCCGTCCGCCATCGCAGACTGTATTTACATTTTTAAAGACAAGCGCAAATAAAAACCGGGCTGCCGCACCTGCGACAGCCCCGATGAATTTAACAGTATTATTTTAAAGCGGACAAAGTGACCGTTGCAATACCCACGCCGCCGTCCGACCAGAAGATCTCCGGTGCTACGGACGTCGCGCAGGTAGTGGCGAAGTACATTATCGTGTAAGTCCCGTCGTCGTTCTGCTTTATCTCACCCGTTCCGCTTTCCGTGGCGAGACCTAAGAAGCAGACGTTTTTATTAAGCTCGTTTCTCGGGTCGTCCTGATCCACCGCGGCGAACAGAAGCTTGTTGTTTCCGTAGAAATTGAGCCCGTCGCGGCTGAACTGCAAGGTAGGCGTGTTTACGCCTTTATCCGACGTGAAAGTTATGCGTATGAACACGCGGCTCCCGTCCTTTGCGGTAAGGTATCCGATCTGGTTTCCGATCTCCGCGAAGCCGTTCGTAGCCTCTTTATTTTTATACTCAAATCTTGTCGGATCGGCCGATCTTATGCGTATATATCCGCTGAACTGACCGTTTACGAAATGTCCCGTATACATCCAGAACGGCTTGCCGTCGGGATCATCGGCAACGTATATGACTTCCTCGTGGTTGAAACCTATTTCGGGATCGCTGCAGATAATAGCCGGCTCGTCCGTCTTGCGTTCCCAGTTTATACCGTCGTCGGAGCTTGCATATCCGATCTTGTCGCCGTAGTTGCCTTTCGGCGTTATGTAGGAGCATTGCCAGTACATATGGTACTTTCCGTCAACGTACAGTACCTCAGGTTCAAGCGTGTTGTCTCTCCACCAGTCCTCAACACCGAGCTCCCATCCGAGATAGAACATGGGCTTATCAATATATCTGTACCAGTTGACGCCGTCCTTCGACGTGGATAGCATTATATGGTCGCCGTCGCTTTGCTCGTAATTCTTATCACCCCAGCGGCAGCCGGAATACAGTCTGTATTCGCCGTTTACGATCATACCGAACAGGGAATAGTCGTATGCCAAATCGCTGTTGTTGTAGTACAAAGCGTTATGCGGGCTTCTGCTTACGTTGCCGTATCCTATAAGATCCGCGGCGCCGTTTCCCGTAACGTCGCCCGCCGCAATATTTGACGGACAGTTTTTCGCTTCAAATTCGTATTCGGCGTATAAATTCTTATTGTCGGTATCCGTGCCGAAAGTACCGTCGCCGTGACCGAAAACCGTAAGCGATCTGTAAACGTCGCCGCTCTTTATAAAGTACAGTATATCGGTGTATTTATCGCAGTTGAAATCGGCGCAAAGAACTTTTTCATATTCTTGTGACGCGGGCTTGATTTCTTTACCCGGGAATTTTTCAAAGCCTTTGCCGTCGCTTTTATATATGGTCACGAGCGAGCCTTTTACGGTCAGTATATCGCACATACCGTCACCGTTCGCGTCGCCGCAGACAATGTCGCCGTCGATTTCGTCAAACCTGAATGACGAAAGCGTAAAACCGTTTTCGTTTCCGTAGTAAATTACGACAGCGCCGTTTTTTGTAAACAGTATGTCATTATATCCGTTCCCGTCAAAGTCACCCGCGCCGCAAAGCGCCGCATCCTTGCCGACGGCGGCGCTGAAAAGCAGAGAAGCGGCGTATTTGTTGTTTCCGTCAAAAACGTACGTCACGTCCTTTTTGAATGTCGCGGTTATTGTATAAACGGAGATATTCTCGCCGTCGTATGTGATAACGTCCGATAACGCGTCTCCGTTCATATCGGCGGACGCGAGCTGGCAGGACGAGAAATCGCAGCTGCCGGATACGCTCTTTGACGTAAACGCTTCTGCCGGTCTTGTATAAGGGCGGTTAATCGCGGAATGCACGCCGTAAAACGTGCTTGTGTATGAAATTTTAAGCCTTACACCTCTTACTTCCACTTCATCCGAACGCTTTGTCGGTGTTTCCTTATAAACAGGCTTTATTTCGACGGAAATGTTTTCGGACAGATCGGGCTGAACGCTCGGCTCTTCCGTTTCCGTTTCTGTTTCCGTTTCCGTTGACGCAGCCTCTGTCGTTTGCTCGTCCGTACTTTCTGCCGGTACGTTATTGCAGGATGATAAAAGAATCACGGCGCAAAGAAGAAATGCGACGATGAATTTGATTTTCATTTTAATCTCCGTTATTTAAGTATCTCGTCAAAAACTCTTTTTACGTTTTTATAAAACACCTTATCCGCCTGCTCCTCGGTCAGACCTCTTTTTACGAGCGTGTCCCAGAATTTAGGCGCGTCGGACGGGTATCTTATATCAAGCCTTCTTGAATTTATACCGTCGTAATCGGTGCCGAGACCTACGATATCCTCGCCGCCGACCTTGAAGAAGTGCAGAACGTGATCCGCAAAATCATCCACGGTTATCCTCTCGGCGCCCGTCTTTATGAACGCGGGGCAATAGTTTATACCGGAAACGCCGCCGTGCTCGGCTAAAACTCTTATCATATCGTCCGTCAGGTTTCTCGTATGACCGCAAAGCTCTCGGCAGTTGGAATGTGACGCGATAAAAGGACCTTTTACAATGTCCGCAACGTCGTAAAACGATTTGTCGGAGCTGTGGGAAACGTCGACTATCATGCCGAGCTCTACCATATATTCAACGATAGCCTTGCCTTTTTCCGTAAGACCGTTTTCCGTATCGGGAGATACGCTTCCGTTGTTCATATCTATTTTATTCGGGTATCCCAAGCTGTTTTTGAAGTTCCACGTAATATTCATCATACGTGAGCCACGGTCGTAAAAGTGCTTTAACTTAGCGGGATCGCCCTCGGTGCATTCACCTTCTTCAAGCGTCATAAGCGCGGAGATCTTTCCCGCCGCCTCATTTTTATCAATATCCGCTTTGCATAACACGGGCGCGATAAATTCTTTATTCTTTTCAAGCTCCTCCAGGTAAATATCCGCGAGAGCGTTTGCGTGCTCGTAAGCGTTCTTGTAGTGCGCCAGGTGTGTGAACATGGCAAAGCACTGTACGTAGGCGCCGCCCGCCTGAAGCTTTTTTATGTCTATATCAAGATCGTTTTCGTATAACGAGTACGGTTTCCCGTCCTGCCTTTTATAAAAAAGCTCCGATATAGTATCGCAGTGCATATCAATGAATTTGTGCGTCATATAAATACCTCGTATGTTTTTTTGCTATTATATCATTATTTTAAATTTTTGTCAAGAAGAAAGGACAGTTTATGATCAAGTATATTATTTTAATTTATTTTCTCCTTATTTCAGTCGTCAGCATAGTCGTGACAGTGCACGATAAAAACGCGGCGAAGAAGAACAAATGGAGAGTAAAGGAAAGCACTCTTTTGTTTCTCGGCTTTATAGGCGGGGCGGTTTTTATGCTTTTGACGATGCTTGTAATAAGACATAAAACGAAGAAAGCGAAGTTTATGGTGCCGCTGCCTCTTTTTGCGATCATCCAAATCGTCGCACTTGTACTCGCTTTTATGTATTTATAACCGCAAATTGGCACTCTGATGTGCAAGTTTACACATAATTCATAAATATTACAAATAATATCCTTGATTTTCCGCCCGATTAGTGGTACATTACATTCAAAGATTAGCACTACGGTGTAATGAGTGCTAATCCGAAAGGAGAAAATATGGCGTACGGGGATGAATTGTCACCGAGAAAAAAGCAAATATTAAAAGCTGTTATAGACGCGCATATTGAAATGGGTGAGCCGGTGGGCTCCAAGTACCTGACCGCATCGACCGACATCGGTTTCTCGTCGGCGACGATAAGAAACGAGATGGCGGAATTAGAGGAGCTCGGGTATCTTGAACATCCGCACACGTCGGCGGGCAGAGTGCCGACGACGCTCGGTTACAGATTTTACGTTGACAGCCTGATGAACGACTACGCGCTGACCGCGAACGATCTGAGCATCATCAACAAGCTCCAGCAGATAAAAATGACGGAGCTTGACCGGATCTTACAGACCGCGAGCAAGCTTACTGCCGCCGTTACCAATTATACCGGCGTCGCGGTAAAACCGAGACAGACGTATCAGACGGTACGTTATTTCAGAACGGCGTATATCGATGAAAACAATTTCGTCGTATCGTTCATTATGGACGACAATCAGGTAAAGTCGAAGTTCGTAAACGTTCCCGTTAAGGTGAATGACGATATACTGAATATGCTTTGCGGCGTTCTGAACAACAACATTTCGGGCCGTACGAGCGATTCGATAACGTTGCCGATGATAATGAAAATGCAGTCGGAGATGGGAGAATACGAAGCGCTTATACCCGCTGTGATCAAGTGCGTCTACGAGACAATCGGAGACGTGGGTATCGACAACGTCCATATAGACGGCGTTGAAAATATGCTTGAGTATCCGGAATACGCGGACACGTCAAAGCTGCGCGAGCTTCTCTCGCTGTTTGAGAATAAGGAAGACCTTGTTGAGCTCGTACATTGTTCCGATAAGGATTCCGTTTCCGTGTATATCGGCGGCGAGGGCGACACACCGGTCGTAAGCAATTCGTCAATCATAGTTAAGCCGCTCAAGCGAAACGACAGCGTCGTGGGAGCGATAGGCGTCGTAGGACCTAACAGAATGGAATACCCGAAGGTAGTCAAAATAGTTGATTACATCGCGGATATGATAAGCCGTCTGCTTTCGTCAAACACGTTGACCGACGGTGAAGATAAAAAGAAAGAGGGTGACGGAGATGGATAACGAGGAGAAAAAGCAGGAAGCCCCCGAAGAGGAAGAAGTTAAAGAACAACCTCAGGCGGAGGAAGAAAAAGAAGAAGAGTTGTCCGGAAAAGAAAAAAGAAAATTAGGCAAGCAGTTAAAGGAGCTTGAAAACAAGCTTCAGAAGGCCGAAAAGGAGCAGGAAAAAGCCACACAGGCGCTGCTTGACGCAAACGACAAGTATTTAAGGATGCTCGCGGAGTTCGACAATTACAAAAAGCGTACCGCAAAGGAATGCGAGGCGAAATACAGTAACGCCTACTGCGACGCGGTCGAAGCGCTTTTACCGGTTTTCGACAACATCGAGCGCGCGGCCGATTACGCCTCGGACGAACAGAGCAAAAACGGATTACTCTTAATAATCTCAAATTTCAAAGACGTTTTATCCAAAATGGGCGTGGAACAGTTCGGTGAGGCAGGCGATGAATTCAACGCCGATCTTCACAGCGCGGTCATGCACGTTGAGGATGAATCACTCGGCGAGAACACCGTAGCCGAGGTATTCCAGAAGGGATACAAAAAAGGTGATAAAATAATAAGATATGCGACCGTAAAGGTAGCAAACTGATAGAATCGGAGGAACAAAACAATGGCAAAAATCAT
>CADBSB010000007.1 GCA_902797235.1 uncultured Ruminococcus sp. | reverse complement strand
CCGGCGGCGCAAGGCTCGTCAACAGTCACCGCTAAAAACGCCATAACATGGCGTTTTCTTAACGCTGCTTCGAGTCCCGTATATGAAATGAGCACAACGAGAAAAGAACGCGCGAAGCGTCCTTTTCTCGTTATGGAGCATACGGGACTCGAACCCGTGACCCCGACACTGCCAGTGTCGTGCGCTCCCAACTGCGCTAATGCCCCGTGGGATTTTTTATTGCTTGAATATAATACCACATTTTTTTTCATCTGTCAAGATGATTTTTCTTATTTTTTTCATTTTTTTACGTTATAATATGATAAAAAACGTGACGGAGCGTAAAAAATGATGAAAAAAATCGCCGTATTGCTGCTTTTGCCGCTTCTGATACTGTGCTCCTGCGGCAAAAAAACGGTGTCGGAGATGTCCGCCGGGGAGATAATCGACGCGGTTTACCGGAAAGTGAACGCGCGTGACTACATGAAGGGGCTTAAGTCTGAGCTTACCACGGAGGAGATAACAATAGAAAACGAGGAATATTATTTGGGCGTGACCGGCGTGCCTTACGTATCCGGCGCGGCGTCGGAGGCTGTCGTTCAGCCCGTTACCTATTCGTTCTGCGTTATAAGACTGAAAGAAGGCTGCGATTACGACGCGGAGAGAATAAAGATCGAAAATAATATAAATAAAGGAAAATGGGTCTGCGCGCGAGCCGACGAGGCTTACGTTGTCAGGAGCGGCGATCTTATAGCCGTGATAATGGGCACGAAAGAGGCGTGCGACGGCATTGAGGCGGCGTTCCTCAAAATCGTGAAATGACCTCGAATACTACCTTCCCGTCGGTCTTATCTATACCGACGGGATAATTTTTGCCGTCGCTTGCGACATTATAATAAAGTATCCCGAACGCGTCGCACAAAAAGACCGCGTCCGACGGAGAGCCGGTTATATCCGTTATATGCTCCTTTGCCTTTATCATACCGTCGTATACGGTATACCTTTCCCTGCCCTCCGTGACCGTTCTGCTTTTCATCACCGTATCGCCTTTTCCGTCAAGTAAGATGCACGAGCCGGAAGATGAAAAAACGTAGCCGCCGTTATATTTTTCGCATCTGACGGGCGTTACGCCGCTCATTTCCGCCCTCGCCGCCTTTTCCGCTTTCATGCGGCTTATCTCGGCTTTTTTATCCGTGTTTTCCCCGCTTGTTTTCAAGCCCTGCGACAGCGCTTTTATGAGTTCGTCGGCGGTCGCTTTTTTTGTTTTGAGTGTCTGCTCCATCGCCGTCAGTCTCATGTAAAGCTCAGATAACATCTGCCTTTTGAGCATATCAGGCTTTTCTTCCTCAATTTTATCACACACGTTTTTTACGCGTATGAAAAACGCGCGCAGAGGCTCGCTCCGCTTATCCGGCACGCAGTCCGCGACGATGTCCGACGCGGTCTTGCAAAGCCTTCCGACCTCGATAAAATCGTCCTTATCTCCGTTTACTACGCAGTTTTTAAGGCTGTCTTTAAGCCTTATCAGCGCGGTGCAGAGGCGGTCCGTTTTTTCATCCTCCCCGCGCTTTACGTACGCGTTCAGCTCGTCGCCCGACCGTCTTTCCTTATATGCGAATCCCGCGCAGACGGCGCAAAGACACAGAACGTACGACAAAAGCTTTATTATCCATTCACCAGTTTTCATACCGTTAGTTTTTGCTTATATTATAAATTTATACATCAAATCGTCTTGACAAAGATAAGCAAATGATTTATAATAGTAAAACACGAATGCGAAAGGGGGCGGTATGATAATGAAAAAACGTGAAAACTCGTTTTTGTCAACTGTAAAACAGTATGATTTTCTGCTTATCGCCGCCGTCCTTGCGCTTACGGTCTACGGCATAATATGCATAAGCTCCGCCGCCGCGTACCACGGCACGAACAGGAACGTTATGGTCCAGCTTTTCGGCGCCGTGCTCGGCTTTGCGGGGATGATAGTCATATCGCTGATCGACTACGGCGTGCTTTTGAAAAAGCTGTGGATACCCATATTCATAATCGGTCTCGGACTTCTGACGCTCCCGCTTTTTGAAAGTCTGCCGTCCATGCTCCGCGGCAATTTCGGCAGCAACAAAAACTGGATAACGCTGCCTGTAATCAACGTGGACTTTCAGCCGTCGGAGTTCGTTAAACTTACGTTTATAATGTCGTTCGGCTACCTGCTCGGCAGGCTGAAGGAGGACACGAACAAGCTTAAAAGCGTGCTTCTGATACTGCTTTTCAGCGGTTCCACGATAGCGTTTGTAATGCTTGAAAAGGACCTCGGCGCAGCTATTGTTTTCGTATTCATCTTCATCTCCATGTGGTTTGCCGCGAAAATGAGCTTGTGGTACCTTTTGGGCGGTCTTGCGACGTTCGCCGTCGCCGCGCCGTTCTTATGGGGCTTTCTTGAAGATTATCAGAAAAAGCGTATCCTCATCGGCTTCGATCCGTGGTCAGATCCGACGGACACGGGCTATCAGGTCATACAGACGATACGCGCCATGCAGAACGGCGGCGTGTTCGGTATGGGCTACGGCAAGGGCACGCTCACACACGCCGCGTCGAAATCGGTCTTTCCGGCGCGTGAAACGGATATGATACTCGGCGTTATGGGCGAGGAGTTCGGATTTGTCGGCATAATCATATACGTACTGCTAATATCGCTCGTAATCTTCGGCATACTGCGCACGGCGAGACGGGCGAGGTACGAATACGGCATGTATATATGCGTGGGAATTGCGGCGCTGTTCATATTCCAGACCGTTGAAAATATAGGAATGTGTCTCGGCGTTCTGCCGGTCATAGGCCTTACGCTCCCGTTCATAAGCTACGGCGGCTCGTCGATTTTGAGCCTTTATCTCTGTATCGGCGTTGTACTGAGCGTGAGGACGCATCAACAAAAATACTATTTTGAAAGGGAATTCATACAATGAGAGACGAAACAAAATGTTTGAGATCGGGCTACAAGCCCAAAAACGGAGATCCGGGCGTGATGCCGATAGTACAGAGCACGACGTACGTGTTCGACACGGCCGAAGAGATAGGCGAGCTGTTCAATTTTCCGAACGCGCATATGTATTCGCGCTTTTCAAACCCGACGGTAGACTGCGTTGAAAAGAAGATAGCCGACCTTGAGGGCGGCGTGGGCGCGATGTGCACCTCATCCGGTCAGATGGCGAGCCTTATGAGCGTGCTGAACCTCTGCCGCGCGGGCGACAGCATAATATCTGCGGCGGCGATATACGGCGGCACGGTCAACCTTTTCGCCGTGACGCTGAAAAAGCTCGGTATAGAGTGCATTTTCGTCGATCAGGACGCGGACGAGGAGGAGATAGACAAGAAATTCAAGGACAACACGCGCCTCGTATTCGGCGAGACGCTCGCAAACCCCGCCCTGTCCGTATTCGATATAGAAAAATTCGCGAAGATAGCCCACAAGCACGGCGTTCCGCTTATAATAGACAACACGTTTGCGACGCCGATACTCTGCAAGCCGTTTGAATTCGGCGCGGACATAGTCGTCCATTCCACCACGAAATACATGGACGGCCACGCCTTGCAGGGCGGCGGCGTTATAGTCGATTCCGGAAATTTTGACTGGAACAACGGCAAATTCCCGGAGCTTGTCGAGCCCGACGAATCGTATCACGGTTTTATTTACACGGAAAAATTCGGAAAAGCCGCGTACATAGGAAAGGCGCGTATGCAGCTCATGCGCGATTTCGGCGCATATCCGTCCGCAAACTCGGGATTTTTACTCAATCTGGGGCTTGAAACGCTTGCAGTCAGAATGGAAAGGTACTGTGAGAACGCTTTGAAGGTCGCGAAATATCTTAAAGATCATCCCGCCGTCGAGACGGTCAGATACCCGGGGCTCGAAGGCGACAAATACTATGATTTAGCGAAAAAATATCTGCCGAAGGGCACCTCCGGCGTAATATCGCTCGACGTGAAGGGCGGACGCGGACCGGCGGAAAAATTCATGAACGCGCTTAAAATGGCGTGCCGCGAGGTACACGTCGCGGACATACGCACCTGCGTTTTACACCCCGCCTCGATGACGCACAGACAGCTGACGGACGAGCAGCTCGTAGCCGCCGGCATAAACGCCGGAATGGTGCGTTTGTCCGTAGGTCTTGAAAACGTCGACGATATAATCGAGGACCTTGAACAGGCGCTTGACAAGGCGATAAAATAAGGCTTACCGCCCCTTAACCGTGCGGTAAAACGTATATACGCCGACAGCCGTAAGGAACGCGCCGAAAGCTTTTCTTACGACCGTTTCGTCGGCGTATGATGCGGCGACGGCGCCTAAAACGCAGCCCGCAGCGCCGCAGAACGTTAAAAACGCGATAAGGCGCATATCCGGCTTATATCTTATCATATTTATGACGGACGCGGGCGTCTGCGCCGATACGAAGCATAAAAGATTTATGCCCTGCGCGTTTATCTGCGCCGTATTTGCAAAAGAGGTCAGAAACATTGTTAAAAGCCCTCCGCCGCCCGCGCCGAGACCGGACGAAAGCGCGGTTATGAAGCAGACGGCGCAGCCGATAACGTCGTTCATCTTAACAGTGCCGCGGCGCCCGAAAACACGGCGAGAGATGAGAACAAAAGCGACACGGCGCGGACCTTGACGCGGCTCAAAAGGTAAGCGCCGAGCGCGCCGCCTATGAGCGCAAACGGCAGGTACGGCAGAGCGTCGGATATTATATCCGGCTTTGAGATGCAATATACGGCGGCGCTTATGACGGCCATAGGCAGCACAACGGCGGCGACGGAAGCGTACGCCGCTTTTTCGTCGTCCTTATGCAGTTTTTTGAGCGTCAATAGTATTATAACGCCGCCTCCCGTGCCGATAAATCCGTTTATAAATCCGGCGCAAAGAGATAAAAGCCCGCAAAAAGCGAGCAATATCTCATCTTTAAATCTGCCGTTCACAAAAAAATTTTCAAACATACTTGAAATATCTCTTTATTTTTGATATAATATAATATCCCGAGCGCATATTCTATAAAAAAAGAATGTGAGAATATGCGTTATGGATATATTATCTGCGGTATTGTTCGGAATAATTCAGGGGGCGACGGAATTTCTGCCCGTATCGAGCTCCGCGCATCTGGCGCTCTGCCACAGCTTTTTCGGTCTTGTGCCGGCGGGCGCTTATCCCGGCTTTGACGTTATGCTTCACCTCGGCACGCTTATCGCGGTATTTATCGCGTACAGAGCCGATATGCCGGGCGTATGTAAGGGCTGTTTCACCTCGGTACCCAAATTATTCAAAAACAGATTTTCGCTTGAAAAGCTCGATATCAACGAGCGTATTGCGGTCTTCACGGTTACCGTTACCGTTCCGGCGGTGATCTTCGCCCTGCTCGGCGGGGCGGATATATCGGATAATATCGCGTTATACCCCGGTTATATAGGCGCTTTACTTATATTCAACGGCGTACTTCTGATACTGACGGATATGATAAAAACGGAAAAGTACACCGTATCCGACGTAAAATACAGGCACGCTTTGACGGCGGGCTTGTTTGAGGCGATAGCCGTTCTGCCCGGTATCTCGCGCTCCGGCGCGACGGTTTTTGCGGGCAGGCTCTGCGGGATAAAAAAGTTCGACGCGGTGAAGCTCTCGTTTATTTCGTCCGTACCCGCCATACTCGGCGCGGTCGTGCTTAAAGCGCCGGACGTGGCGCGCGCTTCCCTGTCGCTCAACTCCGCCGCGGTTTACGTTATCGGCTGTCTTACGGCGGCTGCCGCGGGGCTTTGCGCCATAAAGCTCATAAAATTCATATCGGACAGATCAAAATTCAGATATTTTTCATTCTACTGCTTTGCGCTCGGCGCGTATGCGATTTATCGCGCTATGAAAGGATAGAAATGGCAAATAATAAAAAGTCAGGCAAACAGAAAAATCATAATAATCAAAACGCTCAGAAAAGCAGACAGCAGGTTAAAAATCCACAGACAAAGGCGGCTGCGCCCGCCGTAAGGGACAACCTGTCGATCATAAGACTGATACAGATATTCATAGGTCTTACGGCTCTGTTCCTTCTGTTCTGCTATATATGGCCCGACGCATCGGGCGTTGTGGGACGCGGCATAAGGACGGGGCTTTTCGGCTCGTTCGGCGTATCGTCGATGCTGATACCGACGCTTTTGATACTTCTTTCCGTGTTTTTACACAAGATATACGATAACGGCAGGCTCCCGTTCTGCATCGCGTGGGGAATTTTATCTCAACTTTTCTTCTCTGTGTTCTGCGGTGTTTTCTCACTTGAAAAAACGGCGACGCTGACGGCGGCGGATTTCTTTGAAAAATGCTCGAAATTCAGCGGCGGCGGCGTTGTCGGCGGCGTTATCGCACAGCTCGTGCGCGGCGGCCTCGGCAGCGTTTTCACCGGTATTTCAGCGGCTTTGCTGTTTTTGATATTCTTCTGCCTCACCATCGGCATAACGCCCGCGGCGCTCGTGTCGTTTATTGAAAAAAACGTCAAAAAGGGCGCGGAAAAGCAGTCCGAAAAAATAGGCGAGCTGAAACGCAAGGCGGCGGAAAGAAAGGCTGCGGAGCTTGCAAGGCAGGCGGAGGAGGACAGGATCTCCTCGTTTGAGCAGACGGAGCGTACGAACAGAGATCAGATAAACGTAAACAAAGATCAGAACAACAGAAAAAACAAAAAGGCGTACGATTTTGACACGGACGACGATATAGTCCCCAAAAAGCGCGACGTTTTGGACGAACTCCTCGACAACGACGAGGGCGTTGAGCAATTCGTAAGAAAGCCCGCGGAGATATTTCTGGAGGACGGCATACTCGTAGACAGACCGGAAAAGAAAAAAGAGGAGAAAAAAGAGCCGGAGCAGGCGCCCGAGGAGGATAAGGAGATACTCGACGCGGTCACCGCTCCCGTCGGTATAAGCACGGACAAGCTCGAAAAGTCCGAAAAACAACAGGAACAGCCGGCAAAGCCGACGCCGAAGTCCGCGCCCGTTTACAGATTCCCGCCGCTTAAGCTCCTTTCTCTGCCCGAGGGCAAGGGAGCCGGAATATCGGCGGAGGAAGCGAACGCCAACGCAAGAAAGATAGTTGACACGCTCTCCAACTTCGGTATTTCCGTATCTATCGAAAACATTTCGCGCGGTCCTACGATAACGAGGTACGAGCTCAAGCCCGCGCCCGGCGTGAGGATATCGAGGATAGGCAGTCTTATTGACGACCTTGCCCGCGTTCTTGCCTCCGGCGGCGTGAGATTTGAAAACTCGATAGAGGGCAAGGACACGGTTGGCATAGAGGTGCCGAACAAGGTGCCGTTCACCGTCAATATAAGGACGCTTATAGATACCGACACGTTCAGAGCGGCGAAAAGCAAGGTCTTCTGCGCGCTCGGCGTCGACGTTTCAAACGAGGCAACGTATCTTGACATACAGAAGATGCCGCACATGATAATCGCGGGCGCCACAGGTATGGGTAAATCCGTCTGCATAAACAGCCTTATCGTGAGCATACTTTACAGAGCGAAGCCGGACGAGGTCAAGCTCATAATGATTGACCCGAAGAAGGTCGAATTCGCGCCGTATATCGGTATACCGCACCTGCTCGTTCCCGTTATAACGGATATGAAAAAGGCGGCGGGCGCGCTCAACTGGCTCGTGCAGGAAATGGAGCGCAGGTACGACCTGATAGAACAGTCGGGTGTGCGCAACATCTTCGGTTACAACGACCTGGCAAAAGACAACCCCGATATGGAAAGGCTGCCGATACTTATAATAATTATAGACGAGTTAGCCGATCTTATGTCAACGTCGAAGGACAGCGTCGAAAGCTCGATAGCGAGGATAGCGGCAAAGGCGAGAGCCGCCGGTATGCACCTTATAATCGGTACGCAGAGACCTGACGTAACGGTAATATCAGGTACGATAAAGAACAACATCCCGTCGCGTATCGCGTGCCGCGTGGGCTCTCAGATAGACTCGCGTACCATACTTGACGAAAGCGGAGCCGAGCGCCTTATAGGCCGCGGCGATATGCTGTATAAGCCCGTCGGCGCACTCAAACTGACGAGGCTGCAGGGCGCCTTCGTCTCCGACAGCGAGGTCGAGGCGGTCGTCGGCTTCATCAAGAACCAGGGCATCGGCGCGTCTTACAGCGACGAGGCGATAAAGAACATAGACAAGGAAGCCGAAAACATAGGCGACAACAAGAAAAAGCTGTCCATCTCCGGCGCCGAAAGCGGCGACGACGAGCTGCTTTTATCCGCTATCGAAATATCGTTCGACGCGGGCAAGGTCGCCACGTCGCTTTTGAACCGCAAGCTTTCAATAGGCTACGGCCGCGCGGCGAAGATAATAGACAGAATGGAAGAAATGGGGATCTGCTCCGGCGCAAACGGCAGTAAGCCGCGCGAGCTCATAATGTCGCGCGAGCAGTTTATGGCACAGTACGGCGGCGGAGACGGGGAATAAGGAGATTTTCGATATGATATATATGTTCTGCGCAGACGGACTTGAAGAGGTCGAGGCGCTCGCAACGCTCGACGTTATGAGGCGAGGCGGACTTGACGTGAAAACGGTAGGGCTCTCGGGCGGTACCGCAAAAGGTCCGCACGATATAGAGTTTAAAGTCGATATGACGGCGGACGAGTTTTTCGCCGACGGCAAGGACGCGGAGGCTGTCGTTTTACCGGGCGGTCTCGGCGGTACGAACGCGCTTGCAAACAGTAAAAAGGTCTGCGATTATCTATTAAAAACGTATGAAAACGGCGGATTTTTGTGCGCGATTTGCGCCGCGCCGTCCGTGCTCGGCAAAACAGGCGTTCTCAAAGGCAAAAAAGCCACGGTCTACCCGGGCTTTGAGGATAAGCTGACCGGAGCGACGGTCACCGGCGAAAAGGTCGTGCGTGACGGTAAGATCATAACCGCAAAGGGTATGGGCTGTGCCGTCGAATTCGGACTTGAAATAATCTCGGCGCTCAAAGGCAAAAGTACCGCCGACAAGGTCGGCAAAAGCATAATGTTTTATCTGTAATGCACGATATAAAGGCTGAAAAAAACGGATTAAGAGCCGAATTTCTGTCAAAAAGGCGCGCTATACCTGTCGATATAAAGAAAGAGCTTGACCGGCGTATCTGCGAAAACGTGATAAACTGCCGCTCGTATAAGTATTACGACACGATACTGCTTTTCGCGGCGCTGCCGGACGAGCCGGATCTTTCCGCGCTGGCGGAAAAAGCGCTGTCCGACGGCAAGCGAGTTGCTTACCCGCGCTGTATCCCGGGCACGCGCGATATGCGGTTCCATTTTGTCACGGATCTGTCGCAGCTGAAACAGGGCAGCTACGGCATATATGAGCCGGACGCCGATCTTCCCGTTTTCGACACGTCCGCCCAGTCGTGTTCGCTCTGCATCATTCCCGCGGTCATCTCCGATAAGGCGGGCTACCGCATAGGCTACGGCGGCGGATATTACGACAGATTTTTAAATAAATTCGGCGGCGCGGCGGCGACGGCGGTCTATTCCGGTTTTGTAAAAGACGCCGTTCCCCACGGCAAGTACGACAAAAAAGCCGATATGATAATAACGGAGGGAGGGATATATCAAATTGTCTAAATTAAAGCTCAAAGACTATCATTTTACCCCTCTGCTCTGCCTTGTCATATACGTTCTGATATTCTCCGTATCTTATATAAAGCTGAAAAACGATTATTCGGTATCGTCTTTTCTCGTCGTTTTCGTTTTGCAGATCTCGGTCTTCGTTTTGCCGTCCGTAATATACAAGCGGATAAAGGGACCGATCAAGTATAAGGAGCTCGGCGTAAGGCCTTTCGGTCTTTCCTCCGTTCTGTTCGTTATCTGCGCGTCCGTTTTCATGTTCTGCGCCGCGGTACTGACGAGCTTCAGCTCACGGGGCGTCGCGGACGCTTATTACGCGGATATAACGGAAATAACGATACCGGGCATAATATACGTGGCGGTGATTTATTGCCTTCTGCCCGCGATAACCGAGGAAATAGCGTTCCGCAGCGTTATTTACGGCGAGTACAGAAAGCACGGTATATTCGGCGCCGTACTTTTATCCTCCGTGCTGTTTTCTCTGATGCACTTTTCCTTATCTTCATTTTTTACGTACTTCATATGCGGCGTGACGCTCGCCCTCGTTTACGAGGTGACGAAATCCGTGTTCGCGTCCATGCTCGTACATTTTATATATAATCTCATGTCCGTCTTTTCAAGTAAGATCCTGACCGACGCGGCGAACAAATCCGGCAATTTGATACCGTTCGTGTTCGTTTTCGTGTCCGTAATGCTTCTGTTCCTGTTCTTCTCTTTATCGAGGGCGCAGAAGATACTTGAATTCGACGCGGCAAAGATCCCCGAGGCGGAAAACGAGGAATTCCCGCCTTTGCCTATCAGACTTCATTCTCTTCTCATATCCGTCGTGTCTCCCGGATTTGTAACGTGTCTCGGCTTTTCGTTTTTCGCCGGGATAATGAAAACAAGACAGTGACGGCAAAAGAAAGGATATAATATGAAACCGAAGGATAATACAAGTACCTCTGTAAACAGTACCGCTATAAGAGGTATCGTAAGAAAAGAAACGCCGGATCCGGCGAGAAAGCCCGTGCCTGTCGCCACCGGCAGGAAAAAGCCGGTAGACGAAACGGGGCGCGAGCTGAAATACAAGACGCGCAGTACGGTTTACAGCGTGACGATCGCCGTGGTCTATATAACGCTCATACTCATCGCTTCCGCTTTTCTGTCGTTTTTCATACTGTCGGTCGGAAACGATATTTTCGCGCTGCAAAAAACGGAACGCACGGCGGAAATAGATTTAGGCAAATATCCGACGGTCATAGACGTGTCAAACGAGCTGGCGGACAAGGGCATAATAAGATACCCGTGGGTATTCCGCCTGTACGCAAGGCGCAAGCTTGACGACGGGCAGGAATTCATACCCGGAACGTACACCGTATCGTCGAAACAGAATTACGACAGCCTTATAAACACGTTCCTTGCAAAAACGGGCGAACGGCAGATTGTGACCGTAATGATCCCCGAGGGCTACACGGTAGACGAGATAATCGATCTGTTCATAAGCGAGGGCATAGGGACGAAGGAGGGCTTCGTCGACGCGATCGAGAACGGACAGTACGATTACGAATTCATAAAAAGGCTCGATTCTGCACCCAAAAACCCGAACAGACGGTACAGACTTGAAGGATATCTGTTTCCCGACACGTATTATTTCTACACCGACTGGAGCGAGGAGCAGGTGATAAACAAGCTGCTCGACAACTTTGATACGAAAATGGCGAAGGAATACTATACGTTCATAGACAAATCGGGCTACACGCTCGACCAGTATCTCATGATCGCGTCGCTGATACAAAAAGAGGCGTATTTCACCTCCGATATGGAGCTCGTATCGAGCGTCATACACAACAGACTGAAAAACCCGAAGGCGTATCCGAAGCTCGAATGCGACTCGACGGTGCTCTACGCCTTGAACGTCCACAAAACGGATATAACCGCATCGGATCTTGAATACAACGATCCGTACAACACGTACGTTTACGACGGGCTGATGCCCGGTCCGATCTGCAACCCCGGCTGGTCCGCGATATACACCGCGATGAACCCGGCGGAAACGCAGTACTACTATTTCGTATCGCGTGTAAACGGTGAAATGCTCTACGGCAAAACGCTTGCGGAGCATAATAAGAACGTCGCGACGGTAAGGGCGGAGCAGAAGAAGAATTAAAAATTCGAAAATTATGAATTAAGAAAAATTCGGCAGATGTTTGAAAATCTCAAACATCTGCCGAAGCATTTTACACTATTGAAATATTATATATAATATTTGTTCGTTTTATCCGGGTCAGACTTTATAGTTATCAAGAATGGAGGCTTTTATCGCAAGCTCGCTCAGAAGCTGTTTGTTGTTGAGCTTGTTCTTGTTCAAAATATTTATAAAATCCGAGATCGCGGATTTGAGCGCGGCTTTTATATCAGCCGCGGTTTCCGTTGTTTTGTAATATTCACGCCTGCCGCGCTCGCCGTCGCCGGTGCAGAGCACGTCAAACGAACCGTCGCCCTGCGACGTGAACGTGATGCGGTAATCTCCGCCGTCTCTGAATTTCCATTCAAATCTGTTTTTGTCCCCGTAGATAAACGCGTTTATCCATTCCGGGAACACGGGGTACGTGAAATCAGTCCATTTTTCGTCCGGGAATGAAAAAGAATTATTGAATACGACGTAAAACTCCGTATCCACGTAAGATATGGTCTCTTCTATATCCTGTTCGTCTGTTATTACGATCTTCATATCATCTGATCCTTATCACAATAAATTCATACGGGTTGTTTATGCGGAACATACTGTGCGAGTCGCCGAGGCCGCGGCTGACGATGAGGCGGCCGTCGTACATCCCGGACGTGTATTTCGGGAATATTCCCTGCCCCGGGGCGAAGGCTCCGCGACCGAAGAAGCGCCACTGTCCGCCGTGGGCGTGACCGGAGAGCGTGAGCTGTACAGAGGTTTGTTTTATATACTCGGGATAATATTCGGGATGGTGCGACAAAAGTATCTTATAACCGTCAGCCGCCGAAAATCTTTTCAGAAATCCGAGATCCGGCGCGGGCGTTTTTTTGAGGTTGCCCTGTTCGGCTCCGTTGAAGCCGGACGACAGACCGCCGATCAGAACGCCTTTATATTCCGTATACTCGTTATCGAGAAGAACGGCGCCCGTTTGCCTTGTGACGGCGCGTATATCGCACGCGCATTTCAGCTCGTGATTACCGACGGAGCAGAAAGTATCATACTTTTCAGAGCACTCCGTTAAAAACGCAATACCCTTTTCATACGCCGTGCTGTTATTTACGTAATCTCCGCTTATAAGCACGGCGTCGGGATCGTATTTTTGAAGGAGCTCGAACACCGGCTCGCCGTCGCACTCGTGCAGATCAGACAAAAACGCAAAAACGAGCGGGGCGTTTATCCCCGCCGTTATATCATACTCGCTTATACTGATTTTTCCCATTTTTCCGATACCCTGTGTGACGCCCACAAAAACACGCCTATGCCGTACGTGGCTAAAAACATCGCTACGCCGCTCAGATACCACATACCGCCCATATTGAAGCCGTAGAAATCCTCCCAGCCGCCGTTTTCCAAGCCGATGCCGAGCACCATTATGAAATACAGTACCGCGTACACCGCCGTGGGCAATATCGATAACGGCGTATATGCGATTTTCAGCTTCTTTTCCGCGCCGAAGTCGAATATGAACGACAGCACCATGCACACCGGGCATATGAGATGGAGCACCATATTGTTGCCCAAAAACATATTGTAATACCCGAGCATCGGACCTAAAAACAGCATGACCGTCATAAACGTGACGGTCGACGCGGTGACGCCGACGAAACAGAATACGGCGCACCAGGACGGCAGCGGTTTGCCGTTTATAAGCCGCCTGTACTTGAACGGCAGGGCGGCGAGGACCGCCAGAGCCGCCAGAACGTTTGAATCAACCGTGAAATATCTGAATTTCCAAAGCCCGGAGTTCCAGAGCGCGGAATTCACGGTAAACAGATTAGTCGTCGCCGAAAGCGCGACAAAAGCGATAACGAGGGCGTCAAGCCCTATGAATAATATGTGCAGAGATCTTTTCACAACAGTTTATACAGCTCCGTAATTTCCTCTTTTGTCGTGGACCAGCTTGTCGCAAATCTGACGACGGTACATCCGTCCGCCGTCTTTTCCCATACCTCAAAATTCACCTTTTTTTCAAGGCGGGCAAGCGTTTTTTCGTCAAGCACGATAAACTGCTGATTCGTGGGGGAATCTATATAGAATTTATAGCCTTTTCTTTCAAACGCGGCTTTGAGCTCGTACGCGCGGTCTATGCCGTTTTTCGCTATTTTGAAGTAAAGCCCGTCTGTGAAAAGCGCGTCGAACTGAACGCCGAGCACCCTGCTTTTCGCAAGCATCGCTCCTCTCTGCTTCACCATCGTGATAAAGTGGGCGGGCGCGCCTTTGGGGAACACGACAGCCTCTCCGCAGAGAGCGCCGACCTTTGTTCCGCCTATGTAGAACACGTCGCATATTCCGGCTAAAAACGGCAGATCTATGTCGCACTCCGGGCTCGTCAGCCCGTAGCCGAGGCGCGCGCCGTCAAGGAATACCGTCAAGCCGTACTTATCGCACACGCGGCGCAGATCTGACAGCTCTTCTTTTTTGTAAATCGTTCCGTATTCCGTGGGATACGAGATATAAAGCATAGCCGGGAAGACCATATGGTCGCGGCTCGGATTCTCTTCAAAATCCTTTAAGTACGCTTCAAGCTCGTTTGCGTCCACCTTGCCGTCATGGTGCGGGAGCGCAAGGACCTTATATCCCGAATGCTCCACCGCGCCCGCCTCGTGGCAGTTGATGTGCCCGGTCGACGCGGCGACTACTCCCTCGTACGGCTGTAAGCACGAGGAGATGACCGTCATATTCGTCTGCGTGCCGCCGGCGATGAAAAACACGTCGGCGTCCTTTGCTTTGCACGCGGCTTTTATCTTTTCTTTTGCCGCGTCGCTGTATTCGTCAAAACCGTAAGTACCCGTTGTCTGTGAGTTTGTCTCGGCTAACCGCGCGAGAACCGCGGGGTGCGCCCCGTTTTTGTAATCACAGCAAAAATCAAGCATTATTCACCTCGGAAGCGGATCTCCGTTTTCGTCGAACAGCGGCAGATATTCAAGCGTTATTATGTCGTCCCTGTCGTACGCGTCGCCCTCGGCGAGTATCGCCATTTTGCCGACGGTTATACCGCCCGCCTGCTCGACGAGCTGTTCCATAGCGTGAAGCGATTCGCCGGTGCTTATAACGTCGTCAACGATTATTATGCGTTTGCCGCGCATAAGGTCGGCGTCGTAGCCGTCAAGATACAGCGTCTGCTGTTTTGTCGTCGTTATCGACTTTACTTCGCACTTCAGTATATTGCGCATATATAATTTCGGCGCTTTTCTTGCAAGGAAATATTTATTCCGGCCCGATATCCTCGCCATTTCGTATACGAGCGGTATGCCCTTGCTTTCCGCGGTGATAAGATAATCATATTCAAAATCTATCTTATCAAGCAGACCCTGAGCCGACGCTTTAGTCAGCTCCACGTCGCCGAATATGACGAAGGCCGCGATATTCAGCTTGTCGGTCAAAGGACAGAGCGGCAGACTTCTTTTTACGCCGTTTATTGTGATGTCGTAATGATCTTTCATATACGTAACTTCCTTTATGATTTTTTCTAATAATACCACTATTTTTTCGATTTGTCAAGCGGATTTCACTTTTACTTATTTAATTCGATTTTTTTCCAACTATTTCGTTATTGCATATTGATTTTTTTAATTAAGTTTGATATAATAGATATACTATACTGACGAGGATATTGTAATGATAAAAATTCTGCACATGGCGGACCTTCATCTTGACAGTCCGTTTTCTTTAAAAAACGCGGAGACGGCGCAGGCGTGCCGTCAGATGCTCCGCGGCACGTTCACGTCGGCGATGCTTTACGCAAGGACGGAGAACGTTGATATAGTCCTTATCCCGGGCGACGTTTTCGACACGGGCTTCGCCGCGCGCGACACGCTTTCGTTATTGGTCAGCGAGTTTGAAAAAAACCCGAAAATACGCTTCGTCATATCCCCCGGCAACCACGATCCGTACAAAAACGATTCGCCGTGGGCTAAAACGAGCTTTCCGTCAAACGTCTTTATTTTCAGATCTTCGTCCTTGTCAAAAATCAGCTTTGACGATATAAACACGGACGTTTACGGCTGGGCGTTTACAGATGAGAATATGTCCGTCGATCCGCTCGCGGTCAAGCCGCGCCCGGACAGGAGCCGCATAAATATCCTCTGCGCACACTGCGAGCTTGACGGACCGGTAGGCGGCAAATATTGCAGCATAAGCAAGGTGGAGCTTGAAGCGGCGGGCTTTGATTTCGCCGCGCTCGGCCACATACACAAGGGCACGGACGGCGCGAAGCGCATAGGCAACACGTATTACGCGTATTCCGGCTGTCTTGAGGGCAGATCGTTTGACGAATGCGGGCAGAAATACGCGATAATAGCGGAGCTCGACAAGAAAAACGGTACTCTTACCGCCGATTTCAGGACGCGCTCGTTTACGCAGAGGCGGTTTGAGATAATAGAGGCGGACGTGACCGGCTGCGCCGACGCGGCAACGCTTTGCAGCTGCGCGAACGCCGCGGTCAGAGCCGTACATCCCGGGCAGGAATCGTCCGTGCGCGTGATACTGCGCGGAGCGGTGCCCGCGGAGCTCGTCATATCCGAGGAATTCGTCGCCGGCAATATAGTCGGCGTAAGATACGCCGAGGTGGAAAACAAAACGGAGCCGACGCTCGATACCGAAAAATATTCATCCGAGCCGGGCATACGCGGCGCGTTCTACCGCGCCATGGAGCCGTACCTTACAAGCGGTACGGAGCGTGAGAGGCTTATAGCCGCAAAGGCGCTGAAAGCCGGGCTTGCCGCGCTTAACGGGAGGGGTTAATATGATAATCAAAAAACTGCATATAATCTCCTTCGGTATGCTGACGGACAAAAAGACGGATATCGGAGCCGGTTTGAACGTCGTTTTGGGCGACAACGAAACGGGAAAAAGCACTCTCGGCGCTTTTATAAAGTTCATTTTCTACGGGCTTGACAAAGCGGAGCGCGAAAAGTACATAGGCTGGGGATCCGTGGGCTGCTCCGGCTCGCTGACGCTTGAAGCGGACGGCGCCGAATACAGGATAGAGCGCGAGCTGTACAGCGGCAGGACTAAGGACAGGATAACGATAATAAACGAAAACGGCGAGATTTTGAATTCTGACAAAGCCCCGTGGGAGCTTTTTATCGGCGTGCCGGAAAACGTGTTTTTGAATACCGCGTTCACGGGCGACATAGGCTCCGCGGTCGGCGGTCAGGGTCTGCCCGAGGCTATTGAAAACATAGTATTTTCAGCGGACGAGGCGGTGAGCACCAAAAAGGCGCTCAAACGCATTGACGACGGAAGGATAGCGCTTTTATACAAGAACAAAAAGGGCGGAAGGATACACGAGCTTGAAAACCAGGTCTCCGAGCTTGAAGTGAGGCTCGCCGCGGCAAAATCGGCGGCGGAGCATATCTTCTCTCTCGACGATTCGATAAGGACGAAAAAAGCGCGCCTCAACGCAAACAAAGAAAAGATCGCGCTCATTACGAAACAGTTAGAGGATTACGACACGTACAAGCGCATAAACGACTTGAATGAATTTGAAAAGAGCAAAAAATCGCTTGACGAATGTAAAAAAGAGCTGTCAGAGCTTGAAAACAAGTATTCCGTAAACGGCTTTACGCCGGACCGCGCGTTTTACGACGGTCTGCGCACGCTTGAAGCGAGCGCGGCGGAGCTTAAAGAGATGTCCGCGAACGCGGAAAGCAGGACAGCGGCGGCGGAGACGGATATGAAAAGCTCCGCGTCGAATTCGATCCTCCGCATAGCCTCCGGTATAGGCGGCGTTTCCGCGCTGCGCGAAATGTACACCGGACTTGATAAAAAGGCGTTCTCATACAAAAAGCTTGCCGCCGTGTTCTTCATTTTCGCCGCGGCGTGCGCGATATGCGCGGGCGTCCTCGCCTACTTCGGTCATCTCATACCGTTCGCGCTCATACCCGCGGGACTGTTCCTTATCTTCATCATAGCCGGCATAGTGAACGCCGCAAAGGCGTCAAAGCTGAAAAAGGGACTTATCAAGCTTGCCGCAAAGCTCGGCACGGACGACCCGGACGACATACCCGCCCTGCTCGACAGCGTTTCCGACGCGGAGGAGGTCTACGGTGAAAAAGCGGAAAAATATAACGACGCACTGTCAAAACAGCGCGAGATAAAAGAAAAATACGACGCGCTTGACAAAAAGGTACTGGAGTATACAAGTAAGTACAAGCCCACCGGCATAAGCGGTCTTTCCGCCCTGATCTCACAGACGGACGCGATACTGTCGGAGCTTTCCGCCGCCGGCAGCCGTCTTGAAATGGCGCAGTACAAGGCGACGGTATCGAAGGAAAGGTCGTCTGCCGACACGGAGGAGGCGCTCAGATCAAGGCTTAACGGAGCACTTAAACCGGAGGACGTGAAAACGTACAAGTGCGACGAGAGGAGAACGGAGTTGAACCTCCTTCTCCGTCAGAACGAAGCGATAACGGACAAGATCTCATCCGAGGAGCAGAGCTTCGCGGCGGCCAACGCCACGTTCACCCTGCCGTCCGCGATATTCGCAAAGCTCAACGCCGCGAGAGCCGAGCTTGACGGGGCGAAAACGGATTACGCGGCGTACACGCTCGCCTACGAAAAATTGAACGAAGCATCCGTGGCGCTCCGGAGCAGTATTTCGCCTACCCTGGCGTCCGACGCCGGAAAATTCATGAGCGAGATAACGGATGGAAAGTACGATTCTCTCGGCATATCGAACAAGCTTGAAATTACGTACAACGGCGGCGGTATGACGCATTCCGCGGACACGCTTTCAAGCGGCACGCAGGACGCGGCTTACGTAAGTCTGCGTCTGTCGCTTGTAAAGCTGCTGTTCCCGAACGGCGTTCCCGCGTTCTTTGACGACACGTTCGCGCGTACGGACGACACGCGTGCGGAGCGCATAATAAAAGCCCTCTCCGAATACGGCGGACAGTCGATAGTCTTCACCTGCCACAAGCGCGAGGGCAAGTACGCCGAGCAGTACGGCGGTAACGTGATAAGGATATGACGTTAAGAGATTGTTTTGAGAAAAACGGCATAGAACGGTATCTGACAAACGAAAAAGAAAATACGCTCGATATTCTGTGCCGCGATCTGCTTGAATATAATGAAAACGTGAACCTGACGGCGCTGTCAACGCTTTCCGACGTTTATGCAAAGCATATAGCGGACAGCGCGATGCTTCTGCCTTATACAGGGGGCAAAAAAACGTTGCTTGACGTAGGCTGCGGCGGCGGTTTTCCGTCGCTGCCCGTCGCTATACTGTCCGGAATCGACGTCACGTCGCTTGATTCGACGAAAAAGAAGCTTGATTTTATAGATATTGAAAAAGAAAAGCTACGGCTTAAAAATATAAAAACGCTGTACGGCAGAGCCGAGGAATTATGCAAAGGAGAGCTCAGGCAGAGCTTTGACGCGGTGACGGCGCGCGCCGTCGCCTCCCTGCCGATCCTCTGCGAGCTGTGTATACCGTACGTAAAAATCGGCGGCATATTCGCCGCGATGAAGACGGACAAAAGCGAGCTTAACGCGGGTGAACAGGCCGCGAAAAAGCTCGGTGCCGTCCTCGTAAAAGCCGTCGATTACAAGCTGATATGCAAAGACGAAGAAGCCGGCAGATGTATAATGATATTTGAAAAAACAAAAGACACGGATAAAAAATATCCGAGAAGATACTCACAGATAAAAGCAAAACCTTTATAATGAACGTAATTAAACTGACAGATAAAACAGAATACAAAAAGACCGCCGTCGCCGTCGGTAATTTTGACGGCGTGCACGTGGGGCACACGGCGCTCCTTTCGCGCACCGTTTCTCTTGCAAGGGAAAACGGGCTTACGCCCGCTGTATGGACGTTTTCCGACTACGCGCCGAAGCCGAACGCAAAGCACATAATGCCGGCAGAAGAACGGTATAAGTTATTCAAAGAAAAAGGCATAGAGCTCGTTTTTGAAAACGGTTTTAACGAGGTGAAAGATTTATCCCCCGAAAAATTCGTAAAAGACCGCCTGATAGACGGCTGCGGCGCAGAGATCGCCGTTTGCGGCTATAATTTCAGATTCGGCAAAAAAGCGGCGGGCGACGCGATGACGCTTAAAGCGCTTATGGAGCAAAGCGGAAAGTGCGCGTTCGTCGAAGATGAGATAAAGATAAACGGTATGACCGTGAGCTCGACGGCGGTGCGTGCGGCGCTGAAAGACGGCGACGTAAGGCTTGCCGCCGCGCTCCTCGGCCGTCCGTTCTCCGTCACGCTGCCCGTGATACACGGCAGGAGGATAGGCACGGGGCTCGGATTTCCGACGGTAAACCAGGCGTACCCTGAAACGCTTACCGAAATGCGGCGCGGTGTGTACGTCTGCCGCGTTGAAGTAGACGGCAAGGATCACAAGGCGGTGACGAACGTGGGTGTGAAGCCGACCTTGAAAAACGAAAGCCTCTGCATAGAAACGCACATCATCGATTGCAGCGGCGATTTTTACGGCCGAGATCTGACCGTAAGATTTTACGGTTTTCTGCGCGACGAAAAAAAATTCGCCTCGCTTGACGAGCTTAAACAACAGATAAAAACGGACACGGAAAGGGCGGTGAGCGCCGATATATGAAAACAAAAAAGCTTATATGTATTGTTTTATCGTTGCTCTGCCTTTTGCCGCTTTTTTCACGCGCAGCCTTTGCACAAAAATCGGATGACGACGACAAGATAATACCGACGGATTACGAGATACCGGAGGATGAAAATATGTCCGTCGATTCCAGATACGCCCTGCTTTACAGTGAGTACGACAATCGTTTTCTTTATTCCAGGCGCGCGGACGAGCTTGTAGAGCCCGCGTCCACGACGAAAATTATGGTCGGCGTTATGATATTCGAAAAATTCGCGGACAGGCTCGACACCGAGGTAACGATAACGAAAAAGCTGACAGAGGGAAAAGAGGGGCTTTCCGTTTATCTTGAAGACGACGAGGTTTTGACGCTGCGCCAGCTTCTGACTATCCTTTTGATGCACGGTGCAAACGACGTTTCGACGATACTCGCGCACTATTATATGCAGGACGTGGAGCATAACGGCGACGATTTAGAGGATTTTGCCGCGTTAATGACGGCGCGCGCCGCGGAGCTCGGGTGCGAGAAGACCGTATATAAAAACGTGACTGGACTTCACACGCAGGGCGTGAAAACGCTTTTGTCAGATATAATAAAGATCGCCGTACACGCCGCGTCCATACCCGGATTTCTTGAAATGACGTCCACGGACAGGCTGATAATAGAAAAAAACGGGCCGACGCATTACAGAGTGATCCTATCAAGAAACGACCTTGTAAGCACGTACACGACGCACGACTACAAAACGCCGGGCGTTACGGGTATGAATTTCGGCTCGACCGACGAGATGGGAGAATGCCTGCTCGTATCGTCGGAATACGACGGAAAGCGGTATTTCGCGGTCATAATGGGCGGCAAAAAGGATGAAAACGGCGTGCAGACCGTCTACACGGACGCGAAAAAGCTGCTTGAATACGCGAGAACGGGCTTCAAATACGTCGACGTGCTGAAAAAAGGCGTTATCACCACGCAGGTGAACGTCCGCTTCAACAGTACGACTGACGTCGTTACGCTCGTACCGTCAAAAACCGTTTCGATGTACCTGCCCGCCGGCACGGATATAAAGCAGGAGATAACGTTCAAACGCATAGTGCCCGAAAAAACGCTCGACGCGCCGGTCGCCGAGGGCTACCGGGCGGGTGAGATAATTGTGGTATATAACGATCAGGAGATCTGCCGCGTGCCGCTCGTGACCACCGCGTCCGTTTCGCAGAGCAAGATATTATATACGCTCGACAGGCTTGAAAAATTCGTAAAACAGCCCGTCGTGATCGCTTCGTTCATCGCGTTCTTCGTGTTTCTTATCCTTTTCATAATACTCAAAGCCGTGATCGAGGGACAGAGAAAGAAAAGAAAGCGGACCATAAAATAAGTTTTTACAATTATAACTTGATAAGATAAGATAATTATGATAGTATTTATGTGATCGGGAGGTGATTGTTTGGAGCACCTTATGGAAGACAGGTCAAACGATTACAGACATGAACAGAAATATTTTATAACCCACACGCAGGCGACAGAGCTGACGGACAGATTATCGAAGATCCTTCCGTTTGACAGGTACAGCATGGCGGGCGGGAAATACCTTATATCAAGCGTTTATTTCGACACGCCGGAGGACAGGGCGCTCTTCGGAACGGAGGCGGGACTTTTAAAGCGTAAAAAGTACCGTATAAGAGCGTACAATCACGACGATTCGTTCATCAGTCTTGAGCGCAAGTCAAAGCGCGGTAACTTAGGCAAAAAGGAATCCGTGCGGATAGACCGGCAGATATACGACGATATAATGTATAAGCGCGGCGATATGCTCTTAAAGCTTGATAACGATTTAGCGCACGAGTTTTACCATATGATAAACGTGGAGGGTTATAAGCCCAAAACGGTAGTCGAGTATACCAGGCGCGCGTTCGTATCGGATATTTCGAACGTTCGCATAACGCTCGATATGAACATAAAGGGCAGCGGCGCGGGGTGCGATATGTTTTTGGACTGCGGCTCGCTCGTTTACACAGTGCCTCCCTGCTGGGTGGTGCTTGAAGTAAAGTACGACAGATTTCTGCCCGACCATATCAGAAATCTTTTGCCGGACGCGTCGGTCATGCAGTCGTCCTGCTCGAAATACGTTTTCGGAAGAACATTTACGTAAGAAAGGAAAAACGGCAATGTATTCACTTACTTCATTTTCTGATGTTTTTAAAAACAGTTTTGTTGAGAATTTCAACGCGGACTTATCCATGGGCAAATTCATACTCACCATGGTGGTGTCCTTACTTATAGGTCTTATGATCTGCCTCGTTTACAGATTATCGTACAGGGGCGTTTTATTCTCCCGCGCGTTCTGCGTTTCACTTCTCGCCATGAACGTGATAACGACGCTCATACTGCTTACCATAACGTCAAATATAGTTTTATCTCTCGGTATGGTCGGCGCTTTGTCGATCATCCGTTTCAGAACGGCGATAAAGGACCCGCTTGACATAGTATTTCTCTACTACTCCATCTGCGCGGGCATCATGTGCGGCGCGCAGCTGCTCGGTCTCGCGGCTATCGGCGCCGTGATCGTCGGCGTTATACTCATCGTCGCGTCCCGTCTTCCCTCAGCCGCGGATTCCTACATACTCATGGTAAACGTAAATCCCGAGGACGAGGAGCCCGTTGTAAAATATATCGAGAAATCCACAAAAAGAAGCAAGCTGAAATCGAAAGCTCTCGTTGAAAACACCGTAGAGATCTCGATGGAGGTCACTCTTATCGCCGGATCGACCAAGTTTTTAAACAAGCTGAACGCTTATCCCGGCGTATCGTCCGTAACGCTTGTAAAGAGCACCGGCGAATATATCTGATAACCTGAGGAAAAAGATGAAAAAAGTTGTTTCATTACTTTTAATTTCAATTATGCTCTTATCTCTTGTCGCGTGCGACGTTTTCGGCGGTGACGATACTTCGTACGTGTCGCCCTCGACCACGGGCGGCGAGACGACCGGTAAAACGACGGACACCGCAGCCGAGGATACGCTGCCCGACATAACGCGCACAGTAAAACCGAACAAGGGCGGACTTATCTTAAACGAGGCTATGGCGTCAAACAAAACCGTCATAACCGACGATTACGGTGAGTACAGCGACTGGATAGAATTATATAACGACGGCAATTCCGAAATATCGCTTAAAAACTACTTTATATCCGATTCGCCCGACAACAAGACCAAGGGCGTTCTGCCCGATATTAAGATCGGCGCGGGCGAATACTTCATCATCTGGGCGTCCGGCAGAAACGTGTATAACGAGAGCACAAGATCGCTCCATTTGCCGTTCAGGCTGAGCAAGGCGGGCGAGACGATTTCGCTCTTCTCGCAGGGCGGCACGGAGCTCGGCAGGATAACTCTGCCCGAGATGCCGACGGATATTTCCGCGGGCCCCGACGAGGAAGGAAACACGTTTTTGATGGCGGAGCCTACTCCGGGCGAAAAAAACGTCACGGCTGAATACGTCAAGCCCGAGCAGTCGGGCGAGCCGATAAACCAGACCGACAAGACCGTCAATACGATAAGGATAAACGAATACACGACCAAAAAGACCGTCACCTTCACGGACAGCGAGGGCGATTACGGCGCGTGGGTCGAGATATACAATTTCGGCGACAAGGACGTTTCGCTCAAAGGTCTGTTTTTATCGGACGACGAGGCGGAATTCAACAAATGGGGCTTTCCCGACGTTACCATGGCGCCCGGCGCCTACATAACCGTCTTTATGATGGGCAAGGAAAAGGAGTACACGGGATCCGAGATACAGGCGACGTTCACACTCTCCGGCAAGGAGGAAAAGCTCGGCATTTATAACGGCAAGGGCGACGTTATTGACGTATGCGCCGTGTACGAGCTTGAATCGAACATGACCTGCGGCAGAGACCCGGAAAACCCGGATACCTGGCTGTTCTTCCCGCGCGCCACAAAGAACGCGAAAAACACCGTGCAGGGCTTCTCCGACATAGAAAGCGCGAGATACCCGAAATACAAAACGGCATACATCAGCGAAGTGGTGGCGGTCAACGCAACGCTTGACAGCTCCCCCGACGGAAAAACTTATTCGTCGGGGGAATTGTATGATTACTATAAATTATACGATTACGTGGAAATAAAAAACCCGAACGACAAAGATCTCGATCTTTCGGAATTATACATAGGAAAAAGCACTTTCGACAAAGCCGTGTGGCTTCCGACCGTAAAGGTGAAGGCCGGCGGTTACAGGATAATCTATTTTGCAGACGAAACGAAATACGATTCAAAAGCCGACCTCGTCTACGTCGATTTGGGTCTTAACAGGTACAGAAACGAGCTTTATCTTTTTGACAGGCAGGGCAATATCGTAGACAGTCTGCAAACGAGTCTTTTGTTTGACAAGACCTCGGCGGGCAGAACGTCCGACACGGACGGGACGGTCTATTATTTCACCTCCGTCACGCCCGGCAAGGACAACACCGCCGTGCCGCTCTCCAAATCCGTCTGTACGCCGTCGTTCAGCCTTGACGGCGGCTACGTCGACGCGGGAACGTCACTTACCATAAACGTGCCGGACGGCTGTATAGTGTATTACACCACGGACGGTTCATACCCCACGCAGAACGGCATTTTATACAGAGGTCCGATAACGATAGACAAGACAATGTCCGTCCGCGCGAGAGCCTATAAGAGCAACGCTCTGCCGTCCGACGACGTATCGGTCTCGTTCATAGTCGGCAGAAAGCACAATATGCCCGTCGTGTTCGTCAACGCGGAAAACGACGATCTTTTCTCAGAGAAAACGGGTATCTGGGCGGACGGTCCGAATTTCGACACCGAATCGATGAAATACGACGATCCGAGCCTCGGGGGCGATGAAAAGGAAAACCTTTTCTTCAAGGACGCGCCGAAAGCGAATTACTGGCAGAGCTGGGAGCGCCCCGTAAGCTTTACCTACATTGACGAAAACGGTACGCAGGTGCTGAATTTCAACGCGGGCATAAAGACGTTCGGTCAGTACAGCCGCGTACACGACCAGAAGAGCGTTTCCATAAACTTAAAGGATAAATACGGCATAAAAGAGGTCGTTTATCCGTTCTTCGGCGACAATTACATAAACGTATTTTCAAATCTCGTCCTGCGCGGAGCCGGTCAGGACGCGAACAGAGCGCACATACGCGACGCGTTCATAGCCCGCGCTCTGCTTGGCAAGATAAACTGTGAGGTCATGAATTACCGCCCCGTCGTCTGCTACGTGAACGGTCAGTACTGGGGCATTTACGATCTGCGTGAGCGCATTTCCGACGAATTCGTGGCAAACCACACGGGCGCGGATCCCGACAACCTTGACAGGATGAAGGGCTCGTCCATCGTCCAGTCCGGCACGTCGGAAAACTATAACGCCTTATATAAATTCGTCACGAGCAAGGATATGACGAACGCCGATAATTACGCCTACGTCTGCACGCAGATAGATATAGACAACTATATAGACTACTGGATATCGCAGATCTACTTTGCAAACACCGACCCCGGCAACATCAAATTCTACCGTGAGCGCACGGAGGACGGAAAATGGCGCTGGATACCGTATGATTTTGACTGGAGCATGTCAAGCCATGAAAACAGAATGAAGGATTACGTCTTTAAACAGGATAAAAAGATTTACGGCATAATACAGAGACTTATCAAAAACAGCACGTTCAAAAAGAAATTCATCACGCGCTTCTGCGAGCTTTTGAATGATACGTTAAATCCCGACAGACTTATGCCGCTGTTGCGGGAGCTGACGAACGAGATAAGCGAGGAGATGCCGTACCATATCGAGCGCTGGGGCTTCCGTAACACTGACGACAACAGGTACGTTTCCGGCATACTGATGTCCGCCCCGTCGTCTATGACGCGGTGGGAAAAGCATATAGCAACGATAGAAGACTGGCTCCGCGAACGCGACACAGAAATAATCAAGCATCTGAAAGCCACGTTTAATCTGTCCGACTCCGACCTTAAATCGTACGGGTTAAAATCAAGATAAGGAGATTATATGTCCGATAACGTTTTCAAAGCCGGTGCGGCTAAAAAGGATATAACGCCGAAGATCGGCACGCTTTTATACGGTTACGTGCCGGATTCCGTCAGCACGTCCGTGCACGACGGGCTTGAGCTTACCGCCGTCGCGTTTTCAGAAGGCAACGAGCACGCGATAATTATCTCAGCAAGCGTGGGCGACATACAGACAGAGCTTGCCAAAGAACTTAAAAAAGCGGCGGGCGACGCGGCGGGGATAGACGCCGAAAAAGTTATCGTCGCCGCAACGCATACGCACTCCGCGCCGAACGTTTCCGGCATGGAGGGCTGGGGCGATGTAGATCGCGAATACGTTGATACAATATTTTTACCCGCGATAAAAGACGCGGCGCGCGAGGCGTATAACGCCGTGAAGCCCGCGGAAATATCCGTCGGCGTCGTCCGCTCCGAGGTCGGCATAAACAGGCGCCGGCAGTATGAAAACGGAGATATAGGCTTAGGTCAGAATCCGTGGGGCTGCTTTGACCCGAATATGACGCTCATATCGATTCGCGGAAAAGAAGACAAAAAAGGCATAGTAAATATAATTCACTACGGCTGCCACGGCACCGCGGCGGGCAACAACCGCGAGATAACGCGCGACTGGGCGGGCGTCATGACTGACAGACTGCAAGAGGAGACGGGAACGTTAACGACCTTTATAAACGGCTCTCAGGGCGACGTGGGACCGAGGCTGACGAACGGTCAGACGGTCGGCGACATTCACCACGTCGAAGAGCTCGGCGGCGTTGCGGCGACGGACGCCTTGCGCGCGTACAAGGCGCTCGGCGTTTACAAAGACGGCGCGCTTGACGTTATCTGCGGCACGGTGAATATACCGAGAAAACCGCTCCCGTCGCTTGAAGTCGTTAAAGCAAACCTTCTCCGCTTCCCCGAGCCCGAAAAGATAGTAAATATAAGCCGGCTCGAATACGCGCACTACAAGGCGGCGCTCGACGAGTATGAGGCGGGTTGTCCCGAATACGAAAAGACGTTTACTTTTAAGCAGACCGTCATATCGCTCGGTGACGTGGTTTTCGTACCGTTCCCGTTTGAGATATTCTCGGAAACGTCTCTCCGCCTGCGCGAATATTCGCCGAAAAAATACACTCTTACGCTGTCGAATACGGACGGCTACGAGGCGTATCTGCCATCCGAGGATCAGCTCGTGAGGGGCGGGTACGAGGTAGGGTGCTTCCGTTTCAACAGCGCCCATCCGCTTGCCGACAACGCCGATCAGGTCATAATAAACGAAAGTTTGAAAACGCTCAAAACATTATAAATAAAGGAGAAAAAGTATGTACAGAGTAGGAAAAGAAGAAGCGGAAGCCTTTACACGGGCGCTTCTTTCACGCGACTTTTTCAAGATAAACGGCTCCGGGCGTGAAGTGTATAATTTTGAAGAGGAATGGAAACAGATGACGGGCGCGAAATACGCGCTTACGATGACCTCCGGCTTTGCGGCGCTCACGTCCGCGCTGATCGGCATGGGCATAGGGCCCGGGGATGAGGTGATAGTCCCGGGCTATACGTACATCGCCTCCGCGCTCGCCGTCGTCGCAGTCGGTGCGATACCGGTCATCGCCGAGGTGGATGAAACGCTGACGCTCGACCCCGAGGACGTTAAAAAGAAGCTTTCCAAGCATACGAAGGCTATTATGCCCGTCTATATCCAGGGCTTCCCCGCAGATCTTGACGCGCTGACGGCGATAGCAAAAGAAAACGGCGTAAAAATAATAGAGGACGCCTGCCAGGCGGACGGCGGACGGTACAAGGGAAAATATCTCGGCACGATAGGCGACGCAGGCGCGTACTCCTTCAACTATTTCAAGATCATCACGTCGGGCGAGGGCGGCGCTCTCGTAACCGACGATAAAACGATATACGAGCGCGCGCTGATATACCACGACGCGTCAGCCGTTGCGTTCTTCGGTGATCAGCTCTCCGGCATAGAACAGCCGCTTTTCGGCGGTACGGAATTCCGCATATCCGACCTCACGGGCGCCGTTTTACGCGAGCAGCTCAAACGTATGCCCGGCATTTTAGCCGATCTGCGAAGAAACAGAAACGCACTCTCGGATAAAATATTCGGCGGAAAAGAAATAAAGGCAGACGGCATTAAAGTATCCCGGGCGCCCTCGCACGACATAGACGGCGACTGCGGAACGACTTTGCCGTTAAGATTTGAAACGTCCGCCGACTGCCGCGCGTTCTGCGAAAGAGCGTCACAGAATAAAATAGGCTTGACCGTTCCGATAGACACGGGCAAGCACGTTTACACCAACTGGACGCAGATAATGGAAAAGCGCGGAGCTTTACACCCCGCCATGGACCCGTTTCTGATGGAGGAAAACAAGGGCTTGCAGCATAACTACACCGCCGATATGTGCCCGAAAACGCTCGACCTCCTCTCACGCACCGCGTATCTCCTTATCAGCCCCGACTGGACGGATAACGATATGGAATTCATATCAAAAGCGCTTACTTAACTTTAAATATATGAAAAAAGCACGGACGGCTCCGCGCTTTTTTCATATATTAACATCATTCAAAGGGTTTTAAAATGCCGAGGGATGTTAGTCTGTCGTTATAGTCCTTTACCCTCTCCGGCAGATAGTCTTCGGAGCGGTGGCCGTCAAAGCCGACGGAGACGCGGACGCCGGAGCGGCGTACTATATCCTGCTGCTCGGGGCTGTCAAAAAACTCGGTCATATATTTATGCACGTGATAATTATGCGTCGGGTCGTAGCTTACGTTCATTTCCCAGAATATATTCTGCTCCGCCATCCTGCCGAAATACTCGAGCGGATCCTCGCCCCTTGATTTTATGAAAGCAAACATATCCGTATGCGCCACGCCCACGAGCGGCGTGCCGCAGCGCTTTGCGTACGCAAAAAGGTCGCCGTGCGTGACGGAGATCGGACTGTCGAGATTTTCGATCAGGCAGTAATCGTAATATGAAATATCTGCGTCGTCGGGCAGGTCGTGATGCGTGAATCCCTGTCCGTCGTGCAGCGTGCAAAGCTCTATCCCGCGCTTTATTTCTATTTTGCCCTTGTATTTTTCACGCAATAGATTTATGTGGCTGTAATAACGTTTAAGCGTTCTTTCGTAGGTGTTATGCAGTTTTTCCGCGCTCTCACAGCAGAAAACGTCAAATCTGCCGTAGCCTATACCGTAATTGTGGTCCGATATGCCCAACACCTCGATACCGCCGTTCAGCGCCGCTTCCGCCACCGCCTCCGGCTCGTCCTTGCCGCAGAAAGAATAATACGTATGTGAATGAAGATCCTGTATCATAAATATCTCCCGATACCGTTTTTATAGATAATAACACAAAACCGCCATCTTGTCAATAGCGGTCATGAAATAAACGTCGGCAAAGTGTGTCCGCATTTGTGGCAGAGCTGCTCGTTTATATCGGTCGTTATGCCGCATACCGCGCACTGCGCCATAGTGTCCGACGGTTTCGGCAATATCACCGTGTATTTGCTCCCGTAAAGGTGTAAAACGCGATCGCCTGTGTTGTACGTTTCAAGGAACTGCCCGTCGTTTGCGCGGCCGCTGTATACCTTGAATTTCTCTGCCTCGCCGTTTTCTTCCTTGACGAAAAGATATATTGTATTTTTTCTGTACCTCGTTTCCTTTGAAGGCTTAAACGAATTCAAACTGTCCACCGTAGTCGATATTTTTACCTTTTCGATCGTCCCGTAAAAGGTCTTATCCGACAGAGCGGAAAAAATGCCGGAAATAAATAACGGCACGGTGAAAATAACGGCGTACATCGCGTGGCCTATGGCGTTGTACTTTGCTATATACTCCGTCTGATACATTATATCACGCGACAAAACGAAAAACAACGCCGACACACACTCGCATAGAATAAAGATGAAAACGGGTTTTAATTTTGCGCTGCGTGAAAATTTCTTTAAGTCGTCCGGCAGATCGATCATCTTTTCTCCTTTGAAAGAAAATCCATAAGTTTTTCCTTATCGTAAAACGCGGTATAGCCGAAAATCACGTCGCCGTTATACGCCTCCGCTCTTTCGGCCTTTTTAACGTAGTATATCCTCTTGCATTTCGGCGAAAACAGGAGGATATTATTATATTCGGGGTTTGCGGATGACAAGTCTATTTTTATCCTCCGCGCTATCACCTCGTCTATCACATCCGGCACAAGCGTCCTTACGCCCGGCAGCGAACCGCGCCACGACACGCCCATAACGCCGGTGTTTTTTAAAATACACGCTCTTTTTTCGCTTTCAATAAGCAAGTTTTTGTTCTTTAAATATTTCGGGAAGAATTTAACGCCGTACGGTTGCCCGTTTACCGTCATTACAGCATCGTATCCGGGGTAGATACTGAAAACGGATCTGAACAGTCCGTTATTCTTTTTTATTATTCCGTTATGCTCTTTGCAGTATTTTTTAAGGGTGCGATAAAATCCGAGCCGTTCGATGACCGCGCGTAAAGCCTTATACAAAAGCACGGCAAAAACGACGGCGCAGACAGCTATAACAGCTGCCGTCAGAGTTTTGTTCATCGTAAATAACGGCATTGTTTTACCTCACGAAAGCGTTACGGAGTTTTCTATCAGATTTTTACGCGTCACGGCGGTCACGATAAATCTTACCGCGAAAAGGACAATGAAGAATATAAGGCTTGATATGATGATACCCAAAAGCGCGTTCTTTGTGATGACGTATATCCACAGCTCGGCTATATAAAACTTTTCAAACGCGAAAGAGTTTGCAAGGTCAACGTTGGTTATGAACGCAAAGTATATGGTAAACGGCAGAAGCACGGCGAAATAAACGGGTATTTCGTACGATAAATGTTTGATATAAAACTTTTTGAATATCGCGCCGACCGAGGATCCGTTTTTTATCTCCGCCTTGAAGCTGTCGCGGTACGTGACGCTGCGCGTGGTGACTACCGTGTAAACGATACAGAATACGACGTGTATTATTATCCCGTACGCGGTGATTATGCCGACGGCGTTCGATTCATAACCGTCGCGCCACACGTTTCCAACGATCGTGTTCAGCGCCACACCGTATATCAGAGATTCGGCAAGGTGACCGCCGAGGAGCGCGAGGAGAAAGAACAAAAGGGATTTGAAAAATCCGCTTTTCGCCTTCATCTTCGTATTCATATCACTCATGTTTTACTTCCTTTCTTTTGAACACGTACAACAGCGGCTCAAGCCCGCCGTACGAATAATCGCCGGATTTGTGCTGTAAGAACAGATTGTCTTCTCCGTCAATATTTTTGATAACGTACTTCTCCGCCGTCAGCTCGCTGTCACAGAGGACGAAATCCTTTGTGTAGCGCAAAACAATGTCCGCCGGAGCTCTGTCCGTTTTTACGGTCTTGACGCATATGCCGCGCGGCAGAAAACGGATATACATAAGCCAAAGGTCTTTTTTATCGGACTTCGGCTTTTTTATATCAAAGTCGTTTGCGGTCTTTACGAAATCAACGGCCTCCCACGCACCTAAAACGTCCGGATCGTCGACGTAAGGGATATCCGTGTTGTCTATACGCTTCCTTATTGTCTTATCTGTATAAGGCGTGGTGTCGGTCTGCTTGTATAACAGATACACGGGGTCTCCGCCGTCGTCTATGCAGTCGTCGCCGATGTATTCGATTATCATGTACTTTTCGCCGTTTTTATCCACTATCCTGTACGGATTCGGCACGGCTATGCCGCCGTTTGCCAAAATCCTATATAATACGCCTTTCGTCCAGAACCAGATCCACACGTAAGCGCCGCCGGGAAGGAACGGGATCTCTTTGTGCGCGAAAACGGAAACGTCCGGGTCTACCTTTGACGGATCGTTTTTGTCGTGCAGCTCGCCGCAAAGCTCCCATTTGCCGACGACTCCAGGATCGTCCGAAAACGGCACGCTGTCGAACATTGAGTAATAGTTTATACTGTCCGGGTCGCGCGTCAGCTCGTCTATTTTTCTTATCTTTTCCCTGTCTGATGCGACGTCGGACAAGACCGCGTTTTTCCTTTTGATCATTATTTTCCGGAAATCCGCGCCGTCCTTATTCAACAGCTCCTTTATCTCGCTCAATTCAAAGCCGAGACTTTTGTAAAACTGTATCTTTCTGAATTTTTCGATGTCGGAGGGTGAATAAAGTCTGTAACCCGTGTTTTTATCCGTCGCCTCGGGACGAAGAACGCCCTCCGCGTCATAATAACGCAGCGTCTGAGTGTTAACGCCGCATATTTTCGCCATATTGCCGATCTTTATCATACCAACCCTCCCGTCCCCCATATTATAACATTACAGTTAACTGTAAAGTCAATATAAAAGACGAAATGTTAAATAAAAATTCACATATTTCCTTTCCCTGTTGGGGAAGGTAAGCAAAAGGCTCCGCGGGGGAGCCTTTTTGCGTGGTTTTTATGACAGCTTGAACGAGCGGAGGTATATAACGTCGCCCTCGGCGCAGTTATCGAAATAATCGAAGCGTATGAGGTTTACCTTGCCGCGCCAGAACGAATTTCCGGCGAGCTTTACCTCGATCGTATGATATTTCCCGTCCGCTATGAGATCGCGCCTAAGTCTCTTGCCGCCGTCCGGCGCCGTCGTTTCACCGGCGCAGAGGAAGAGGTCGCAGCAGTACGTCTTCTGCGCGTTTTCCTTCGGGATCATGTACTCTATCGTGAGCGTTCCCTTATCCTCTGCCGTACAGCCTTCGCCGTATGAATAATCGAAAGATACGTGAGGATCCGAGCCCGTGCACGTTATGACGGCGGCTTTCTGCTCATCCGAGAACGCGACGGTCGAATTATGCGGCTCCGATATCATAAGCACGCTTTCCGCGGAATCGAACGCGGCGTTTATAACGTCGCCGTCGTAGACCCTGTTTGAGATATAGTCGTTATGAAGCGAGGCGTTGTCTGAAAAATCCTTATACTTCTTGAACGTCGCCCTTATATCCGATACCGTGCCCGTAGTCATTATGTAGCTGTACTCTATGGGCTTGTACGAGATCATTTTCAGCGTGTTGTACGGCGCGACGTAGTTTGTCGCATCGTCCGTATCCTTTTTTGAATTGTTGAATTTAT
>CADBSB010000006.1 GCA_902797235.1 uncultured Ruminococcus sp. | reverse complement strand
GCGCGAGGTTTTTTCAGTTATATTTGCCTGACGGCAAGTTATATTGCTGTCGCAGTTATATTCGCCTGCGGCGAGTTATGGTGCGCTCGCACACGGTTAATCGGCGAATTTGAACGTCATTTTTACGGGGTTGTGGTCGGAGTATGCGAAATTCGTGTTTATGACGGACGATGAAACGAACGAAAGATTATCGGTCATAAGGAAACCGTCTATCGTCACAACGAACTGACCTTCGTGGTACGCGGAGTCGGCGTTGCGGTTCGTGGGCACGGGATCGTCCTCGTCGAGCGGGGCGTAAAGCTTTACCGTAAAGCCGTCGAACATTCCGTCCGGTATGGGCTGCGCCCACGTGTACGTTTTATCCGATTTGCCGAAATAGACAGACGAATCGCCGAGCAGGTCCTTGTTGAAATCGCCGCCCGCCAGGCAGTAATTGCCCTTGTCGTACTCGTACTGCATATCGGACAGAAGCTTTTTCAGCTGATCGTTTGTGATCCTGCCGTCCGATGTGTATGCGGACAGGTGGAAATTATAAACTATAAGCTCCTTTCCGTCGCTTACCTTTATACGGCTTTTACTGTAACAGCGGTCAAGGTCCACTATCTTCATAACGCCCGTTTCCACCGGGAGTTCGACCCTCTCCGCCTTTGTTATGTCAAAGCGCGAAAACATGATGATACCGGATTTTGCCGTTCCGTGCGGCTCGATAAACGGGTAGAACAGATATGCCGAATCGAAATTCTGCGCGTAAACGTTATCTCTTTCCGTTAAAACGTCCGTCAGATATTTGCGCTCGTCCACGTGATACGTGCGCATCGCGTCCGTGTCTATCTCCTGAACAAGATAAATATCCGCGTCCTGCTCCGCTAAAAGATTTGCGATTTTCTTCATATTCTTGTCAAGCCGTTCCTCGGACCACGCACGCGCGCGGTTTCCGCCGTCCATGAAAAAGCCGAAATCCGATTCGTATGCACCGAAGCCGATATTGAACGACACCACGGTAAATCCGTTTGAATCACCGCGATCGATCCCGGACAGCTGCGCGTCGCCACCGACTTCCAGTACCTTGTCGCCGTCTCTGTGGTATGATATGAAAAGATACGCGGCGTAGCTTACTATCACGGCGACGATCACGATAAGTATTATGATGACTATCTTTAAAACTTTTTTCATATCACTTCAAATTCTTTATCCAGTTTATCGAAAGCGGTATCCATTCCGCGACGGATTCGTTTATCATTACCGGCATACCGACGGCCGTCTCCTTTTCTGCAAGCGACAGTCCGTGCGGGCCGTGCGGCCAGATATGGAGCTCGAACGGTATTCCCTTTGCCGCGAGTTTATCCGCGAAACGTATGGAGTTCACCACGGGGACTACCGCGTCGTCGGACGTCGCCCAGATGAAAGCCGGGGACGACTGCTCGCCCGCGTGCAGCTCAACGGAATATCTTTCAAAATCTTCCTCGGTCGGATTTTCTTTTCCTATTATCGTCTCAAAGCTCGGTCTGTGCGAGCCCTCGACCGCCGACAAAACGGCGTACGATAAAACCGTTCCGTCCGGCTTGTTTATGCCGTACGGGAAATCGGCTCCGAGTTTTTCCATAAGCCACGGCTCGCCCCAGAACGTGCCGAGAGAACCGCAGAGGTGACCGCCCGCGGAAAAGCCCACGGCGAAAACTCTTTTTATATTGAATTCCTTTGCGTGCTCGCGTATGTATTTCATGGCAAACGACGCCTCGACAAGCGGCATGAATCCGCCGGCGTCGCGCCCTACGGAATAACGCAGACAAAACGCGTTCATTCCCGCGGCGAGATATTTCTTAACTATCGGCTCGCCCTCTCTGTCACAGCACGCGGCGTAGCCGCCGCCGGGGAAAACGAGCATCGCGTCGCGCACCACGTCCGGCATCTCGGGCGATTCGTCGCAGATGTAGCAGGTGAGCCTGCCGCGCTCACAGATCTTAACGTCAAAAACCCTCATTTTAATATCTCCTTTTATAATAGATCTTCAATTGATTCAAGTACTGTATCGGGCATCTGCTCGGGCGTCAGCGAGGAAAGCTCGCTTTTTTTCGTCTCGCCCGACAACACGAGAACGGCGGTCATACCGGAATTTTTGCCGAGGGCGATATCGGTATAAAGTCTGTCTCCGAAAATGCAGGCGTCCTTCGCCTCGCAGCCGGTGTAAGACAGTATCATTTCCGCCGTGTCGGCGTAGGGCTTGCCGAAAAAGCGCGGCTTTACACCCGTTGACGCGGTTATTGCCGCGGCTATCGCGCCGCTGTCAGGGATAAAACCGTCCTCCGTCGGGCAGTTGAAATCCGGGTGCGTGCAGAGGTATTCCGCGCCGTTACGTATGAGCGTACACGCGCGTTCGAGCTTTTTATACGTCAGCTCCGTATCGAAGCTCGATACGACTATATCCGCGTTATCGGACAACTCTATCCCCGCGTCGGAAAAACTCTTTTGCAAAAGCTTGGTGCCGAGCAGATAAACGGACTTCCCCGCTCTTTTTTCTTTTAGAAATCTTATCGTAACGTCGCCCGACGTCATTATCTCGTCGCCGCGCGGCTCAAAACCCATTCTGCTGAGACGATCAAGGTAGAATTCCGGACTTTTTGAGGCGTTGTTCGTAAAGAACAGGACGCGCCTGCCCTCCGCTCTAAGCCTTTTTATATACGTGACGGCAAACGGAAAAACGTTTTCGCCCAAATATATAGTGCCGTCCATATCGAAAACGTACAGTTTCTTGTCTATTTTCATATCACTGCATATACGCGAGCAGCGCCGCGCCGATAACGGTCGCGTACTGCGAATTCTTCGGGATTATGTAGTTTTCCGAAAATATTTCTTTTAATTCTTTGAATTTCGGCTCGCACTGCGGTATCGTTGTCAGATTTCCCGTAAGCACTATGTCCTGCGTGCCGCAGGAGCGCGCGGCAAAACGCGCTATCATCGCCGCCGTCTCAAATACCATGTTCAAGAGACCCGCCGCAAGGTCGCCGCGCGTGGCAAGATCGTCCACCTTGCCGAAGTTCGCCGCCGTCAGATTTGCGGGGAGGCCGAAATCCTTATCCGTCATCTCTTTTATCTGCAAGTCCACGCGCCCTATATCGCCGCCCTGTGCGAGCTCTACTATGGAGTCGATATTTGAAACGCCGCCGAGCAGTTTTTTGGACAGGCCCATAACCGTGCCGCCTCCGACGCCCGTGCCGCCGAGATACTCAAACGAATATTTTCCGTCCGTATAATCGCCGTACGTTATCGACGTGCCGGTGCCCATGCTCACGATCACGGCGCGTTTCAGGCGCGACAGATAAAGACCGCCCAAGCCCACGCATTCAAATTCCTTTACGTGCTCGCACGGAAGACCGTATATCGCGTTTTTTATCATAGTTGAGCCGACGCCCGTTATCATGACCTTTTCTATATCGGAAATATCGAGCCCGTTTTCGCTCGTGAATTTACCGAAAGCGCCGTAAACGCTCGTTATCGGGTCCGTAGCTCTTACGAACATCGGTCGTATCAGTTTTTTTTCGCCGTCAAAGCCGACGATCTTCGTCGTACTGCCGCCGACGTCTATACCAATTATAACTCTCAATTCTGTCTCCTTTTATTATAACATACGTATAAACTTATTTTATTAAACCAATATTATCATATATATTTGTATTTGTCAAGTGCATTATAAGTAATGGATTTGACAAATGTGTTTCATTTGATACATATTTTTAAACTTTCATCGTATACTATTGACAAACGCGAAAAAACGGTATATAATGGCGCGGAAATAAAGTGTTTCATATGAAACAGTTTTTGAGGCAATATGCAGAATACGAATTATTTTGAGTTTCTGAAAAACACGCCGCTGTTCGCGGGCGTCGACGAAAAACGGCTGTCAGCAGCCGTATCCGCGTCCGCCGTACGCGAATTTGAAAAGGGCGAGGAGATACAAACGGATCCGCCGTCCCTCTTCTGCGTCATACACGGCACGGTAAACGTTTACCGCGCGGAGAGAGAAAACACCGTGCTTCTTAATTCCATAAGAAGCGGCGGAGTATTCGGCGCGGCTCAGCTTTTCTCAAACGAATCAATGTTTTCAAGCGTGAAGGCGGCCGACCGGTGCGAATGTCTTATCATCCCGCGCGACGCGGTGACACAGCTTTTATCGCACGATAACAGATTCACTCTCAATTACGTCGTATTTTTGTCGGACCGGATCAGGTTTTTGAACAAAAAGATCGCCGCATTCACCGCGGGGGACGGCGTCAAAACGCTTGCGGGCTACCTGCTTTCCCTGCCGGATAACGACGGCGTCGTAAAGCTGCCGCCCAATATGTCGCGGCTGGCGCAGTACCTGAACGTAAGCCGGCCGACACTCTACCGCGCCATCACCTCCTTATCGGAGGAAAAGATAATAAAAAAAGACGGCGCGTTTGTAAAAATACTTTCATACGGAAAACTTAAATCAATATAAAAGGAGAAAAACAAAATGAAAAAAGCTTTATCGATTATTTTAGCGGTCATATTCGCCGTATCGGCGGTAATACTGACTTCCTGCACAAAGACAGAGGCTAAACCCGAGCAGATCAGAGTTTACACCCTCATGGGTCCGACCGGTATGGGCATGGCAAAGCTCATATCCGATAACAAGGAATCAAAAACAAAACAGACGTACACGTTCAATATCGCGTCCGCGCCCGATCAGATAAGCGCGGAGGTCATAAAGGGCGATTTTGAGATAGCCGCCGTCCCCGTAAACCTCGCGTCCGTCCTCTACAACAAGACAGAGGGCAAAATAGCGGTCGCGGGCGTAAACACGCTCGGCGTGCTTTACGTGCTTGAAAACGGCAATACAATAAACTCCGTCGCCGATTTAAAGGGCAAAAAGATATACGCGACGGGCCAGGGCGCAAACCCCGAATATACCCTGCGTTATATCTTAACGAAGAACGGCATAGACCCCGATAACGACGTTACGATCGAATACCTTGCGGAGCACGCGGAGCTGGCGACGCAGATGGCGTCGGGCGACGTGGTCCTCGGTATGCTCCCGGAGCCGAACGTCACCTCCGTCCTGCTCAACAGCAAGGACGTCAGAATAGCGCTCGACCTCACCGCCGAATGGAGAAAGGTCGCAGATACTGAGCTTGTTCAAGGCTGTATTATAGTAAACAAAGACTTTGCGGAAAAGTATCCGCAGGCGTTAAAGACGTTCCTTGAAGAATACAAGGCCTCCGTCGATTACGTCAACAATAACGTCGACGATGCGTCTGCGATGATAGAGGCGGCGGGCATAGTGCCGAAGGCGGCTGTCGCCAAAAAAGCGCTGCCGAACTGCAACATCGTACTCGTGGAAGGCGCCGAAATGAAGGCTTCCGTTTCCGCGATGCTTAACGTTTTATTCGAGGCCGCGCCGAAATCCGTCGGCGGCAAGCTGCCGGACGACGCGTTCTACTACGGAGTAAAATGAAGAGGCGGTTCAGCCTTCCCTCTCCTCTGCGCTCGGCTCTCGCGCTTGTATTCTGGGTCGGCGTGTGGTGGATAATATCGCTGATAGTAAATAAACAGGTGCTCATCCCGTCTCCGCCCGCCGTGGCGGTACGGCTAATCGAGCTTATAAAAACGTCGGATTTCCACATATCCGTTCTTATGTCGGTCCTGCGTATCACCGCGGGATTTGCCGCGGCGGTACTGCTCGGCATAATATCGGGCGTGCTTTGCGCAAAATTCAAAACGGTCGATACGCTTTTATCACCGCTCTACAACGTGATAAAGGCGACGCCCGTCGCGTCCTTCATAATCCTCGCGCTCGTGTGGATAAACAAGGAGCTTATACCGGTTTTCATCTCCGCGCTCATGGTGCTTCCCGTCATACACGGAAACGTAAAACAGGGGATAATCGAAACGGATAAACAGCTGCTTGAGGTGGCAAAGATCTTCGGTTTCGGGCGCCGCAAAACGCTCAAAACCGTATATCTGCCGTCCGTTTTGCCGTACCTCACCGCGGGAATGAAAACGTGCCTCGGCCTTGCGTGGAAGGCGGGCGTCGCGTCGGAGGTCCTGTGCTTCGCGGCGTATTCGATCGGCAACAAGCTGTACCAGTCAAAGGTTTATCTTGAAACGGCGGATATGTTCGCGTGGACGGTAACGGTGATCTTAATAAGCGTTATAATCGAAAAGCTGCTCATGGCGGCGGTTGATCTGAGTAAGAAAAAGAGTAAGTATGATAGAAATAAAAGACCTGAAAAAAGCGTTTGATGAAAACGTGATATTCGACGGATTTTCGCTGTCCTTGCCCGACAAAGGCTTTTACGCCCTGTCCGGTCCGTCTGGCGCGGGCAAGACCACGCTTTTCCGTATGATTTCCGGGCTCGATACCGGATACGCGGGCGAAATAAACGCGGACGGCAAAATTTCATACGTATTCCAGGAGAACAGACTGCTTCCGCAAATGACGGCGTACGAAAACGTTTTCACGGCTTGCGGCGATAAAGAAAAAAGCCTTTCCCTGCTCCGCGAGGTCGGACTTATTGAAGCTGTCGATAAGTACCCGTCCGAGCTTTCCGGCGGTATGAACCGGAGAGTTGCGATAGCCCGGGCGCTGTCGTACGGTCACGATATACTGCTCCTTGACGAGCCTTTCACAGCGCTTGACGCGGATATAAGGGATAAAATCATAAATCTGATAAAAGAGCTTGAAAAAGACAAACTGCTTTTGATAATAACCCACGATCCCGATGAAATCTCCGCTCTCGGATGTGAAGAAATAAAAATCAATGATTAAAAACGCCCCGCAGGGGCAATTCATGAGCCTTACGGACAACCGTAAGGCTCAATTCACGTCAAATGACAATTCATACCGAAAGGCAATTCATGCGCCGTTTTGCGGCGCGATCCGTTTACACCCACACTATAAATATTCAACCGGCAGTTAAAAATAACTTTCCGAATGTTATCTGTACAAATAACAAATCCGTGATATAATATAGTCAGAAACAAGGGCGCCGTTTCTGAAAATATTATTTTCGGAGGTTTATTATGAAAATAACGATAGGAGCAAATATCAAGCGTCTGCGCACGGAAAAGGGCGTGACGCAGGAACAGCTCGCGGAGGCGATGAACGTCACCTGCGCGGCGGTCAGCAAATGGGAGCGCGGCGACACGTTCCCCGACATAACGGCATTACAGCCGCTCGCGTTCTACTTCGGCGTATCGCTCGATACGCTTATGGGCTATGACAAGGAAAAGTACGAAAAGGAAATAGACGAAATACTGACAGAGTACCGCAAAACGGGCGACCGCAGGATAATAGAAAAAGCTTACCGCGAATATCCGAACGACTATAAAATAATGTACTGCTATATGTGGTCTTTCGGCGTGTACGACGCGGAGCCTGACCTCGACCTCGCGCTCAAGCACAAGGACGCGCTTGAAAAGATATGCGATAAGATCTTAGACGGCTGTACCGATATAGGCATTCGTACGGGCGCCTGGAAAATGAAGGCGATACTCCGCCACGCGGAGGGCAAAACGGATGAAGCCTTGCAGATCCACCGCGATAACGCCGTAAGCTGGTATCAGACGTTTGAGCAGCTGAACGAACAGCTTTTCACAAAGGACAGACCGGAATTTCTGTACTGGGCGACCCGCAATATGTACGAGCTGGTCGATTTCGGCGCGGATAAGCTCGTAAAATCAAAATTCTACGACCGCGATATCCCGTATGACGAAATGGTCTCGTCGCTTGAAAAGATCGGAGACGGGCTTTACAGTCTCGGCTGTGAGCTTGACGAGGCGTATCTTATCGCGCAGGCGGAGACGATATTCGGAAGACTGAGAAACGATCTGATCGCCCGCGAATTCCGCGGCGCGACGGACGGCGATATTATCAGGATAACCGATAAAAATCTTGCCGCGGCAGAGAAACTCACGGCTTTGTCAAAGTCCGACAAACCGTGTTTCGACGCGCTCGTAAAGAGATTCCATACCGACGACCTGCTTGATTTCACGGTAAACAGCGTTATATCGTGGAAAAACCCGAAAAACGTAGAGTTGCTTGAAAACGGCAGCTACAGAGCGATCGTGGAAATGTATAAAAAATAAGATGTCGGATGCGTGAGCCCCCGCGCGACCTGTAGGGACGACCATCGGTCGCCTGATGAAATCCGAACAAACGAGACGGACTAGCGCTGCTCGCCCCTGCCAAAAGCAAAAAAAAGCTGCCGCACACCGCGACAGCTTCTTTCTTTATTCTTTTACGTATTTCTTTTCCGCCTCTTTGGCGTTGTAGTGGCTTATCGAAAGCGATACGACCGTGACGGTAATAAACCCGGTCAGCGCCAATATCGCGCCTATGAGCTGCATTACCTCGCCTATCGTGCGGCGCGTCTGCATTTTATCGTACGCCGCTTTCTGTTCAAGCAGCGGGAGCTTTGACAGGTCGTGATAATCAACATCCTGAAGTACTCCGCCTATCATAAACACGGCTATCGCAAACACGCACACCGCCGCGATCATGACGAATACAAGTTCTTTTTTCATATTTATCACCGTTTATCAGTAGGAAAGCGTTTTTTTCTTTTTTCTTATTACCATAAACACTATTATGGCGGCGAATACGGCGAACATCACGCAGCAGATTATGATAATGGCGGTGTTCTTTTCTCCGTCTATTTTAAGCTCCTCCCAGAGGTTGTTCATAAGAGCTCTCGTATCGTCCGGCAGATCGTGGAAGTACTCCATTTTTTCCTCGTCGTAGCCGTAGAGTATATCCATGGCGTTCTCGTGTATCTCCGCCATGCACTCCTTATAATCCTCGTTTTCAACGACGAGCTTGTTCGGTGACGCATAGCAGATCGCCTCGGCGTTCGCTATGGCTATCTCCTCGGAGAGCATGAAGTTTATATATTCAAGCGCGAGATCCGGGTTCTTCGAGCTTGTCGGCACACACATAGCGTCGACGAATACGTTGGTACCCTCCTTCGGATAGTAGAAATCAAGGTTTTCGTTATCCTCGTACATCGTAAGGAAATCGCCCGCGTAGTAAACCGCGACGGCGGCGGAGCCGCTCTCCATCTTATTGAAGACCTCGTCCATGACGTAGCCCTGGACAACGGCTTTCTGATCTTTAAGGAGCTTCTGCGCCTTTATCCATTCGTCCGCGTCGGTGGTATTGGGATTCGTGCCCTGGTAGAAGTGCGCCACACCGAAAGCGTCGCGCGGGTTGTTGAACTGAAGTATATCGCCCGCGTATTTCTCGTTCCACATAAGAGCCCAGCTGTGATCGGCAGCGTCCTCCGCGTCGACCTTCGACGTGTCGTAAATCACGCCGACGGTGCCGTAGGTGTACGGTACGCTGTACTCGTTGTTTTCATCATAGAACAGATTTTTGAAGTTATCGTATATATTGCCGTAGTTTTCGATCTTGGAAACGTCTATCTTCTGTATCAGCCCCTCTTTTGCAAGTCTGGCTATCATATAGTCGGACGGGATAACGACGTCGTAGCTGACGGTATTCGATTCAAGCTTTGCATAAAGATCCTCGTTGCTCGAATAGGTGGAATAATTGACCTTGACCTTTTTTCCGCCCGTTATCTTGTGTATCTCTTCGCTTTCACTGCAATATTTTTCAAATTCGGCGTTGACGTCAAGCGATTCCTCGCTTCCGTCGGAAATATATTCGCCCCAGTTGTAAACGTACAGCGTTATCGTATCGCCTGCTGCTCCGCAGGATGCGAGCACGGGCAAAACGATAACGGCAAGCAATATCAAAGCAAGTATTTTTTTCATTTGTTGTTCTCCTCTTAAATCTTACTGACCGCGCGGGTCTTCTTTTTCTTTTTGTTATTACTTCTGTCGGCACCGGCAAAGTTCACGAGTATCATGAGCACGAGTATCGCGAACACCATAAGTGCGCAGAGCGCGTACATACTGAATTTTACGTCGTGCGCCGTCTGGTTGTAAACGTATAACGGCAAGGTTTTGAAATCGGATGAGCTGACGAAGTGCGAAATCACGAAATCGTCGAGCGACAGCGTGAAGCCGAGCATGAAGCCCGATACGACGCCCGGCATGATGAACGGCAGCTCCACGCGCAAAAACGTCTGCGCCGGCGTACAGCCTAAATCGAGCGCCGCCTCGGATAAATGCTTATCCATCTGCTTGAATTTCGGCAGAACGGAAAGTATCACGTAAGGCAGATTGAACGTCGTGTGAGCTATGAGCATCGTGCCGAAGCCCATTTCCACGTTTAAAAACGGTATAGCGGACGCCGCGGCGAACAAAAGCATCATCGAAACGCCGGTAACTATATCCGGGTTCATCATCGGTATGTTCGTTATCGAATTTATAACGGTCTTGACGTACTTGTTGCGCATACCGTTTATACCGTATGCGGCGAGCGTGCCTATGACCGTGGCGATAGCCGCTGACGAGAGCGCCAGTATCAGCGAATTTTTAAGCGCGTCGAGCGCCGTGGAATCGCGGAACAGCTCTTTATACCAGTAAAACGAAAATTCGGAATAATTGTTGAACGTACCCGCCCTGTTGAACGAGAATAAAACGAGCACGATTATCGGCGCGTAAAGCAGGGCGAAGATAAGCACCATGTAAATTTTTGATAAAACCTTCATACTATCAGCTCACCTCCGTCGTCGTCGCCGAACTTGTTCATCACCGCGACGGAAATAAGTATCAGTATCATCATGACGAGCGATATAGCCGCGCCGACGTTTTTGTTGTTGTTCATGAGGAACTGGCGCTCTATCGTATCGCCTATGAGGTCGAATCTGCCGCCGCCGAGCTTCTGCGAGATATAGAACGTGCTGATCGACGGAACGAACACCATCGTTATGCCGGAGATTATACCGGATTTGGATAACGGAAGCGCGACCTTGAACAGCGTCTTTACGCCGTTGCAGCCCAGATCCTCCGCCGCCTCGAACAGTCTTATGTCGAGCTTTGAAAGCGTGGTATATATCGGAAGCACCATATACGGTAAAAAGTCGTAGACCATACCGAGTATGACCGCGCCGGGCGTGCCCACTATCTTCACCGTCGGCAAATTCAGCGCCTGCAAAAGCGAATTCAGAAGTCCGCCGTTGTCAAGCAGGGCGAGAAGCGAATACGTTCTGATAAGCAGGCTTATCCACATCGGAAGCATGAGGAGCAGTACGACCGCTCTCTGCGTTGACGGCTTGAGCCGTGACATGAAGAACGCGAGCGGATAGCCCAAAAGCAGGCATATCACCGTCGCCAAAAACGCGAACAGCACGGACATAAGGAATATGTTGCCGTAGTTTGAAAGATTAACTATGTTTGAAAACGAGAATTTTCCGCTTGCGTCGGTAAACGCGAAATATATAACGAACAGAAGCGGCGCGACGATGAAAAGTATCATCCAGACGATATGCGGTACCGCCGCCGCTCTTTCAAGGAACGTTTTGCGCTTCATTCTTCTTTTACCTCTTCCGCCGGCTGTGAATCGGCGACGGACAGCTCGTCAAATTCATCGCTGTACGACGAATAGGCGCCGAACATATCGGAGTATTCTGATTTCTTCATAACGTGTATGGCGTCCGGGTCGATCGACAGACCTATAACGGAGCCCAGCGCGCAGTAATCCGTCGTCTGTATCATCCATTTGAAATTCTGTATATCGACTATTATCTCCCAGTGGACGCCCTTGAAGGTGACGGACGTGACCGTGCCCTTGAGCATCCCCTCCTCGGCTTTGACTATGTCTATATCCTCGGGGCGGACGACTATATCGACCGGCTCGTTCTTCTCAAAGCCCTTGTCAAGGCATTTGAACTCGTGTCCCGCGAATTTCGCCAGGAAATCTTCCGTCATAACGCCGTCAAGTATGTTCGATTCACCTATGAAGTCCGCGACGAAGGCGTTTTTCGGCTCGTTGTAAATATCGGTCGGCGTGCCTATCTGCTGTATCTTTCCGTTTGCCATGACGACTATGGTGTCTGACATGGAGAGGGCCTCCTCCTGGTCGTGCGTGACGTATATGAACGTTATGCCCGTCCTCTCGTGCAAGGCTTTTAACTCGTTCTGCATATCCTTGCGCAGCTTCAGATCGAGCGCGGCGAGCGGCTCGTCAAGCAAAAGCACCTTCGGATTGTTCACAAGCGCTCTCGCTATCGCGACCCTCTGCTGCTGACCGCCCGACAGAGTTGCGACGGAGCGGCGCTCAAAGCCTTTCAAGTTCACGAGCTCAAGCGTTTCCTTCACGCGCTTTACTATTTCCTTTTCCTTTACCTTTGCGACGCGCAGACCGAACGCCACGTTTTCAAAAACGTTTAAATGCGGGAAAAGCGCGTACCTCTGGAACACCGTGTTCACGTTGCGCTTGTACGGCGGAACGTCGTTAATCTTTACTCCGTCAAAATATATGTCGCCCGTGTCCGGCGTCTCAAAGCCGCCGATTATACGCAGGGTGGTCGTCTTGCCGCAGCCGGACGGACCGAGAAGCGTTACGAACTCCTTATCGCGGATGTAAAGGTTTATATCGTTCAAAACCGTCTCTCCGTTATAGGATTTGCTGATATTTTTCAAATCGATTATCTTTGTCTGTTCCATAAGTGCTCCTTGTATGTAAAAAAACACCTCTGACCGCTAAAGCGAACTCAATTTTGCCTTAGGGTAGAGATGTTACCATTCTTTTATAAGGCGTCATATACAGATAAAAAACCGCAAAGGATTAAAGATCCAGATATAACACACGGACGTTCAGGGCTCCTCGCCCCCGCCCCATCGGACACGCCGACGACCGATCATGTGAAGACCGATTCCTTATTTATCATTTTTATTATACCACATTTTTTTTAAAATGCAATACTTTTACCTAAAAAAACTTTATTTTTTGATAAATACACTTATTTTACCCCTCAATTTGCCATTTTAATATATGATTTAACGAAAATATAGGCGCAGATAAACAAAAGCGAGGCGTTGAACGACGTGTAAAAAAGAATAAAAACGGAAAAAAGATATAAAAGGATCAAAAAAACGGTGCTGATAACGGAGCATATCACGTCCGCCGTACGGTACGGCGCAAACAGGAAAACAAGGGCGTTAAGCGCCCTGCCCCCGTCAAAGCACGGTACGGGCAGAAGATTCAGAAGTCCGTATATAAGGCTGACGGTGAAAAAATCATAAGAGATGAAACGCGCGGCGAACGCGGCGATTATACTGACGAGAGGGCCGGACAAAGCCACCGCCGTTTCCGTTTTGTACGGTATCACGCCGCGGTATTTTATGTCCGCGCCGAGCGGCGACAGCGTCACCGTCTCCGTTTTAAGCCCGAGCGCCGCGCCGGCCGTAAAATGCGCCGCCTCATGTATTATTACCGCTGCCGCCGCCGTCAATACGGAATCCCCCGAATAAAAGCGCAGAAATATCAAAAGCGGCACTAAAACGCTCAGCCTGAATTTACGTCCGAAATAAATATAAATCATTATTAACAATCTATATTATCATCCCCGTTTTTATGCCGTTTTTCAAATCGCGGCGGAAAATTTACGCATAAACGCGCCTAAAAAATATGAAAATACAAAAAAATCGCTTGCATAATTAAAATTTTGCAAATACAATAATATAAGTACAAGTATAAGATACAGGATTTCTGCGTAAGGATATTTATATGAAAGAAAACAAAAACAGCGCGCAAAACGACAGCGTTTTACACACCGGAGAGGAAAATAACGAGACAGAATTCACAAAAGCGTTATCGTCCGCGCGTCCTTCGGATCTTTCAAAAAGAAACGAGGTAACGAGAAAAACGCTCATAAGAACGGCGCTCGGCGGCGCTATAAGGTACACGGCGATGCTTTTATGCTTCCTCGTGTTTTTGGGCGCGGCGGGTTACGTCGCGTCGTACGCCTTGCAGTACGCCGAAAAACAGCAGTTGAGCGATTATTTTTCAAAGATAAAAAGCGGCGAAATAACGCTTGACGTAATACCCACCATGGAAAAGTCTTTGGAGGACGAGGCGACGCCCGAGCTCGGTCAGTCCATGTCGATAATAGATATAGGCGACGTTACGAGCGGCGAGAAAAAAGAATATAACGAATATTTTGAGAGCACGCGCGCCCAGTTCGTCGGCTTACAGCGCAGCTATCCCGATATTTACGGCTGGATAGACGTTCCGGGCACGGGCGTCAACTATATAATAATGCAGGGCAAGGATAACGAAACGTATCTTTACGCGGAATTAGACGGTACGTACACGCGCTACGGCTCGATCTTCGCGGACTACCGCTGCTCGCGCAACGCCCTCTCGAACAGGAACCTCATAATATACGGCCACAACATGAACACGGCGAGCATAATGTTCGCGCCGCTGCTCGATTTTGCCATAAACGAAAAGGCTTTCCAGAACCAGGTCATAAATATCGTCACGGCGAAAGGTATGTACACCTACGAGCTGTTCTCCGTTTACGACACGTCGGCGAAGTACAATTATATACAGACCTACTTTACGAGCGACGACGAATTCCTTGAATTCTGCGAGAGATGCAAAAAGAAATCCATCTTCAAAAAAGACGTGACGTTCGACAAGGATTCAAAGATACTGACGCTGTCCACCTGCACGGTCAGGGGCGACGGTATGCGCTGGGCGTTCCACGCAAAGCTCATAGGCGTATACGAGGTTTGAGTTGATGAGATTATCCGTAATAATACCCATGTATAACGAATCGTCGATAATCAGATCGTCCGTCAGACAGTTTGACGGATACCTATCCTCGAATTTCGACGATTACGAGCTTATATTCGCGGACGACGGCTCGACGGACGGCTGCGGCGACGCCGTTCTTGAATACGCGAAGGACCACAAAAACGTAAGACTTGTCCGCTACGAAAAAAACCGCGGCAAGGGCTGCGCCGTGCGCACGGGAATGCTGTCCTCCGACGGTGACATAGCGCTTTTCACGGACTGCGATATAGCCTTCGGCGTCGACGTTATAGGACGCGTGGCCGAGTTTTTCAAAAACAATCCGGACAAAAAAATGGTCGTCGGCAGCAGGAACCTGTCCTCCGACGGCTACGAGGGATATACGGCGATACGCAAGCTCGCGTCAAAGATATATATAAAGGTCCTCGGGATCCTCGGCGGTTTCAGACTATCCGATTCACAGTGCGGCGTAAAGGGCTTTACAAAGGAAGCCGCGCACGAGATATTCTCCCGCTGCGAAACGGACGGCTTCGCCTTCGATTTTGAGGCGATAATGACCGCGTCGTATCTCGGATACGGCATAGGGGAGTTACCCGTTAAAATAATTAACCACAGGGAATCAAAGATACACGTTTTTTCGGATTCGCTCAAAATGCTGTCCGACGTCGTCAAGATCAAGCGCCGCATAAAAAAGAAGCTGAAAACGGAAAAAGCCGCCCGGTAGGGCGGCGATCCGCTTTGTCATTATTCCTCTTCGGTCTTCGGCTCGGCCTGCTCCGCGATGGCGCGCGCTTCCTCAAGCAAAGCGTCCTTCTGCTCGAAATAAGCGTCTATAACGGCTTTTTCAAGTTTTGCACGGAATTCGGAATTTATGGGATGAACTATATCACGGTATGAATTTTCCGCAACCTTGCGCGAGGGCATCACTATGAAAAATCTCTCGCTTGCGTAAATTACCTTTATATCGTGCACCGCCACCTGATTATCAAGCGTGACGGATACAATCGCTCTCATTGTCCCCTCTTCGAACGCTTTTCTTACTTTTACTCCGGTGATCTCCATCTTTATCTCTCCTTTACTGTGGATTACAGAAATAAAATTTTGTACATTTTGTATGTCATTTATTATATTACTCTAAACATTGGAATGCTATGCGTTTTAATTGACTGTTGTTTAACAGTTTGTGCTCGTTTGTTAATTTTTTTTCGATGTTTATTATCAATTCATTTTTAAGAGGATTTGTATTAATTATGTCAGGATTTACCTATTTTTCACCACAAAAAATCGACGAACTGTTATCACGCGAGAACAACGTTTATTTCATAGGAATAGGCGGTGTTTCCATGTCGAGCCTTGCCGAAATAGCGGCGGGAAAAGTCAAAAAAGTCGGCGGCTCGGACAGGACCCTGTCGCCCGTAACGTCAGCCCTTGAAGCCCGGGGAATAACCGTTTACGAGGGGCATGACGTAAAGAACTGCGAGGGCTACACGGTGTTCGTCTACAACGCCGCGATACACAGCGACAACCCGGAATACGCGTACGCGGAAAGAAACGGTTTTCCGCTCATCCGCCGCGCCGATTTTCTCGGTTACGCGGTGACGTTTTTCAAAACGTCCGTAGGCGTCGCGGGCACTCACGGCAAGTCCACCTCCACCGCCATGCTCGGCGCGGCGCTTGAAAGCGCGGGGCTCGATCCGACGGTGCTGAACGGCGCGGTGATGAAGGACGTCGGCTCCGCGTACAGACACGGAAAAAACGACTGCCTTGTTTTTGAGGCGTGCGAATACACGGATTCGTTCCTTTCGTTCTTCCCGAAGATCGCGCTCGTACTGAATATCGGCTTCGACCACGCGGATTATTTTGAAAACGTGGATAATTATATCAGCTCTTTCAAAAAATATATCAGCCAGTCCCCTTACGCCGTAGTCAACATAGATTCGTCAAACTGCAGGGCGGCGATCGAGGGCTATAAGGGAACGCTGATAAAATGCGGCATGGAAAAAACCGCCGACGTTTACCCCGAAAATCTGCGCATGGACGGCAAAACCCCGGAATTCGACGCGATGTACAAGGGCAAAAAGTACGCGCATATAAAGCTCGGCGTTTTCGGATTGCACAACGTGTATAACGCGCTCTGCTGCATCGGCGTCTGCGTGCTTCTCGGAGTGAACGGAAAAGCGGCGGCAAAGGGCATCGAAAAATTCGAGGGCGTGGCGAGAAGATTTGAATTCAAGGGCAAATGCAACGGCGCAAAAATTTACGACGATTACGCCCACCACCCGGACGAGATAAAAGCCACGCTGTCGATCGCGCGAGAGCAGACGGAAGGCAGGCTGTACGTCGCATTCCAGCCGCACACCTACTCCCGCACCGCCGAATTCTACGACGGGTTCGTCAACGCGTTCAAGGACTGCGACGAGGTCATTTTCTGCGACATCTACGCCGCGCGTGAAACGGATACGCTCGGAATGTCCGCCGAAAAGCTCGCGGCGGACACGAAAAACGGAACGTATAAGGGAGACCTTTCCGCCGTCGCCGCCTACCTTAAAACGGTCCTCAAAAGAGGCGACGCCGCCGTTATAATGGGCGCGGGAAACATAAATAAAATGATAGATGAGTTGATTCAAAATTAAAAACATTCGGCGTAAGCCGAATTCATAACTTTTTGCCGTAAGGCAAAAATCTAAACTCTAAACTTGCCGTAAGAAAGCCCCGCCGCGATTAGCGACGGGGTTTTATTTACGCATTTAAATTATATATTTAGTTTTTCTATCACCATGTCCGTCTCCGCTCTGACGCCGTCGAAATCCGTCGCGGATATGTAATATTTTTCAAGCTCGTCGTGGGTCTCACCCGCGGCGGTTATTATTTTCAGCGCCTCGTCGTCGAGCGCTTTTTTCGTTTTCTCGCAAAGCCTTATCCTGCCGCGTGCGGCTTTGTACGCGTCCGGCTTTATAAACCGCTTCATATTTATTACCTTTGTGTAATCGCCTCTGTCCGTATCGGCGGCCTTGCCGGTTATCACAAAGCATTCTTTTGCGTCGGGCAAAAATATCGCCTCGCAGTTTTCGGGCAACAGCGTATCGGTACTGTAATAAAACGCGGTCTCTTTTTTTATAAGCTCCGCCCTGAGCGAATTCATGAAAAGGCAGGCGGAGCCGTGCTCGTCACAGACGGCGTTTATTTTGTGTGACGACTGCTCATAGGTGTCGAATCTCACGCGGCCGCGCGAGGAGAATGCGGAGATCTGCCTGTGCTCCGCTCTGCCCTTTTCCGCCTTGACCGCTCCCGCGGCTCTCTTTACGGCACAGTTCAGCTTATCCGTATCGACGCATTCGCGCACGGCATCAAGCGCCTCCCTCGCGGCGAGCGCCGCGTACCGTCTGTAAGACGAAGATTTTTTGTGCAGCGCTCTGTTTTTGTCCGTCAGCGCGATTATCTCCGCTTTGTGTTCCGCAAGCTTTTTATCGTCAAGGTACGGATAAAAGTCAAGCAAAACGTCTGCCGCGCCCGGATATTTCGGATCCGTCGCATGCGGCGCGGTACCGTCCAGAACGCCTGCGGACAAGGACGGTATAAGTATGCCGTCAAGCGAGCACGGGTCGGACGAACAATAGAAATATACTACCTTATTTCCCGCCTTCTCCGCTGCCTCCGCTATACGCTTCATCATGCTTGATTTTCCCGTTCCCGGCCCGCTTTTTATCACGTACAGCCGCGACGCGGCGGCGGTATTGAATATCCTGTCAAAATAGCTTATAAACCCGGAGCCCGAGTTTATGGCGGCAAAATATTTTTCTTTATTCAAAACAAAAACCCCCATGTCATACTGTTGTATGATATGAGGATTTTTTCTGATTTGTCAATTATTTTTTCAAGTATTCTCTTGCAAGACGCTCGGTATCCTGCGCTATTACCTTTTCCTCGTTCGTCGGGATGAGGTATACGAGGACTTTCGATTCGTCGGTCGAGAGCTTTACGATGTTCGGCTGGTGGTGCGATACGGCGTTCAGCTCCTCGTCTATCTTTATGCCGAGGAACGTAAGGCCGGCGCAAACTCTGGAACGAAGCTCGGGGTTGTTCTCGCCGAGACCCGCGGTGAATACGAGCGCGTCGATACCGTCCATGGCGGCGGTGTAGGCGCCGATGAATTTCTTTATCTGATACGCGGTGATCTTTGTTACGAGCTGTGCTCTCGGGTTGCCCTCGGCCGCCGCCTTTTCAATGTCGCGGCTGTCGGAGGAAAGACCGGAAACGCCTAAGAAACCGCTCTTCTTGTTCATTATCTCGTTCATTTCGGCGGGAGTATAGCCCTCGCGCTCCATTACGAACGGAACGATGGCGGGGTCGATGGCGCCGCAGCGCGTACCCATCATTATACCGTCAAGAGGCGTTAAGCCCATGCTCGTGTCAAGGACCTTGCCGTCCTTTACGGCGGATATGGAGGAGCCGTTGCCCAGGTGGCAGGTGACTATCTTCGTACCCTCGGCCTTGCCGCCCATTATCTTTATCATCTCGCCTGAGACGAAGCGGTGGGAGGTGCCGTGCGCGCCGTAACGGCGGATCTTGTATTTTTCGCAGAGCTCATAAGGAAGCGGATAGGTGTAGGCTTCCTCGGGCATGGTCTGATGGAAAGCGGTATCGAATACGAGTACCTGCGGAACGTTCGGCATAACGGCGGTGCAGCCTTTTATGCCCATAAGGTGCGGAACGGTGTGAAGCGGAGCGAAGTCAACGCATTTTTCAAGCTTCTCTATAACGTCGTCCGTGATAAGAACGCTCTCGTAGAAGTACGGACCGCCGTGAACTATGCGGTGGCCGACCGCCTCTATCTCGCTCATATCCTTTATAACGCCTATCTCGGGATCTGTCAGCGTGTCGACGAGTATTTTGGTCGCCACGGCGTGGTTTTCCATCGGTATCTCTTTGACTATCTTGGGGCTGTCGCCTTTTCTGTGTTCGATCTTGCCCTCGGCGCCGACGCCCTTCGGCGTCTGTGTGCCTATGCGCTCGCATATACCTTTTGCCAAGACCTTGTCGGCTTCCGTGTCGAACAGCTGATACTTAAGGCTCGAGGAGCCCGCGTTTACAACAAGTACGTTCATTTGATGTTTCTCCTGTCTTTTTTAAATATTTCGGATTTTCTATTGCATTTTTAAATAAAAGCATATATAATGAATATACAACAAAATTTGTAGATAATCAAGTACCATTTTATTAATTGTGAGACTAAATCCGAGTTTTTTTGATATTTTGAGGTGTTTTATGGCTGTTTTTATAGTCTGCGAGTTCGACCCGTTCCATTACGGGCATGAATATATCATATCCGGGGCGAAGAAAACGCGTCCGGGCGAGCCGGTCGTTTGCGTTATGAGCGGGAATTTCGTCCAGCGCGGAAAGCCGGCCTGCGCGGATAAGTTTTTGCGCGCCGAATGCGCCGTAAAAGGCGGCGCGGACCTTGTGCTGTCTTTACCGTTCCCGTGGTGTATGTCGAGCGCCGAGCGCTTCTCCGAGGGCGCTTTGTCCGTTATTTCGGGGATATACAAAAAGGGCGATACGCTCGTTTTCGGCTCCGAATGCGCGGATCTGAAAAGACTTACCGCCGCCGCGGACGCCGTATCGTCGAAAGAATTTCAAAACAAAATTAAAGATTATATAAAGCAAACGAAAAAGCCGTACGCCGAGGCGCGCAGTCTGCTATACGGTGACGGCGAGATATTTTCAAGCCCGAACGATATTTTAGGTGTTGAATACATAAAAGCGGCGAAAAAGCTCTGCCCCGGCCTCATTATCGCGCCGATAAAGCGGAAAAGCGGCTTTTGCTCGTCCACCGAAATAAAAGCCTCAGACGCGCCGCTCGATCTTATACCGGGCTACGCGAAAGAGGTCTTGTCAAAGGCGGAATTCCCCGCCGATATAAAATACGCGGAGCGGATAATTTTGTCGCACCTGCGCGCAAGCCCGTACAAGCGCGCCGCGGACGGTGAAAACGGGCTCATATCGCGCATATCAAAAGCGGCTTTGATCGCGGACGGCTTTGACGCGCTTGTGACTATCGCCTCGTCCTCGCAGTTCACGAACGCGAGAATAAAAAGAGCCGCGCTGTACTCCTGTTTCGGAATAGATCAGGCGTGCTTAAAACAAAAACCGGCGTTCACGCAGCTGCTCGCCGCGGACGCCGCAGGTCTTTCATATCTGTCCGGTATAAGAAAAACGAAAACCATAGATATAATAACAAAGCCCGCGGATAAATCAAAACTGTCCGATATATCAAAAAAACAATTCGAGCTTCAATGCTTATCCGACGGTCTGTTTTGCTTCTGCACGAAAACCGTAAAAGACGGGGCGTACTTTTTAAAATACACGCCGTTTATAATGAAATAAAAAAATGCGGCGCATGCCGCGCGCGCGGGTGTCCCCCCCCTGCCACCCGCGCGCCTATTATTTTTATTCGTTATTTCCGACTACGAGCAAAAGGGTATATTTTTCAAACCTCACGACCGCCGCTTCTTCGACGCACGTGAACGGGAACGGACTGCTTCTTTTTTCCAATATTTCAATATATTCTTCATCTATAACATCGGCGCGCTCCGGCTCGCCGAGCTCTTTTTTTACGTGGTAAATAAGGCTTTCCGATACTTTTTTACCGCCTTCGTTTTCATATCCGAAAAGCTGATATATCAAATCACCGAAAGAAAGCCCGGAATATGAAAACATTTCGGTACTCAGCTTAAAGCTTTCTTTCAGCTCTTTTTCAAAGCTGTCGTTATCAAACAGGTACGTTCTCGAATACGACGGGCCCATCCATACGGAGACGGACGACGCCATATCAAACAGCCCCTGAATATATGCGTTTTTATCCATAATTTTCCTCACGTTCCCGTCAGAAGCTCGTTTAAATCTCTTTCCGCCAAAAGCTCTATTATGTAATCGGGCTCAATCTCCGATACGAGCGAGTAATCGACGCTGTAGCTCCATATAGGCTGCGTTACGAACGTTTTGAAATGCTCTGCAAGGTACGGTATGATATTCAGCCCGTATGAATCGAACAAAAACATCGCCGTCGGCCCGTCTTCATCGATATCCGTCCTTGACTGTCTGCCGCTGAAAAACTCGTTTACAAAGCTCCAGATCCTCGCGGTGTCCTCTTTATTTTTGCCGTAAGGCGTTTTTTCCTTGAATTTCGCGGTCAGATAAGGCGCGGACTCGTACATTTCACCCAATCCCACGCCGGAATACACGTTCATATCCGTGTCGTCTATGTCTATATAATCAACGGAATAATCGGACAATTCGTGATACGGCAGCCCGAGCGTTTTCATGACCGTCTGATAACCGTAAAACGCGCCGAGCTCCGTCCAGTGGCTGTCAAGCTTGTAATACAGCTTGCCTTTATCCTTGTTTTCGATCAGCGCCTCCGTCAAGTCTATCACCGTCGCGCCGTCGATCTTTGACAGGACGTCGACCACCTGTTTCATCCTCGCGTTTTTCGATACTATACTGTCATTCATCTCCTCCGTCAGCTCCTCGGAATAGACCGTTAACGGATCGGGGACTATTATATAAACTGTCTTTACGTCCTTGCCGGCGCGTTTTTTCGCAGTCCTTATCCTGTACTGCACGTTTTTTTTCAGGGCCTTTATCTCGTCGTCCGACATCACGTTCGTACCGTATATATCTGGTAAAACCTTCTTTTCTGTAACGCGTGAGCCGAGCGTTACGGTAACGTTTGATTTGCTTGCGTTTTTGTTGTTTTTCACGCTTAAGGAAACGGTGTCGCTCTCTTTTGCCCCGTCCGCTTTTGCGGCGAGCGTTATCTCGGTCTTGCCCTTTTCGTTAAGAGCAGCCGCGACGGCGAAATATTCCCCGTCAGAGTGCGCGGTAAACTCTTCAATATCGGATTTTAATTTTATTTCGGAATCCTTTGCGCACGAGCCGTATATCATGGCGACGCCCGGCTCGATCAGTATATACCCATTTACAGTCGGCTTCTCCGTTTTTTCGGGCGGGCTTTGCGTCGTGTCCTCCGTCCGCTCCGCCGTCGTCTGCTCTTCCGTCGCCGCGTTGCTTGTTATTACGTCCGTCTCTGTTTCCGCACGCGTTTCGGTTGTCGCGCACGTCGTCGTTTCCCGCATATCGGCGGGCGATACGCAAGCGGATAGGGCGAGCAAAAGCAGTATCAAAAGCGATAAAAATCTTTTCATATCTCCATAATTATCGGCAGTATCATCGGTTTGCGCTTCGTTTTTATACTGATATATTTCGCTGTCTCATCCTTTATGCGTGTTTTCATCGCCGCGTAGTCGTTATCCGCGTTGTCGTAGAATTCCTCAATTATCCCTGCCGTCAGCTCGCGCAGATCGTCCATCATATCCTCGGATTCTCGCACGTAGACGAAGCCGCGGGAGTATATCTCGGGTCCCGACAGCAAAAGCCCCGATTCCGTTGAAACGGACGCGCAGACGACTATTATGCCGTCCTGCGACAGATGGCGCCTGTCGCGCAGAACTATGCCGCCGACGTCGCCCACGCCGTAACCGTCGACAAGCACCTTGCCGGACGGCACCGTGCCGTTGAAGCGTGCGCCCTCGCTGTCTATTTCAAGCACGCGTCCGACCTCGGATATAAATATGTTTTCCGGCTTTTCACCCAAAAACAGAGCCAGATTCTTGTGCGTGGCAAGATGCTTGTACTCGCCGTGTATAGGCATAAAGTATTTCGGCTTAGTCAGCGCGTGCATGGTTTTGAGCTCCTCCTGGCACGCGTGGCCGGAAACGTGAACGTCCGACACTATCGCGTCGTATATGACGTTGACGCCTTTTCTGAACAGCTCGTTTATTATATTGTTGACAAGCTTTTCGTTGCCCGGTATGGCGTTCGCGCTGATTACGACGACGTCCTTCGGCGAAAGCTCTATCCTGCTGTGCTCCGAAAACGCCATCCTGTAAAGCGAGGACATCGGCTCGCCCTGGCTGCCCGTGCAGACTATCGTTAACTGCTCCGGGTTGTATTTTTTAATATCGAGTATATCGATAAGCGTGCCCTCGGCGGCGTGCATATATCCGAGCTCCATGGCGCAGGACACGATATTCTGCATGCTTCTGCCGTTTATGACGACCTTTCTGCCGTACTTTTCGGACGTGTTTATTATCTGCTGAACTCTGTGTACGTTTGACGAAAACGTCGCTATCGTTATGCGCTTGTCCGCGTTTCTGAAAAATATGGAATCGAGCGACGCGCCGACAAGACGCTCGGACGGAGTATAACCCGGGCGCTCCGCGTTAGTGGATTCGCACATCAGAAGCAGAACTCCCTCGTTTCCGAGCTCGCCTATGCGCGGCAGGTCTATCATCGGGCTGTCGACCGGCGTCAGATCGATTTTGAAGTCGCCCGAATGGATTATCATGCCGAGGGGCGTGTTTATCGCAAGGCACACCGCGTCCGGTATCGAATGGTTAACGTTTATGAACTCGACCTCAAAGCAGCCGAGCTTTATCTTCTGTCCGGCGCGCACTACGTTAAGGTCGGGCTCTGTCTCGTACGTCCGCTCCTCAAGCTTGCCGCGCAAAATACCTATCGTAAGCGGCGTGCCGTAAACGGGCGGGCTTATCTGCTGCAAAACGTACGGGAGCGCGCCTATATGGTCCTCGTGTCCGTGCGTCAGAACTATGCCCTTTATCTTATCCTCGTTTTCTTTAAGGTACGTGACGTCGGGTATTACGAGGTCGATACCGAGCATATCGTCGTCCGGGAAACCGAGACCGCAATCCACAACGAGTATCTCTCCCTCATATTCGATGACCGCCAGATTCTTTCCTATCTCATAAAGGCCGCCGAGCATGGCTACCTTCAGCTTGCCCGACGCCTCCGTTTTTTTCTTTTTCGTCATTATTTTTACCTCATTTCCGGTTTTCATAGAGAAAACACCGCGATATTATCGTGGTTTTGTTATTTGTATATATGTAGCGGCGTCAAGCCGCGTAAAGTTTTGATTATTATAGGAATTATACCATTTATACGCCGTTTCTTCAAGACAGTTAATATAAAGATTTTATGAACGCGGAAAGCCGAGCCGCATCATTATCTCGCCGACCGCGTCTTCCGCCGCCTCCTCGCTGTCGGCGGATATGACTATCCTTATTTTATCCGTATCCGCCGCCATCGCAACGCCCTCCGCGCCGCCCTCTACGACGCTCACGCCGTCCGACGCGCTGACCTGGTACGGCATATACGCCTCGTAAAGTCTTCTCATACACGCCGCCTTTTCTTTGTCGGAAACCTTTATATCCTCGCGTCGTATAACGCCCTTTGCGTACTTTTCGGCGGCTTTTGATAAAGTCAGCTTGTTTTTCTTCAATTCAGACATCAAAACCGCGGCGCAGAACGCGGGATCGTGGCAGAACGGACAAAGAGATCTCGCGCGTCTCGCCTCCGTGTCCGTCCGTTGCTCGTACGACGGCTTGTGAAGGTATCTTTGCACCCTTATTCCGCGGCTTTTCGCCGTTTTTTCATATATCCGCGGCATAAAATACGGCAGGGATATGACGGGATGCTCCTCCGGCGATATCAAAGACAACAGTATCAACAAACACTCGTCAAACGTACAGAAAACGCCGTTTTGACCGAGCAAAGCCGCCCTTTCCGATAAATTAACCGTAAACTCGTCCTTTTCCGTATAGGGAGACGCGGGCTTCCCGGTCGACGCGCCTGCCGCGGCGCAGGCCTGTTCGACCCCGTCCGCTTCCGCACAAGATACGACCGTGACGGATACGCCCCTCAGATCCGCGGCGTGCGCGAGCGCGTTTTTATACGCCGCGGACAGACCGCTTATGCGCTCCGTTTTGCCGCCGCCCGATTTTTCCGGCTCCGATCTGTACGCGTCGCAGATCTTTTTTTCATACGCGGCGGTAGGCGCCAGACCCGTCTCGTCGTATAGCCAAACCGTCAGATCACCGTCTTCGCCGTTTGAAAAATATAAATTGAGCACCGTACCGAAAATTTGACCCGCGTACTTAGCCTCGGCTTTCGAGCATCTGCCAAAGTAATAAACGCGCGCGCCGCAGTCGCAGAGGGAATACGACGCCATTTCCGCCTCGCCCTCGCGCTTGCCGGCTATGTCGCAGCATACGCCGACGCAGCCGTCCGCCGCCTTCGCTATAGCTCTTGAAAGCCTGTAAATCTCAGCCGCCGTCTGTTCCTTATCGGATATGACCACCCGTCCGTCCTTAATAAGATCGGATCTTACCATTATTTCGTCTCCCTTGTTTTTTGTGACGGTTTTGCCCGTGCCGATCACCACGCCGCTGCCAAGGTGAACGCCGTCGTTTATAACCGCGCCCTCTCCTATCACGCAGCCGTCGCGCAGAACGCAGCCGTCGCCGACTGTCACGTTGCGCGCTAAAATACTGCCGACGACCGAGCAGTTGTCCGCTATGCTCACCCCGTCAAAGGCGACGGAGTTAATAAAGGCGGAATTTTTGCCTAATCGGAAATCGTCGCCGTAAACTGAGCCCTCGGTCTCCGCGTTATTGCCGCCGCTTATCATGTCGCGGTTTGCCGCAAGATATTCGGAAAACGAGCCTATGTCGCGCCAGTACCCCTCAGCCTCGCAGGAATATAAAAGCTCGCCGTTCTGCATCATTTTCGGAAAAACGTCGCGTGAAAAATCGCAGGCGCCGTTATCCGGCACGTAGTCGAGCGCGCGTTTTGATAAAAAATATATGCCCGTGTTTACTTTGTCGGACATCACCTGCTGCCACGACGGTTTTTCGCAAAAGCCGATTATCCTGCCGTCTGCGCCGCTCACAACACAGCCGTACTGCAAGGGCTCCTTAGAGGTGTGCGTGATGATCGTGACGAGCGCACCGCTTTTTTTATGCTCCTCAAACGCCGCGGACAGATCGAGAGTGCAGACCGCGTCGCCGGATATGACAAGGAAATCGTCGCAAAGCATATGCGAAACGGCTTTGACGGCGCCCGCGGTGCCGCGCGGCTCGTCCTCGCAGACGTATTTCAGATCAACGCCGCGGCAGGTGTCCGTCAGCTGTTCTTTTATTTTGTCGGGCAGGTATCTGAGCGTAACGACGGCGGATTCAAAGCCGTTTTTGCACAGATGCTCGCATAATCTGACAAGGTTCGGCTCCCCGCCGACGGGAAGCATCGGTTTCGGCACGGTGTCGGTCAGCGGCCGCAGCCGCGTCCCCAGCCCGCCGGCAAGAATGACGGAAGAATACATAAGATACCTCTATGCCGCAAAAGCGGAAAGTTATATTTGCTTGTGCAAGTTATATTCGCTTACGCGAGTGAAGGTGTCGGCAAAGCCGACGAAATTTGTTAAATGAGGCGAACACCGATCCCGCAAACAAACATCCGGGATAACATTATTTTTGCCACGCACGCGATTTGTTATTCAACGCTCTGTAATAATAACCCTCCCGCTTTCATATATTGAAACAAAGCGTACGGGAGGTGGCGGATTGACGGATATAAAAAACGATCGCTTGCCCGTGTTTGAGGCGTACCCGTACCTGCCTAAACGCATATCCGGCATACTGAATCTTTTCTGCATGAAATATCCGCGGCTCGCGTCGGAGGTGACGGAGATAAGACTGCGGCTTAACGGCGCGCTCTCCGTCTCCGCGGCGGACAAAAACGTCGTTTTTGACGAGACGGGAAATCTGTCGGGACCCCCGTACATATGCACGAAAGAGGATCTGGACGGCTGCGCGGCGCTTTTGTGCAGGACGTCGTTCCACTCACACAGAGACGAGCTTGAGCGCGGCTACATTTCATCCTCCGGCAGAGTGCGCGCGGGGGTATCGACGTACGGCGTGCTCGGAGGCCCGGTCTACGGCATAGACGGCATCTGCATACGCATCCCGCGCGAGATACGCGGGTGCAGCGTAAAACTGCTTGAAGAAACGGGCGTCGTTTCAATGCTCATATGCTCTCCGCCCGGCGTCGGTAAAACGACGCTTTTACGCGATATAGCGTACCAGCTCTGCGCAAGGTACGGCATGAGGATAGTCGTCTGCGACACGAAATACGAGCTTTTGCCGGAGAAAAAGCCGCTTTTCGCGGACTATATCTGCGGCAAGGAGAAGGCTGCCGCGGTGGAATGCGCCGTCCGCAATATGTCCGCGCAGGCGGTGCTCTGCGACGAGCTCGGCGGCGACGACGAGGCGAGAGCGCTTCTCTCCGCGCAGAGCGGCGGCGTAATACTCATCTGCACCGCGCACGCGGACTGTATGAGATCATTACTCAGCCGTCCGAACCTGAAGCTGCTATATGACGGCGGCATATTTGAAAAGTACGTTTTTCTGTCGCGGCGCGGCACGGAATTCTGTTTTGATATAAAAGATAAAAGCTTATGAAATACGCGGGCGCGGCTCTGATAATAATATCCTCTTTATCCGTCGGTCTTTTGCTGTCCTCGGCCTCGGGCGAGGCGCTCCGGGTATCGGAGGAGATATACAGGGTTATGAAGTATATAAGAGACGAGATATGCGAAAACATGACGCCGACGGATATAATACTGTCCCGTCTCCCCGTTTTTCAGAGAGATAAAACGGACGGCATATATTCCGCGTATGAGGAAACGCTTAAAAAACTGAACGGCGCGGAGCGCGGTATATTCCGCGACTTTTGCTCCGTCGTCGGCAAGGGCGACGCGGCGGTACAGCGCGGAGCGTTCGACAGTCTTATATCGCAGTATGAAACGTACCTTGAAGAACGCCGCAAAAAGAGCAAAAACGCGCCGAAATTATATATCGCGCTCTCCCTTTTTACCGGGATCTCTGCGGTCATCATTTTCCTCTGATAAAGGAGGACGTTTTGGATATAGATATTATTTTTAAGGCGGCGGGCGTAGGTCTGCTCGTCGCGGTGACGTACGTGGTGCTTTCAAAGTCCGGCAGGGAGGAAATGGCGATGCTTTTGTCTCTCTGCGGGATCGTGGTGATACTTTTGATGATAGTCGGCCGGGTATCCGATCTGTTTTCGTATATCCGCGCCTCGTTCGGACTGTGACGGAAGCGGCGGCCGTCTGCATCCTCGCGGCGTCGCTCGCGCTTCTGATCTCCGCAGTAAAGCGGATAGAGGCGGGGATAGGCGGCATCCTCTCCGTGCTTTTGTCCGTATGGCTCGTTTTTCTTATAGTACAAGGCTTTCTGTATATAAAAAACGGGCTGACAGTTCCGGCAACGGACGGAATAAACGAATATCTGCCGTACATATTCAAATCCGCGGGCATAGGCTTCATAGCGCACACCGCCGCGGATATCTGCAAGGACAGCGGCGAAGCCTCCGCCGGCTTGAAAATACTGACGGCGGGCAAGCTCGGCATACTTACCGTCTGCCTGCCGCTCATAAAAGGGGTACTGAATACAGCACTGGGATATATAAACGGGTAATTTAAAATGCAGGAGCTTCAAAACTACATAGCAAGCGAATACTGCGGCGGGATCACGCTTTACGGTCAGGGTGAGGCGGAGGACGCGCTGTTTTCCTCGTTTAGGGACGGGATAAAGCCGGCGCTTTCATCCGCTCTTATACTTTTCGGGCTTATAATAACAGCCGCGCTCGTGAAGCACTTCGTCTCCGCCGTGTCGGATAGCACGGGCGCGACGGATCTCTGTGCCGCGCTTCTTTGCTCCATCGCGGCTTTTGAAGTTTTAAGGCGCGCGTACGATGCCGTTCAGGCAAGCCTTTCCGCTGTTGCGATATTTATGGACACTATGTCCGCCGCGATGTGCGCCATGTACGGGCTTACCGGGAACATAGTCGGCGGAAGCTCCTCGGCGTCAACGCTAATGCTCGCCTTGCAGATAACGCGGCTTCTGTCGGACAAAATCCTTTTCCCGCTCTCCCTCATACTTTTCGGCGTGTCGCTTATATCCGTCTTCGGGTTTGACGCCGGTATGAAGCATATTTCAAAAACGGTAAAGCGGGCGACCGTGTTTCTCTGCACGGCCGCGGGCGCCGTGCTTTGCGCCGTGCTCTCGTATCAGACGGTCATAGCAAAGGCGGCGGACGGCGCGGCGATAAAGGTGGTCAAATTCGCGTCCTCCTCTTTTATTCCCATAATCGGCTCGTCCTTGTCGGAATCCGTCACCGCGGTAACGACGTCGATCGCCGCCGTAAGGGGCGCGGCGGGCGCGGGCGGTGTGATCTCGCTTCTCGTCATAGTCATACCCGCCGTTTCGTCGGTCGTGCTCTCAAAGCTCTGTATGCGCGCCTCGTCCGCGCTCTGTGCTTTTCTCGAAGCGGACGCGCTGCAAACGTTTTTTGACGAGTGCAACGACGTTTTATCCGTACTTTTATCAGTCATCCTCACCGTGTCCGTCGTTTTTTCGGCGGCGTGCGCGCTTTTCTGCATATGATAAGCCGGCTTTTGTCTCAGCTTGCCGTACTGTCCGCGATATGCACGGCGGTTTTGATGATCTGCCCGGGCGACGCGATCAAAAAATACGTGCGGTTCGCCTGCTCACTATGCGTTTTATCCGTTATCTTATCCTTTTTGCCATTTGATACAAGCGTACCGCAGATAGACAACGCAGAGGTGCGGATAACGGATATGACCGATAAGGCGGCGGAGCTGACCGTAAAGCTGACGGTGAGCAGCCTTGAAAACGCGGTCGCCGATCTGGCGTATCAGAAGCACAACGTGCCAAAGGACGATATAAAGGTAAGCGTTTCATACGACAACGACGGCAAAACGATCCGGCTCACCGGCGTTAAAACGGAGCTTAAAGGGTTGAAATACGCGGTTTACACCGTAAGCCTCAAAAACGACGTGTCAGAGCTGCTCGGCGTTCCGTGCGAGGTGGTGATAGAGGAATGAAAAACGGATTTTTATCGGGGCTTTTAAAAAATAAAAAGGCGATCATACTTATCGCCGCCGCGCTCGTATCGGGCGTTTTGCTTATGATATACGGCGGCCGCGCAAAAACAGATGACAATTCCGATGAAATATCGGAATATGAGCGGCAGGCGACGAATAAAATAGAACAAACGGTACAGGCGATGTGCGGCGGCAAGGTATACGTCATGGTTTCCGCGGAGTACGGACGCGAAACTCAGTACGCCAAAAACGTGACGGAGGGCGGCGAGCAGACGGTGATCTCGTCCGGCTCACCCGTGGCGGTAAGAGTTGCGGCGCCCGTTATACGCGGCATAACCGTGGTGTGCAGAAACGGCGACGATCCGGCGGTAAAGCGGAAGATAACGGAGGCTCTGTCCTGCGCGTACGGCGTGTCGAGCGCGAAAATATACGTTGCCTCGTACAAATAAACACATAAAGGAGCTTGCCATGAGAATAATAAAAGCGCAAAACAAGGAAAATGTAAAAGCATTCGGGGAGAAGCTGAAGGATTTTTTCAAAAAGTACGGCAAAAGGAGCGCGGCGATAGCGGCCGGCGTGCTTATAATCGGCACGGCGGTAACGCTGAACCTCGTTTTGCCGAAGACCTCGTCGACCGCGGTCAAAAACAACGCCGGAAGCACGGGCGCCGTAAAACAGAATGAGGACTTTTTCGAAGCCTCCGCTCTCAACCGCACGAAAGCGCGCGACGAAGCTATGGAGGTCCTGCACGCCGTCGTCGATTCAGGCGCGGATAAGGACGCGTCAAAGCAGGCGCTCGCCGACATAACGCGCATATCGGCGGATATAGAAAAGGAGGCGAACGTCGAAACGCTCGTAAAAGCAAAGGGCTTTGAGGACTGCATAGCCGTCATCTCCGGCGACACGCTCTCCATAGTCGTAAAAAGCGACGATAACCTCTTACCGAACGAGGTCGCGCAGATAAAGGAGATAGCGTACAAAACCGCGTCGGTGCTGCCCGAAAACGTCTTCATCTCGCTTAAAAAGTGACATACACATTATAAGGCAAAAAAACCGAAAATCGTGTCAAAAAAAATCCGAGAACACATACCGCTCCCGGATTTTTTTCTTCTCGCACAGAGTTATATTTACCTGCGGTAAAATTACGCCGCACCTCTTAATTCTGAATTCTTAATTCTTTATCCCCGCTTCCCTCTCAACCTCATAAAACAACGCGTCGTAATCATTCCCCGCGTCGTCGGTATCATATAGCTTTGACGACAGTATTTTTCCGTCGCTTACCGTCGACACTATCGTTTTATACGTTCCGTCCCCGTATTCGGCGGAAGACTTCACTCTGAAATATACGTTATTGACTATTCCGACGACGTACGATTTTACGTAATACGCGCCGTACTGTACAAGCAGTCTTTGTGATATGAAATCAAGCTCGGGATAACCGTCGGCAAGACCCGGACACCACGTAAAATCCGCGCCTTTTATATTGCCGTAAATATCGATATAAACGTCACATCCGTAGTCAAGAACAGGCTGAGAAGGTGAAAGATGCACTAACCACATTCCCGCGTCTTCATCTTTATACAACCTCACGCTGTCAAATACTCCGTCAAGTTTACTCCTCGCTGTATACGCAATCTCATCCTTTGTTTTGACTCTTTTGTCCTCGCTCTGATTATCGTACGATATGTAAAAGTTTGATTCATGTATGTCGTAAAAATGCAGATTATAATAAAAATGCAAATCATAATCGTCGTGCCGGTTGTCTTCGTAGTAATTATCTTTATTGTTACAGTCGAATAAGGTGCGATAAGCTTGACCGACCACGTCTTTTATATATGTTATAAACGCGTCGTCCTTAAACTCTCTGCAAACACCGTTATAACATATAACGTTTGTTTTGTTTGTACCGTCATACATTATAACGTAAGGCTCACCGTCGTACGCAAAACCGAAGCCGTCGGATTTAGTGCCGGAAGCACAGGCGGTCTCTTTCGCCGCGGCGGATTTTCCGAGCACGGCGGATATGTAATCAATTTCATCGTCATAGCTTTTATCATTTAATTTGCAGTATAACAAAAGCGAGCCCGCGCCGCCGACGTCCGACAGCCGCTTTATTTCACTTCCGTTGTATTCGTAATAAGCGTATTCAAACGTGAAGTCTTCCTCATCGTCTTTACGTATCATAACCCCGCTCTCATACGCCAAAAGCGGAACGTCTTTTTTAAACGCGCACGAACAAAACGGTATACAGAGAACGCATAATAATAAACACAAAAACCTTTTCATACTAACCTCCGCTTTAATAATATTATCATAAATGCGCTTTTCTGTCAACTTACTCTATATATTAAGGAGCAAAAACGCCCCCGGAAAGTTGCGCTTTTTTTGTAAATATTATGTAAATTCCGTGTTTTTGCGTTTTTTTATCAAAAAGGGCCGCCGGTTAAGGCAGCCGCGATTTCAGTTGATTTGCGAGGCGATGAAATTCGCCGCGGTGTTAAGCAGGCGCATATCGCCGCTCTGCTCCGTTTTCTTCTCCTCGTCGGACAAGGACGCGACAACGCCTATCACGTCGCCGTCGCAGACTATCGGCGCGGCGCAGGATACGAATTTGCTGCACCCGTCCACGGGATAAAGCTTGTTTCCGCTGTGAGTGTAGCCCGAACGCCTGTCGCAGAGCTTTTCAAGCTCCGCGGTTATCGGTCTGTCGTTATACTCGCGTTTCGGCACGCCGGACGACGCCACGACCGTGTCCTTGTCGCATACGATGACCGGCACGTCCGCCGCCTTATGAAGTGATTCCGCGCAGTCCCCCGCGATATTCCCGATCTCCCCGACGGGCGAATACTTCTTGAATATCACCTCCCCGTCCTTCTCCGTGAATATTTCCAGCGGGTCACCCTCACGGATCCTCATAGTCCTTCTTATTTCCTTCGGGATGACTATCCTTCCGAGTTCATCTATTTTTCTTACTATTCCCGTTGCTTTCATATTTTTCTCCTTTTTGCGTTTATATCAGTATGAGCGGGATAAGGAAAAAATATGTATGAAAAAATGAAATAATACGTTATTTTAACAGAAATTTGATTTTCGGGCGCGCCGCAAACAACGTTATTTTAGAATGATCCTTTGATATTTATTGTAAGCGCCTGCTATCATATATATAAAATCACCTGTAAGATTAAGCAAAATAACTTGATTTTTCAGTTTTTTTATGATATAGTAAATTTGAATTATGTAAGAAAGTGTTTTTTGCAGACAGGCGGTGAGCGTATGATTGACGACGGGAACAGAATATACGTTGCGATCGATCTGAAGTCGTTTTACGCGTCGGTCGAATGCGTCGCGCGCGGGCGCAATCCTTTGACGACAAATCTCGTCGTCGCGGACGAGAGCCGCACGGAAAAGACGATCTGTCTCGCCGTTTCGCCTTCGCTCAAATCATACGGCATATCCGGCAGAGCAAGATTGTTTGAAGCCGTACAGAGGGTGAACGAGGTGAACAAAGAGCGCCGGCGAGCCCTGCGCGGAAGACCGTTTTCCGGCAAATCGGACGATTATATCGCTCTGAACGCTGATCCCTCGCTTGAAATCGACTTTATAAAAGCTCCGCCTCGCATGGCGGAGTATATGAAGGTCAGCGGGCAGATATATTCGATATACTTGAACCACGTCTCGCCCGACGATATATTCGCCTATTCCGTTGACGAGGTGTTCATCGACGCGACGCCGTATCTGAAAAGAGATAAAATAACGGCGCACGACTTTACGATGCGTCTGATAAAGGACGTTTTAAAACAGACGGGCATTACGGCGACGGCGGGAATCGGCACAAATATGTTTTTGGCAAAGGTCGCGATGGACGTAACGGCGAAGCATATGAAAGCGGACAAAGACGGCGTGAGAATAGCCGAGCTTGACGTGATGAGCTTCCGCCGTCAGTTATGGGATCACAGGCCGCTTACCGATATATGGCGCATAGGCGCGGGCATCGCAAAGCGGCTTGAAAATATGGGCATATATACGCTCGGCGATATAGCTTTATGCTCCGTTGACAGCGAGGAGAAGCTGTATCGGGAATTCGGAGTGAACGCCGAGCTGCTCATAAATCACGCGTGGGGCTGGGAGCCGACGACGATAGCGGACGTAAAATCTTACAAGCCCGAAAACAACAGTTTAAGTTCGGGGCAGGTATTATCACAGCCGTACGACTTTGAAAAAGGGCGGCTTATTGCGCAGGAGATGACGGACTTGCTCGTTCTCGACCTCGTTGAAAAAAGGCTTGTGACGGATCAGATGGTGCTGACGGTCGGCTACGACACCGAAAACCTCGCGGACAACGATTTTCACGGGACTGTTGAGGTCGACAGATACGGGCGTAAGGTGCCGAAGCAGGCGCACGGCTCGATAAACTTAGGCAGATTCACCTCCTCCACGAAGTTGATAATGGAAAAGGTAACGGAACTGTACGACCGCATAATAGATAAAAATCTGACCGTCCGAAGGATGTACGTCGTGGCAAATCACGTTACAGACGAAAAAGAGGCGAAGAAGCAGCCCGGGCAGCTGCAATTAACGTTTTTTGACGACGTTGAAGAAATAGAGCGCAAGCAGGCCGAGGAAAAAGCGGCGCGCGAAAAAGAGCGCAAGGTACAGATAACGGCGATAGAATTAAAAAAGAAATTCGGCAAAAACGCGATCCTGAAAGGCATGAACTTACAGGAGGGCGCGACCACGATAGAAAGAAACAAACAGGTCGGCGGGCATAAATCCGGGGAATGATCCCTCTCGGAGGAACATAAATGACGGATAAATACGATAAAATAATAAATCTTTCGCATCACGTATCAAAAAAGCATCCGCCGCTCGGAGTCGACAGCTACGCCTCGCAGTTCTCTCCTTTTGCCGCGCTTACGGGATATGAGGATATCGTATCCGAAACGGCGAGGGCGACGGACGAAAAAACGGAGCTTGACGACGACGCAAAGCTCCGGTTGTCAAACAAACTCAGAACAGTCCTCGATCACCTTGACGAGGACCCCGTTATATCCGTAACGTATTTTTTACAGGACGAAAAGAAATCCGGGGGTCGGTACGTTACAGCTGATAAAACGATCAGAAAATATGATAATTACGAAAAAATGATATATATGACGGACGGTACGGTAATCCGGCTTGATGATCTGTATGAGATCGAGGGAAATATCATAACCGAATATCTGTCAGCTGAATTCTGACACCTCCGGACGGCCGTAAAACGACGTATATCAGCTTCCGCGTTCTATAGGGGTCGGCGTCCTCGACGACCCGCCGCGTGAACGAGACGAAGGGGATCTTCTTGATTTTTGCAAGGCAATTTGTACAGACTTGTTTTCTCGTGCCTTGCAAAAATCTTCGGTCACCGCTAAAAACGCTCCCCCGGAGCGTTTTCTTAACGCTGCTTCGATCCCCTTCCATAAAGCGAGCATAACGCAAAAGGACACCTGCGCGGTGTCCTTTTGCATTATGGAGACGAAGGGGATCGAACCCTCTACCTCAGCGTTGCGAACGCTGCGCTCTCCCAGATGAGCTACGCCCCCGAACTTGACAAGCGGTATTCTACCACAAAATAACCGATTTGTCAAGAGTATTTTTGCATTTATATTATTTTTTCTTTGGAATTTACGTATTTTTGCTCTCGCGCGGGTTTCCGTACTCGTCGTAATAGGGGTCTATCATGACCTCTTTTATCTTCGGATACGCGGCGTACGTCCCTATATATCCGCACACGGCGACGGTAAGGACGAACGGCAGTATCGCTCCGAGCGGCATGAAAACGAAGAACAAGAACACGTTGATGCCGACGGCGATGATCATTCCGAGCAGTCCCAGGATATTCCGCTTCATTCCCGCGAACGTGAAGATGAACGCGTTTTTGAACAGCTTGAACGTGCCGAGCTTGAACGTGACGAGCATCGGATAGATGTAAGTCCGCATCACGGCGTATATCGCTATGAAGAATATCGTCGCTATATACATGAAATAGAATACCGTGTTAGCCGAATTTGCGGAGTAGAATTGCAGATTGTAGTACATAAGCGCTATGATCGCTAAGTCTATTACACCTACGACCAGCGCCTGCACCGGATTTTTCTTTGCCGTCCTGAAAAAGTCGCTCCATACGAACACGGGCTCGCCCTTTTGCAAGTTGCGAAGCGTGTACGCCATACCGGCGTTCGCATAACCGAACGTAAGTACCGTAAGCGCGGATATACCGTAAAATATTATCGACATGACGGAGATTTGAGATGCCGTGCCGTCCTTTATGCCGTACATTCCGTACAGCGACATCGTCAGCGGGTTTATCTCTCCGTTTATTATAAATCCGTTGACCATGGACGCCATGGGATTCGACACGTCGGCGACGTTGTTGTCAAAATATCCGGCTATCGCGAACAGCGCGAAAAACAGCGGGATACAGAAAAACGTGAACATGAGGTTTATGTTCAGAAGCTTTGAGAAAGACCTGCCGAAATACTTGAAAAAGTTTTTGAAATTCGGGTCCTTTATCTCTCCCTTTTCCACGCCGCGTCCGACGCGCTGAGAGTTGAATGCATCAAACAGATTGAACTTCTTTTTCTTTTGTTCTTCCATTTCAAATTCCCTTATCCGATAATATCAAGCAGCACGCCGCACAGCTCGCGCAGAGCGATCAGCGCCGCGGCCGCGGTCAGACAAACCATAAAATACGTAAAGCAGCCGTTCATATCCGTCTGCTCATCCCCGCCGTTTCTCCTGTACTCGCCGTATGATGCGCAAACCGCGGAAAAAACCGTGTACAGCACGGCGAGCGCGGCGGTGAATACGATATGCGGGAGCACGTCCGCCGCATGCGTCAGGGTAAACGATGCAAACAGATCAAACAGCCTTGAAAAACAGAACGCGCCGGCGTACGCGCCGTATACCGCCGGGAAGACGGTATCGCACACGCGGCATAATCGGCCTTTAAAGCTGAAGCAGACGGCAAAGCAGGCCGCCGGCACAGCCGAAACGAAAAACAGCTCTTTCAAAAGCTTACGCCATTCAAACGGCAGTCCGTTCTGCGCGTTATAAAGCGGGAGCGGATCGCCCCTTTCAAGCCTGTATATCGACAGAAAACAGCCGAAAGCTATGAACAAGAGCGTCAGAAACGCGGCGCGCAAAAGCGATCTGAAAAAGAATTCCCTCCTCTTCTGCCGGCTCGCCATGTTTTTGAGCGTCTGTACCGTCAATTCAGACGTCGTCCTTTGATTTTCAAGCAACCTTATATCCATTGTAACAGCCTCCGTATCGGTACTGTTAAAGGATATTACGCATTGTTTACGTTTATGATGATTTTATCACCTTTCATATGTCAATTCAAGGTCATAAATATAAAATAAATCGTAATAGTTTTGTATTTCCTCTTGCATTTCTTTTCGTTTTGTGATATTATAAAATCAACAACATGAAAGGAATTACGAAAATGGATACCAATAAACGCGATGAAAACATGTTAAGGATCACAACAGAGGAGCTTGCCATAGAATTTATAGACAAGCAGATCAAGGCTCTGCGCGAGCAGATAGGCGACAAAAAAGTCCTTCTTGCGCTGTCCGGCGGCGTTGATTCGTCCGTCGTCGCCGCACTGCTGATAAAAGCGGTGGGCGATCAGCTCGTATGCGTGCACGTAAATCACGGACTTTTGCGCAAGGGCGAGCCGGAGCAGGTCGTACGCGTGTTCCGCGACGAGCTCGGCGCGAACCTGATATACGTCGACGCCGTTGACCGTTTCCTTGACAAGCTGGCGGGCGTTGCCGAGCCGGAGAAAAAGAGAAAGATAATAGGCGCGGAATTCATACGCGTATTCGAGGAGGAAGCGAGAAAATTAGAGGGCATTGACTTCCTCGCACAGGGCACCATTTATCCCGATATACTCGAATCCGGCCCCGTCAAGGCGCACCACAACGTCGGAGGATTGCCGGACGATCTCAAATTCGAGCTCGTTGAGCCCATAAAGCTGCTTTTCAAGGACGAGGTCAGAGTTGTGGGCAAAGCGCTCGGTCTGCCGGACAGCATGGTCAACCGCCAGCCGTTCCCGGGCCCCGGTCTCGGAGTCCGCTGCCTCGGCGCCATCACGCGCGACAGACTTGAAGCCGTAAGAGAATCCGACGCGATACTGCGCGAGGAATTCGCCGCGGCGGGACTTGCCGGCAAGGTATGGCAGTATTTCACGATAGTTCCCGATTACCGCTCCGTCGGCGTAAAGGACGGACTGCGCAGCTTTGAATGGTTCGTAGTCATACGCGCCGTCAACACGCGCGACGCCATGACAGCGACGATAGAGCCCATCCCCTATGAGCTTTTAGGCAGGATAGTCGACAGGATAATCCACGAGGTCAAGGGCGTCAACCGCGTCCTCTACGACCTCTCACCCAAGCCTACCGGCACGATCGAATGGGAATAGCCTTGTGCATGGCGGTTTTTTGATCCGGCGCCGTCAGCTTTCAAAGCCCCGTCAAAATACGGGGGACCGATTGGATAATAATATAAAGAGGAGAAAATGAAAATAAAAAAAATCATCGCGCTTCTGCTTACATTGATCATGCTTTTCGGTATCGCCGCATGCTCCGATGTAAAAAAACCCGCCGCCACCGACACCGAGGTCACGGACAGCGGCACACAGTCCGATACACCGGACTTTGAACCGCCGGCCGTCGGATCTTACGAAAGACGGTACTGTTTTATGCGCAAGGATTATAACGGAAGCGAATACACGCCTGTTTCCGCGATATTCATCGACAATTATGAAGATATAGATATGGACATCTGTTTCGGTTACATCGATGACAACGGAGAACCTGTCGTCGTTTCCGCCGCTTTTGAAGTCCGTAATATGCTGAGTGATGACCCGATTGACTCTGTTCGCGTGGATCCGTGCAACACTTCAATGGAGCGTTGCAAAGTATACGTGTGCACCGGAGATTTCAAACATCATGCGAGCATTGTCTGCTATCCCGATGGAATTGAAGACGCCGGATCTGTAGCTGCTCTTCCGATCATCCCCGTCGGTGAAGTTGCGAGCAGGGTATATAATTCGAACGCCCGGTTCTTTATGAAGAATGACGAAGGCGGTTATTCCGCAATCGACTATATCAGCCCAAACGAAAGAATTACTACTATGACTATCGCTTACGGCACGATCGAGGACGGAAGCGTGCAGTTGTACGATTCGAAATTCTGGGCTAGAAACTTTGAAGAACTGAATGGGTCCTTAACTGTTATTCCTACGGGAACAGCTGTTAAAGAGTGTATTGTCGTCATCAATACAGAGAAACAATTAAACGGAGCATATGTCTACTGTGAACAGGACAATGTTTCCGGAGTAATACAAACAGCTTTGCCGGTCATAGTGAATTATCAGCCGTGATACCGCGGCTGCCGCGCACGTCGGAACGATTCTGAAAAATCCGTAAATATCGGTAACGCGTAAAATAACGGCAGCATCCCGATACCGAAACCATATCAACCGTTTAAAGTAAGAAAATACAAAAAATAACTCCCGGCAAAATTGCTTTGGGCGATGCGAGAACGTACGGTCACACCGTCGCGCTCCTCGCGGTAACGACGGACGACTTTATGACCGCCGACTGGACGCGCGTCCCGTACGACGTCCTCACCGCCGCATCCCGCCGCATCACAAACGAGGTTCGTACCATCAACCGCGTAGTCTACGACGTCACGTCTAAGCCTCCGGCCACGGTGG
>CADBSB010000005.1 GCA_902797235.1 uncultured Ruminococcus sp. | reverse complement strand
TGCGTCCTCCTTTATCTCAAATATCATGTTTCTCGTATATGAGAACATTCCGTAAGGAAGCGAGACGCCAACGGCTATTTTCGCCGTGTTTCCGCTTTGTGAAACGAGCCTTGCCGTCGTTACGTTTATGCCGAGAATTCCCTGCGGTCCGCCGTCGAACATATAGACCCTGTCGCCTATGACGTTGAACCAGTCGCTGTTATGCATAAAGCCGTCTATAACGGAGCGGTCAAGATATTTTTCAAAACAAGCGTAGAAATCGGAGAGCATATAGTATACGTAATAATAATTTTTCTCCTGCTCCGGCAGACCAATGCGGTCCTCGTCGCTTTCGATCGGGTGCCGTTTATCTGAGAGCGCGTCCGGCTCAAAGCCGTACGTCACGGCCTGGTACAATTCGTTCACCGCTCTTATCGCGTCACGCGCGTAGAACGATATATCCGGCTCACCCGGAATATATCCGTCAAAGCCGACGGCGCAAAGCGTTTTGTAATAATACGGGAAATCGGTTTTGAAAACCGTCTCGTGATAGTTTTCCGCGAGTTTTTTGAAAACCTCGACGCACCGGTTTATGAATACCGCAAGATCGCTCTTGTGCTTCGGCATGGACGCGTTTGACATATTCGTTCCGTCGGACAGTGTGAACAGGGAATTTACCTCGGGTATCAGCTGCTTCAATTCATAAAAGTTGTATCTTAACGTTATTTCATAGAACATCATGCCCATGGCGGCGCGTATGCCCTCGTCTTCTTCGGTGAAATAATGCGCGAGTATGTAGTCAAGCGCCTCCTGATGCAGCGCGCCTTCCGACGAGCTTGTGCATAAATAGTACGCAAACGGCTCTTTCGTTCCCTTTGCCGCGTACGTTTCAAGCGCCTTTACTATCGTTTTTTCTTTGTGCGATACGAAAACCTCCTGCGTCGCTTTGTCGTAGCTTCCTCTTATAGTACACTTGAAGCCCATATAAGAGTACGCGTCGTAGAAATCGTAGTGATACTGTATTTCTTCTCCGTCCTTAAGCGCCTTTACGTATCCGTACAGAGTGCGCATCGTGGCGGACGTTTCGCTCGCCCTTAACACCTCGATGAATTTGTACGTGTGCGCGTTCGTATCCGTTTCCTTCGCCTTTGTCAGATATACGTTGTTATTGTGGATGATGAAATATTTGGTGTTTTCAAAGAACAGATCGGCGTCGACGTTGTCGGTGATACTTTTGAATTTTGCCTTGAACTCGTCGGCGGACACGTTCATTACCCTTACGAATTCCCGCTTTTCGTCGCCCCAGAAGCTCTTTACCGTCTTTTCAAGTTCTCCCGTTAAGGAGCTTACAGGCACGGTCGTGCACCAGTCGGGCGCGACGCCCGCCATGACCGCGTTATACAGGTCGAAAAGCGTTGTAAGCGTGTTTTCAACGCCCTCGTTCGCCGTGTTCTGATAGCCCTTATCCCAGTCGTTGAAGCCGCGTGCTTTCAGTAAATAGTACACGTATTCGTATCTTTTCGTAAAAGCTTCGGAATAGCTTGGCGCGTCTGCTTCAAGCAGCGTGCAGAATTTGTCAAACCAGCGTATATAGAGGGTGTTGCGCGCCTGCTCGCCGTCGATTATATCAAGCTTCATCGCCTGATCTTTGTTCTTTTCGCTTTTTATATACGACTCGTATTCCGGCACGTCTACGAAAAATTCATATAAGAAATGTCCCGCGCCGTTCAACAGCTTATCGGAGCGTTCTTTTTTAAGTAGGAGGTCTATGCAGTATCTGAAAACCTCCTCGGCGTCTTTTTGGTTGAAAAGATAATCGAACGCCTCGCCGTATTTGCTCGGAGTGCCGAGCATAAGAAGATTATATTCTATATCGTTATAATATTCCGGCTCCTCCGTGTCCGCCGCCGTCGTTTCCTCGGTCGTTTCAGGCTCCGTTTCTGTTTCTGTCTGCGTGTCAGTTACGACCGCGGGCGTTTTCCCGGTCGATTCGGGATCGGTCGAAGGGTCGTCGCCCGTCTGATATGACGTTTCCGTTCCGCTGAACATACTGCCGAAGGAGGAGGCTATCGCCTCGCGCACCGGTCTTATCACCGTCATCACGCCGAAAAGTATCGCGACAGCCGCGGCGATCGACAGCCCCTTGCCGAGACCCGTTTTGAAGATATTGATTTTTTTCTTATCCTGCTTTTTTGCAAGAGCCGCCGTCGCTTTTTCGTATTTTTCGGACGGCACCCAGTCTTTATCCGGTTTTATTTCTCTGAAATCGCGGACGCCGGCTTCAAGCAGAGCGTCTTTGAACGAATATTTATAACTCATAACCGGCCTCCTTTAATTTATTTATTATCATCTTTTTGCCGCGCGCTATCTGTCCCTTTACGGTCTGCACGTTTCTGTGCAGCTGCTTTGCCGTTTCCTTTACGGTGTAACCCATAACGCAGTTTAAGTAAATCGGGGAGCGGTAGAGATCGTCCATGTTACGCAGTATCTCAACGATCTTTTCGTAGACCTCTTTTTCAAACACCTTCGCGTTAACGTCGGAAAACGGATCGGATACGAGCGGAAACTCGTCGTACAATTCCGCTTTATCCTTGGCGCGTATGATGTTGTACGCCTCGTTTTTCACGATCGCAATAACGTACCCTTCAAGCGCGTCGTCGTCCGTTATATTTATCCTTCCGATGTTTTCAGCGATCGATATAAACGCGTTCTGCGTCGCGTCCTCGGCCTTATCGCCGTCACTTAAAATGCGCTTCGCCGCCGAATACATTTTCCGTTTGTACTTTTCATACATCGTCTCAAGCTTTTGTTTATCGCCGTAAGACAACGTATCCGCCATGAATAAAAGCATATCCCCGGTCCTTTCCATGTCCGTTATTCCTTTCATGTTCATCTACTATATAAACGGTAAAAATGCGAATTTGGTTTAGTATATTTTGTAAACGATTTGTAAATGATTACAAATGGCGTCTAAGCTGTCGGCGCAGCCGACACCTCATTTTCTGCAAAAAATATCTTGACTTTTCTATTTTTATATGATAAAATATAATGAAATAATATTTTTTCCCGGGAGAAACAGATGTACGACAGAAGAAAAATCAGGAATTTCAGCATCATAGCTCACATAGATCACGGCAAGTCTACGCTTGCGGACAGGCTTTTGCAGATAACGCGCACGGTGTCCGACCGTGATATGGAGGAGCAGCTGCTCGACAATATGGATATAGAGCGCGAGCGCGGCATAACGATCAAAGCCCGCGCCGTGAGGCTCGACTATACCGCGCCGGACGGCGAGCAGTACGTTCTGAATCTCATAGACACTCCCGGGCACGTCGACTTCAATTACGAGGTCAGCAGATCGCTTAACGCCTGCGAGGGCGCGGTACTCGTCGTGGACGCGACGCAGGGCGTTGAGGCGCAGACCATGGCTAACGCCTACCTCGCCGTAGACAACGGGCTTGAGGTCGTGCCGGTCATTAACAAAATTGACCTTCCCGCCGCCATGCCGGAGAGGGTAAAGCATGAGATCGAGGACACTATCGGCATCCCCGCGCTCGACGCGCCGGAGATCTCCGCGAAAAACGGCATAAACATACAGGAAGTCTTGGATCGAATAGTGTCCGACGTACCGTCGCCTAAGGGCGACGACAAGGCGCCGCTCAAATGCCTTATATTCGATTCGTATTACGATTCCTACCTCGGCGTCGTTGTTTACGTCCGCGTAATGGACGGAACGCTTAAAGCGGGCGAGCGCATCAGGATGATGAACACGGGCGCCGAGTTCGACGTCGTATCCGTCGGTTATATGCAGCCTTTCGGACTTTCTCAGTCCGACTGCATACGCGCGGGCGAGGTCGGCTATATTACCGCGAGCATAAAGAGTATAAGCGACACGCGCGTCGGCGATACGGTAACGCACGCCGCCGCGCCGACGGAAACGCCGTTCCCGGGCTTCAAAAAGTGCATTCCGATGGTCTTCTCGGGCATTTACCCCGCCGACGGCGCGAAATATCAGGACTTGAAAGACGCGATCCTTAAATTACAGCTGAACGACGCCTCGCTCACGTTCGAGCCGGAGACGTCCGCCGCGCTCGGCTTCGGTTTCCGCTGCGGTTTCCTCGGCCTTTTGCACATGGACATTATCCAGGAGCGCCTCGAGCGCGAATTCAATCTCGATATCGTTACTACCGCTCCGTCCGTTATATATAAAGTTTTGCTGAAAACCGGCGAGGAGATGACGATAGACAACCCGCTGAACTATCCCGCCGCGGAAAAAATCGAGGCGGCGTACGAGCCGATGGTAAAGGCGACGCTGCTTACGCCGAAGGACTACATCGGCGCGGTGAATACGCTGTGCCAGGAGCGGCGCGGTGAATTCGTCACGATGAATTATCTTGACACGGAGCGCGTGGAGATACACTACCGCCTGCCGTTAAACGAGATAATTTACGACTTTTTCGATTCGCTCAAGAGCCGCAGCCGCGGCTACGCCTCGCTCGACTACGAGCTTGACGGGTACGACGAAAGCAAGCTCGTTAAGCTCGATATAATGCTGAACGGCGAGATAATAGACGCGCTTACCTTCATAATCCACGCGGACAAGGCGTATACGCGCGCTCGCAAAATGGTAGAGAAACTTAAAGAAAACATACCGCGCCAGTTGTTTGAAATACCCGTGCAGGCGGCGATCGGCGGCAAGATAATCGCGCGCGAGACCGTCAAGGCGATGAGAAAAGACGTGCTTGCAAAATGCTACGGCGGCGATATAACGAGAAAGAAAAAACTGCTTGAAAAGCAGAAGGAGGGCAAAAAGCGCATGCGCACGTTCGGCTCCGTCGAGGTACCGAGCGAGGCGTTCATGGCTGTGCTCAAGCTCGATGAGTGATACGTCGTTATATATCCATATACCGTACTGCAAATCGAAATGCGGCTACTGCGATTTCTGCTCGTCGCCAGATCTGTCAACGGTTGACAACTACGTTTCCGGGCTTATACGCAGGATAAAAGCGTATAAAACAGACAAAACCGTAAAAAGCGTCTATTTTGGCGGCGGCACGCCGACTTATATTGGTGCAAAACGGCTGTGTGAAATATTGCAGGTCATTAAAGATAACTACAATATACCCGACGACTGCGAGATGACCGCGGAGGCGAATCCCGGAACGATAGATTTAAACGGCTTGGAGCTGATGAAAAAAGCGGGCTTCAACCGATTATCCGCCGGAATTCAGACGGCTGTTGATATCGAACTCAAAGCCCTCGGAAGAGTATCGCATACCGTATCTGACGGAGCGGCGCTCGTCAGATACGCTCGCGCGGCGGGATTCGACAACGTCAGCCTCGATCTCATGTACGGCATACCGTTGCAGACCGCGGACAGCTTGAAGCAAAGCCTTGACTTTGTTTTATCGCAAAAGCCGGAGCATATCTCGGCGTACGCCTTGAAATTAGAGGAAAACACGCCGCTATATAAGAAAAAACCGGCGCTGCCCGACGACGATACGGTCGCAGATATGTACGCGCTGATAAACAAGACGCTGAAAGACAACGGCTACAACAGGTACGAGATAAGCAATTTTGCAAAGCCGGGTCATGAGAGCCGCCACAATCTGCGGTACTGGCAAGGCGGCGATTATATCGGTATCGGCGTATCAGCCGCGTCGCTTATCGGAAACGTAAGATATTTACAATCACCCGATATGAAAGCGTTTTTAGACGGCAAAGCGCCCGATACTGTCGAGACGCTTGACGAAAAAGGCAGAGAAGAGGAGTATATAATGCTTCATCTGCGGCTGTCAAGCGGTATCGACAAAAAAGAGTACAATGAAAAATTCAAAACCGATTTTGACGAAAAGTATAAAATGCAGATAAAAAAATTCGTCGCCGGCAATTTCGCCGTCGACACGAAAGAAAGATTTTATCTTACTGATAACGGCGTATTCGTATCGAACGCCGTTATAGCGGAGTTTATATAAGGAGCATTTATGGATCGCTGTGAGCTTGCAAAACAAAATTTTCTGTCCGGGTACAGCTGCGCGCAGGCGGTGCTGCTCGCCTTCTCCGACCTCACGGGGCTTGACGAGAAAACGGCGCTGTTGATCTCTTCCTCCTTCGGCGGAGGCATGGGAAGAATGCGCGAGACGTGCGGCGCGTTCTGCGGCGTGATAATGGTCGCCGGACTGCTTTACGGATATACCGAGCCGAAGGATTTTGAAAAAAAGAGCGAACTGTATAAAAGAGTGCAAGAGCTTGCCGCCGCGTTTCGCGAGAAAAACGGCAGTATAATCTGTCGCGAAATGCTCGGCGCCGCCGGCGGCGATAAAAACCCGACGCCGGAAAGAAGAACGGCGGAATACTACAAAAAACGCCCGTGCCCCGAAATTTGTAAAAACGCGGCAAAGGTGCTTGACGATTACATTGAAAAAAATCCAATAGAAAAATAAGGAGACATAAAAAATGAAACAAACGGTATTAAGAAAGTACGCAAAGCTTATCGCCGTAAAAGGCGTGAACATTCAGAAAGGGCAGGACGTTGTGATAACCGCTCAGCTCGATCAGCCTAAATTCGTCGAGATGCTCGTTGACGAGTGCTATAAAGCCGGCGCGAAAAAGGTGACGGTGGAATTCCGCCATCAGCCGCTTTACAAGCTGCACGTGCGTCATCAGACAGTGACGGAGCTTGCAAAGGTCGAGGAATGGGAAAAGGCGAAGCTGCAGCACTACGTCGACACGCTGCCCGCGACGATATATCTGACGTCGGCAGACCCGGACGGAATGAAGGGCGTAAATCAGAAGAAGAGCGCGAAAGCCGAGCAGAAGAGCTACCCGATTTTAAAACCCTACTACGACAAGATGGAAAACAAACAGCAGTGGTGCATCGCCGCCGTTCCCGGCGCGGCGTGGGCGAAAAAGGTGTTCCCCGGAATGCGCGTAAGTCAGGCGATAGAAAAGCTGTGGGAAGCGATATTATTCACCTCCCGCGTGACGGACGATCCGATAGCCGCGTGGAACGAGCATAATAAAGATCTGCACGACCGCTGCGATTATTTAAACAACTTAGGCATAGCCGAGCTTCACTACAAAGGCGACAACGGCACGGACCTGACCGTCGGTATGATACCCGAGGGCATGTTCATGGGCGCGGACGAAAAGACGCTTAAAGGCGTAAGCTTCAACGCGAACATACCGAGCGAGGAATGCTTCACATCCCCGATGCGCGGCAAGGCGGAGGGCATAGTCTACGCGACGAAACCGCTGTCTTACAACGGCGAGCTGATCGAAAATTTCTCTGTCAGATTTGAGGGCGGCAAAGCCGTCGAGGTCAGGGCGGAGAAAAATCAGGCGCTTTTAGAGCAGATGATTTCAATGGACGAGGGCGCGGCGTATTTAGGCGAATGCGCGCTTATACCCGTAAACTCTCCGATAAACGAATCGGGCATACTGTTTTACAACACCCTGTTCGATGAAAACGCGTCCTGCCATCTGGCGCTCGGCATGGGCTTCACCAACACGATAAGAGGCTACGAGGACAAAACGCTCGAGGAATGCCGCGAAATGGGCGTAAACGACTCGATGAATCACGAGGATTTCATGATAGGCTACGAGGGGCTCGATATAGACGCGGTGACAAGGGACGGAAAGACCGTACCGATATTCCGCCGCGGCAAGTGGGCGTTTTAAAAAATTTCGGAGGTAGTTAAAATGAGCGAGAATTCTGCAAAAGAAAAGGTCAACATTATAGGCGTTTACAAGGTCGATGAAGCTGAAAACGTATATCTTATCGAGCTTATGATAGATGATAAGCCGTCGAATATTGATGTGGATGGAATACAGCAAACAGACCCGGATTTAGACGAGGACGATTGGCAGACTGCGTTTGACGAGTATTATTTAAACGCCGACGGAACCGAAGTCATCGGTGATTACTGTGACTTACCGGAAGATGATACGGATAAAACAAGACTTTGCTTTTTTATGTATCTGTTTGATTTCAATAAGCCATTAAGAACACAATACGGCATTATAAATCTTCCAAAGTCGAAGAAAATGCCTAAAAGATTAGGAGAAATAATCGAATTTGACGATCCCGAATGATTAAAGCTCTCTTCTACGGCTTTGAAAATAAGCTCGAAAAATCAATACTTGTTTTATTAACGGATATGAAAAAAATAAGTATATTTGTTTTGTTGTTGATTTTAATTTTCTGTTCATCCTGTAAAAAAGAAGAACAGACGGACACGACCGCGAC
>CADBSB010000004.1 GCA_902797235.1 uncultured Ruminococcus sp. | reverse complement strand
CTTGCCTGTGCCGAACAGGTCCGCGCCGCTTATACCGTCGCCGATGTTGTGTATCAGCTCGGAAATTTTTTCCGAGATACGGTCTAAAAACAGATGCTTGCTGACGACGGGCGCGACGAGCGGCGTTACGAAATACGCGGTAAAAAACGCCGCGATGCCGGATAAAAGGCTGAAGATCTGATCTATAAAGCCTCTTTTCCAGCCGATGAAAAGACAAAGCGCGAAAATCGCAAGTAAAACTATATCGATAATAACAAACATTAAATTTTCTCCTTGAAATCGTCGTAAACGGATACGGGGTACGCGCTTGTAGCCGTGGCTAAAAGCACTATCTCATCGTCGACGAAAACGATGCCCTTCGTCTCGTATCCCGAGTTATAATAATACGTTTTTCCGGTGTTTATCTCAAACCGTAAAACCGTGCCGGTGTAGATACTGTAAACGTTTTTGTTTCTGCAGTAAAGCCCGGCTATGTCGGAGCCGGCGTCGCCCTCGTATATGACCTTGCCCGCCGTATCGAACACTACGAGAACGGAATCGGCGCCCGCGCCCTCGGACGAGAGCACAAGTGCGGTATTGCCGTCTCCCGCGTCAAATCTCCTGCAAACCCTGCCGTAAAACGAGTATTCGCCCGTAAGATTATCGGCAGAGAAAAACAGTATCCGGTCGGAGCATAAAACGGACGTCGTATCCGAGCCGCTGTTTTTGGCGGATAAGAACACGCTGCCCTCTCTTTTATAAACGGTCTTTACCTCTTTTTCTTTTATATTGCCCTTTATTATTTCGGATTTGCTGTCGCCGTTTTCCGCTTTGGCGGTGTATAAGGCAAAGCTTCCGTCGTTATAAAGCTTAGCGTCGAAAACGTACCTGTCGTTCGTCTGATAGACGTACACGGGCTCGTTATCCTTATTATATACTGTTACGTTGCTTTTATATTCGGCATCGCGGCTGACTATGAGATAATAACCCTCGTCGTTCATATCCGCGTCCGATATGGGATAGTCGAGCGACGCGGAATATAACAGCGAAAACGTGTTGAAAATGCTGTACTGGGTGTTTGACAGATCGTACACGAGCATATATTTGCCGCTTGTTATAAGGCGCGGCTTGACGTATTTCAGCGCCGTGCTCTGCACCTGCTTGCCGGTCATATCTATGACCGTAAGCGCACCGCGGCCGACGCAAACGAAATCGTCGCGGTATATATTATAGCTCTGCTCCATGTCGGCGACGTAGTAAATATCGCCGTATTCCTCCTTGCCCGTCGGTATCTTCAAATTCATGTCCTTTATTATATATCTGAAATTCTCCACGGTTATCTGCGAGGAGTAAACGAAAGTCATGGACATGAAAAACAGAAAAAACACCAAAAGGACAACGTATTTGCTTATTCCCGTTATCACCGCGGCGCGTTTATACCGCCTGTTTACGGGAGCCGGTGCGTCGTCTCCGTATAACCCCTCGACAGCCTCGCCGCCCGAGCTTATTTCCGTTTTTTTCTCCACAAGCTCGTCGGAGTTGTTTTTCGGGTGCTTTTTCCGCTTGAAGAATAAACTCATTTAAGAACTACCCTGTTTAAATAAAGTCCGTCCGGCGGCACGGTCATCCCCGCCGCCGATCTGTTTTTTGCGTTTATTATCCCGGGGATGCCGCCTCTTTGTATCTTGCCCTCGGCTATATACAAAAGCGTCCCCGTCATTATCCTGACCATGTTGTATAAAAATCCGTCCGCGGATACCGTGAATATCACGTCGTCGCCGTCGCGGCTGACCTTTGCGCCGTACACCGTGCGGACCGTCGTCATAACGTCGGAGCCGACAGCCATAAACGACGAAAAATCATGCTCTCCCATATAATCCTTTGCCTCAATATCGAGCATATCCGCGTCGAGCGGGTATGGATAAGGCAGCTTCAGCTTATATGAAAACGGATCCTTTTCCGGTCTGTTGTGTATGATATAGCAATATTCTTTATAAGCCGTTTCAAACCGCGGATTGTAGCCGTCCGGCGCTGTTTTTGCCGATTTTACTGCTATATCGTACGGCAAAAGGCAGTTTATGGCGACCGGTATCTTATCCTCCGGCACGGCGTTCGCGTTATCATCCGTGTGTACGGAGCAGAAAAACTGCCTTGCGTGCACGCCCGCGTCCGTCCTGCTGCAGCCTTGGATCTTGCACTCGCAGCCGAACAGCTTTTTTGAAGCGCGGGTCAATTCGCCCGCTATCGTTCTCGCGTTTTTCTGTATCTGAAAGCCGCTGTAATTTACGCCCGAATAGGCGATCTCAAGCAGGTACGTCATACGAATATCATATTGAGCGGGTCTATCGGCACGGTGTTCAGGTATATGACGCCGGCTAAAACTCCGCCCGCGAGGATGAGCCAGATAAAGTCGGAAAACCTGAATTTCATCTTATTCAGCTTCGTCCTGCCCTTGCCGCCTCTGTAACCGCGGCAGATCATGGCGTCCGCAAGCTCGAACGCGTGGCGCACCGCTGACGCGAGAAGCGGGACGAACACGGCGAGCAGCGCCCGCGCGCGTTTCATAAGGCTGCCCGTTGAAAACTCCGTTCCCCTTGCCTTCTGCGCGGACATTATCTTCTCCGTCTCCTCCAAAAGCGTCGGTATGAAGCGGAGCGCTATCGACATAACGAGCGCAAAATCGTGTACCGGAACGCCGATTTTGGAAAGCGGCGTCATAAGCCCCTCTATACCGTCCGTCATGACGATCGGCGAGGTGGTATAAGACAGTAAAACCGACGTTGTGGTTATGAGGACTAAGATCCTTATAAACATCTTTATCGCGAATATAATGCCGTTTGAATATATCTTTATTATCCACCATTCAAGCAAAAGCGTGCCCGTTCTCGTAAAGAATATCTGGAACAAGGTCGTAAAAATAAGGATGAATACTATCGGTTTAAGACCCTTTGCAAGAGTTTTAGCGGATATTCCGGACATTAAGAATATCACGGCGGAGACGACGAAAAGCAAAGCGAACGCAAATCCGCTTGACGCGACGAAAACCGCGATTATAAGCAAAAGCGTCATTATTATCTTTGCACGCGCGTCTATTTTGTGTATCGGGGACGTACCCGGAAAATACTGGCCTAACGTAATGTCGCGTATCATACCGTTTCGCCTCCGTCAAGCATTTTCATAACGTCCTCAAACGCTGCGTCAACGGTGTAGATCGGGCGGTCGAATTTGACGCCGAGCCGCTCGGCGCAATATACGACCTTTGTAATCTGCGGCACGCTCAGACCCATTTCGCGCAAAGCCTTCGGGTCCTCGAATATCTCGGCCTTCGTGCCGCATTTATATATACCGTCACGGCTCAGAACTATTATTCTGTCGCAGAATTTCGCCATATCCTCCATACTGTGGCTTATTATCACCACGGATATGCCTTTTTCTCTTTGATATTTTTTCAGCTTTTTCAAAATATCGTCGCGGCCCATCGGGTCAAGTCCCGCCGCCGGCTCGTCTAAGATCAGATATTTCGGCTCCATGGCTATAATGCCGGCGATCGCCGCGCGGCGCCTCTGACCGCCCGATATATCGAAAGGTGATTTTTTCAGCGCCTCCTCGTCAAGTCCGACAAAGCCCGCGGCTTCCTTTACCCTGCGCGCGATCTCATCCTCGGGCAGACCCATATTTTTCGGGCCGTACGCTATATCGTGCTCGACCGTGTCTTCAAAAAGCTGATATTCGGGGTACTGGAACACAAGACCGACCTTGAAGAAATTATCTCTTTTCTTCTTTTTGTCGGCGTTTATGTCGACGCCGTCAACAATGACCCTGCCCTCGCTCGGCTTATACAAGCCGTTGCAGAGCTGGGCTATCGTGGACTTGCCGCTGCCCGTCTGACCTATCAGACCCGTTATTTCATTGTCGTTGATCGTAAGATCTATCTTATCGAGCGCCTTATGCTCAAACGGCGTGTTTTCGCCGTAGACGTAAGACACGTTTTCAAATATGACAGGCAAAATTAACCTCTTCTTTTTTCAACTAATCTTTTGAGAGCCTCCGCGCCCTCCTCGGTATGCAGCGGCAAAACGCCGTCGTACTTTCCCGCCTGCGTGAGCTTGTAGAACAGCTCCGTGACCTGCGGTACGTCAAGACTTACGGAATGGAGCTTTTCCACCTGAGTGAATATCTCCTCGGGCGTTCCGTCCATGAACACCTCGCCCTGATTGAGAACGACGACGCGGTCGGCGTCCGTCGCCTCGTTCATGTAGTGGGTTATCGTTATTATCGTCACGTCGCCTCTTTTGTGAAGCTCTTCGATCGTGCTCATTATCGCCTCTCTGCCCTGTGGGTCGAGCATGGCGGTGGATTCGTCGAATATCACGCATTCCGGGTGCATGGCAAGCACGCCCGCGACGGCGATGCGCTGCTTCTGACCGCCCGACAGTCTGTGCGGAGCCGATTTCTCGTGCCCCTCCATGCCGACGGCTTTGAGCATCTCCGTTACGGTCTTACGGATCTCAACGGGGTCGACGCCTAAGTTTTCGGGTCCGAAGGCTATATCCTCCTCGACCGTCGTCGCGACTATCTGGTTGTCGGGATTCTGATGCACCATGCCGATGCGGCACTGTATATCGTACGCGTCGTCGTCGGACAGCTCGCCCGTGACCTCCTTGCCGCATACCGTTATGCTTCCGTCGATTATTCCGTCCTCGCTCGTCAGAACCATATTTATGAGCTTCGCGAGCGTCGATTTGCCGGAGCCGTTGTGACCCAAAATCGCCGTGTACGTTCCGCGCTCGAAATTCAGATCGATATTATGGAGCGCGGGATGGAGCTTTCCTTCGGAATCCTTATAGGAAAAGCTCAGATCTTTTATCTCGATTATATTATCCATATCACTTCTTTGAATACCACCTCGCGGCGGAGCCGCAGGGGAGCGTTATATTTTTCTCTGTTACCGGCAAGCCCACCTCGCCGCATTCAAAGACGCCGTTTTTCTTGATGTTCAGCTTCAAAAGGCACTCCATAGCCGTGGCGGACAAGCCCGTCGTATATGAGTTGAGCAAAAAGAACAGCGCGTCGTCTGATAAAAGCTGTGATGAAAGCCCTACAAGCTCGTCGATACATTCCTCCAGCTTCCACGTCTCGCCGCCCGGGCCTCTCCCGTAGGACGGCGGGTCCATTATGATACCGTCGTATTTGTTGCCGCGGCGTATCTCGCGTAAAACGAATTTTTTACAGTCGTCTACAATATATCTTATATGCGCGTCGGACAGGCCCGACAGCGCCGCGTTTTCCTTTGCCTGAGCGACTATTCCCTTCGCCGCGTCAACGTGGACAACGTCCGCGCCCGCCGCAGCCGCCGCGACAGTCGCGCCGCCGGTATATGCAAAAAGATTGAGGACGGATACGGGGCGGTCAGCGCCCTTTATCAGCGCCGAGAACCAGTCCCAGTTCACCGCCTGCTCCGGGAAAAGCCCGGTGTGCTTGAACGACATGGGGTGGATATTGAATTTCAAATCGCCGTACGAAATATTCCACTTATCCGGCATATCGTTTTTTACCCAGCTTCCGCCGCCCGCGGACGAGCGCTTATACACGCCGTCCGCCTTTGACCAGAGGCGGCTTTCGCGCCTGTTCTGCCAGATTATCTGCGGATCGGGGCGTATCATCACGACCTTGCCCCAACGCTCGAGGCGCTCGCCGTCGGAGCAGTCTATAAGCTCGTAATCACGCCATTTGTCAGCTTTGAATATCATGTATCGTCACCGTCAAACGCGGTCACCTGACCGTCTTTTTTCTTATCTTCCTTGTTCGTCATCGGTATCCCCATATGCTCGTACGCAAGGTACGTACAGCACCTGCCGCGCGGCGTTCGGGATATGAAGCCGATCTGCAATAAGTACGGCTCGTAAACGTCCTCAAGCGTTATCGCTTCCTCGCCTATCGTCGCGGCGAGAGTGTCCATACCGACGGGACCGCCGCCGTAGAATTTGATTATAGTCGTAAGCATACGTCTGTCTATGTTGTCGAGCCCTAATTTATCTATATCGAGCTTTTCAAGCGCGTATTTCGTTATGTCAAGGTCGATCCTTCCGTCGCCCACTATCTGCGCGTAGTCGCGCACGCGTTTCAGCAGTCTGTTCGCTATTCGGGGCGTTCCGCGCGAACGCGACGCGAGCTCGAGCGCGCCTTCCTCGTTTATGTCTATGCCGAGTATGCCCGCGCTGCGCTTTACGATCACGGACAGTTCCTCGGGCGTATATAATTCAAGCCTCATTATATGGCCGAAGCGAGCGCGCAAGGGCTGCGTGAGCTGACCCGCTCTCGTCGTCGCGCCTATCAGCGTAAAGCTTTTGAGCGGCATTCTGATACTGCGTGCCGACGGGCCCTTGCCTATGAAAATGTCGATGACCTTGTCTTCCATCGCGGAATAAAGTATCTCAACGACGGTTTTCGGCAGTCTGTGTATCTCGTCGATGAAAAGTATGTCGCCCTGACCGAGGTTTGTCAAAAGCGCCACGAGATCGCCCTGCTTTTCTATCGCGGGTCCGCTCGTAATGTGTATCTCCGTGCCCATTTCGTGCGCTATGATTTGAGATAACGTCGTTTTGCCGAGGCCGGGAGGGCCGAAAAGCAAAACGTGTTCAAGCGCCTCGCCGCGCATTTTCGCCGCGTCTATCGCTATCCTTAACTGTTCCTTGACGGAGGTCTGCCCCGTAAAATCGTCGAGCGTTTCCGGCCGCAGGGATACCTCTGTCTCGTTATCCTCCTCGTTCTGCTCGGCGGATGTCAGTCTGTCGGATATGAATTCTTCTCCGAAATCCTCGTAAATCGCCATAACCCCACCTTAATTCATACGTTTGAGGGCTTCTCTTATGATGTCCTCAACAGTCATGGAAGAAACGTTCATCGTGCCTATTACCTTTGACGCGTCGGCTTTCGTGTAGCCGAGCGCGACGAGCGCCTCGAGGGCGTCGGAGGCGTTCTGACCGCCTACGTTAACGTTCTCGTCACCGTACGTCTTGTATAATTCAAGCTTATCTTTCAATTTTAAGATTATGAGCTGCGCGGTCTTGCTGCCTATGCCCTGAGCCTTCGAAATGGCTCTCACGTCGTCCTTCGATACGGCTTTTTCAAGCTGTGACGGCGTCATTATAGACAGTATCGCAAGCGCCGCTTTGGGTCCTACGCCCGAAATGGACGTTAAGAGCTTATAAACGTCAAGCTCGTCAGTATCGTGGAAGCCGTATAATTCAATTCCGTTTTCGCTCACGGACAGGTACGTATAGAGCCTTGCTCTGTCCTTGCCCGCCATCGATGCGAAGGTATTGTATGAAACGGTCATTTTGTAAGCCACGCCGCCGACGTCGATAACTGCCGCGCCGGGCTCGGCTAAAACGATATTTCCCTCGATATAGTAAAACATATAAGCACCTTACAGTAATTTTTTCTTTTTTTCGTTATAGAAATTCTTTAGCGCCGAGCCGCTGCTGTGTCCGTGGCAGACGGCTATCGCAAGCGCGTCCGACGTATCGTCGAGCTTGGGCGATTTTTTCAGATCGAGCAGCATATTCGTCATGGTTATCACTTGCTTTTTATCCGCGCGCCCGTAGCCGACGACCGCCTGCTTGACTTGTAAAGGAGTATATTCGTACAGCGGTATTTTGTTCTGTATGCCGCAGAGCATTATGACGCCGCGCGCTTCCGCCACAGCGATCGCCGTCTTCTGGTTCGTGTTGAAGAACAGCTCCTCTATTGCTATTTCGTCCGGTTTGTACTTTTTAATAACGCCGTCAACGCCGTCGTAGATCTGTAATAACCGCTGTTCAACGTCTATCCCCGCGGGCGTCGTTATCGCGCCGTAACCCAGAGTTGAAAACTTATTGTCCTTGTATTCGACAACTCCCCACCCCACGATGGCGAGCCCCGGGTCGATACCGAGTATGTACATATAATTACTCCATTATAGTTATTATGGTATTATACCATACCACACTTTATATATCAAACGATATTTGTAAATTTACATAAAAGAATAACGCATAAACGATTAAGAAACCTTACCTTCCCCTTTTGGGGCGCGACGCGTTAAGAAAACTCCACGGTGTGGAGTTTTTAGCGAGGGGTTCCCCAAAAAGCGTCTTAGCTTTTTGGGGGTTCCCGACAAGCGGTGAAGCAATCTATGATTGCGAACCGGGCAGGGTGTCGCGGAGCGACGGATGAGGCGAACACCGGCTCCGCCATCAAACGGTTGTCCAGCCTTGCTTGCCCCTCAATCTTTTCGGAGATTGACGGGAGGGGACCGGAGGGTTCCCCGTCGTGAACTTGAGAGCGACGGGGGTTCCGGAGGGGACAGGGGGGTATGGGGGGTTCTCGGCGCAGCCGAGCTTGAGGGGTGGGAAACCCACCATATTTGTCGCGCAGCGACACCTTAAACAAAAAATCCCGAACAAGTCGGGATTTTTTATCAGATCGGGAATTATTTATTCTCTTCCTTTTCCTTCTTCTTATCGTCCTTCGGCGGCTCTTTCTTCTCGTAGCCTACGAATTTGACTATCGCCATTTCGGCGCCGTCGCCGCGGCGGGGACCGAGCTTATATACTGCCGTATATCCGCCGGTACGGTCCGCAAAGAACGGAGCCATTTCATCAAAGAGTTTGAACACGGCGGATTCCTTTGTTAAGAATTCATAAGCGGCCTTACGGGACGCGAGCGTGTTCTTTTTGCCTAAGGTTATCATTTTCTCGGCAAGAGGTGCTACCTCTTTAGCGCGGGTAAGTGTTGTTTCAATCTGACCGTTCTCTATCAAAAGCGTTACCATGCCGCGAAGCATGAGCATTCTGTGAGCTGTCGGTCTGCCTAACTTTCTTGTGCCGGGCATTTAGATTATCCTCCTTATGTTAGCTCATTCCTCGGTCTTTTTGAGACTGAGTCCGAGCTCGTTCAGTTTGGCTATGACCTCTTCAAGAGACTTCTTGCCGAGGTTTCTAACCTTGATCATATCTTCTTCTGTCCTGTTTGTCAAATCCTCAACAGTATGGATGTCGGCGCGCTTCAGACAGTTGAAGCTTCTTACCGACATGTCAAGTTCCTCAATGGTCATCTCAAGGATCTTATCTCTCTGTGTTTCCTTGCTGTCAACCATGATTTCCGCGTTCCTTGCTTCGTCGGACAAATTGACGAAGAGGTTGAGATGCTCGTTGAGAATCTTGGCGGCAAGCGACACCGCTTCCTTTGCGGAAATAGTACCGTTTGTCTCCACGTTCAACGTCAGCCTGTCGTAGTCCGTAACGCCGGAGTTGCCGACGCGGATGCTTTCCGGAATGAAGTTCACGCTTTTTACGGGCGTGTAGATCGAATCCGTGTATATCACGCCAAGCTGCTGAGTCGCGTTTATCTCTTTATTCTTATCCTGCTGTACGTATCCTCTGCCGTGATCGAACGTGATCTCCATAAAGAAGCTCGTATTCTCTGACAGCGTGCATATATGCAGGTCGGGATTAAGGATCTCAATATCGGAATCGGGCGTTATATCGCCTGCTTTGACCTCGCACGGACCGGTAGCGCTTATCATGACGGTCTTCTGTCCGTCAACGTAAAGCTTTGCTATGATACCCTTGACGTTGAGCACTATTTCGCACACGTCCTCTTTTACGCCGGGGATGGTGGATATTTCGTGTATAACGTCTCTGATCTTTATATATACCGGTGCGACGCCGGGAAGCGAGCTCATCAGAACTCTGCGCAGCGAGTTGCCCAGTGTCGTCGCGTAGCCTCTTTCAAGCGGCTCTACGACAAATGTGCCGATTCTTTCGTCCTCGCTCTCGGGCAAAGAGATTTGCGGCTTTTGGATTTCTAACATATTGCGTACCTCCTAAAAAACAGTAGAGTAAACATTGGGTTATCTGATAGTTTACATTTCGGCGCTCTGTGCGGCAAACCTGCCGCGCAACGCCATCGCGGGAGGTCTTTATTACTTTGAATAAAGCTCGACGATAAGATGCTCCTCCACGGGGAAGTCGATGTCTTCACGGATCGGAAGTCTTAAGACCTTGCCCTTGAACGCTTCTTTATCGCGCTCGAGCCACTGCGGTGTTTCCGAAATGAGCATATCCGCTTCGTTCAGTCTTGTGAACACGACGGAGCTGCGGCTGCTTTCCTTAACCTCTATAACGTCGTCAACGTTGACTATATAAGAGGGGATATTGACCTTTTTTCCGTTAACGGTGAAGTGACCGTGGTTGACGAGCTGACGGGCCTCGCGGCGCGTTGCGGCAAGTCCGAGACGGAACACTACGTTGTCAAGGCGGCGCTCAATATAGGTAAGCAGGTTTTCACCGGTCTTACCGGGCATTTTGGAAACCTTATTGTAATAAATGTGGAACTGTTTTTCAAGTATCCCGTAAATGAATTTGACCTTCTGCTTCTCAACGAGCTGAAGTCCGTATTCACTTTGTTTTTTCTTCATCTTGTTCTGGCTGTTACGAGTGGTGTTCTTCTTGTTGTAGCCGAGAACAGCGGGAGATACGCCAAGCGCTTTGCAGCGTTTTGCGATGGGCTGATTGTTTTTTGCCATTTTATTCTTCCTCCTTGTTTATTATACGCGTCTTCTTTTGGGAGGACGGCAACCGTTGTGAGGTATGGGTGTTACGTCACGGAGCCATTCTATCTGCAAACCTGCGGTCTGCAAAGCGCGGATCGCGGCTTCCTTGCCCTGTCCGGGACCCTTGACGTAAACGTCGATGGTTTTCATACCGTGGTCGATCGCAACCTTTGCGGCGGCCTCCGCGGTCATCTGAGCGGCGTAAGGAGTAGCTTTTCTGCTGCCTTTGTAGCCAAGCTCACCGGCGGACGCCCACGAAACAGTATTGCCCGCTCTGTCCGTGATGGTAACTATCGTGTTATTGAACGTAGAATGTACGTGCGCGGCGCCCTGCGGAACGTTCTTACGTTCACGGCGCTTTTTCGTAACTTTCTTACTTTTAACTACTTTTGCCATGCTTGCAAATCACTCCTTATTTCTTCTTGTTCGCAACCGTCTTAGCGCGGCCTTTTCTCGTTCTTGCGTTGGTTTTGGTTCTCTGACCTCTTACAGGCAGACCTTTTCTGTGTCTGATACCTCTGTAGCAGCCGATTTCCGTAAGTCTCTTTATATTCAGAGCGACTTCACGGCGCAGATCGCCTTCCACCTGATGATGGTTCTCGATCTCTTCACGGAGCTT
>CADBSB010000003.1 GCA_902797235.1 uncultured Ruminococcus sp. | reverse complement strand
TGGTGCGAGAAACGGGACTTGAACCCGTACGGTGTAATCCACACGCCCCTCAAACGTGCGCGTCTGCCAGTTCCGCCACTCTCGCGTGACGCCGCTTTTTTCAAGCGGCGGATATTATTATACATATTTTTTTCGATTTGTCAAGCCCTTTTTTGAAAAAAAATAAGTCATAAATATAAAAAATCGCGATATGCTTGACAAATACACAATTTGATGATATTCTGTAATTAAGAAAAATCGAAAAGGAAAGATAAATAACATGAAAATCTGCGCAAGTACGTACAGCTTCGGTCATTACAGGGACAAAGGGGTCGATTTTATGATAGATAAAGCCGCCGAACTCGGTTTTGACGGTATTGAGATAGTCGAAGGCACGTTTGACGGCTCGGGCGACGTTAAGACCGCGGAGGAAGTGAGAAAAAAGTGCGAGGCGAAGGGGTTATCCGTCGCGTCGCTCTGCACCGGCGCCGATCTGTTATACGGCGATCCCGCGGAGCAGACAAAACGGCTCTGCGCTCTGGCGGACGTTACCGCCGCGTACGGCGCGTCCGTTATGCGGCACGACGTATGCTACGGTTTCAGAGGTGAAAAGACGCACAGAAGCTATGACGACGCGGTGAAGAAGATAGCCCCCGTCTGCCTTGATGTAACGAAATACGCGGAGAGCGTAGGCGTTGTCACCTGCACGGAAAATCACGGATTTTTCTCGCAGGACAGCTGTCGCGTCGAGCGCCTTATAAACGCGGTCGGACACGATAATTTCGGCGCGCTCGTCGATATAGGCAACTTTATGTGCGCGGACGAGGATCCGAATTTTGCCACAGGCGTTATGTCAGGCTACGCGCGCCACGTCCACGCGAAGGATTTTTATCTGAAATCCGGAAACGAAATAGACCCCGGCGCGGGATGGTTCCGCACGCGCGCGGGCAATTATTTAAAAGGTACGATAATCGGCCACGGCGACGCGCGCGCGGCGCAGAGCCTCGGGATTTTGAAGAGGTCCGGCTATGACGGCTGGATCTCCGTCGAATTCGAGGGTATGGAGGACAATCTGACGGGGCTTAAACTCGGCGCCGAGAACGTAAAAAGATTCTGGGGGATGTTTTGATGAACGAGATAAAGAAGGATAACGCGGAGCAGGAGGCGCTCGTCCGCGCGCTCGACGCGAAAAAACGAAAAAAACGCCTGATAAAATTCATCGTCGGCATACTTATAGCGCTCGCGGTGCTTTTCGCCGTGTTTCTGATACTTAAAAACTGCGCGGGCGGCGGTGAGAAAACATCGTACTCGTACGATCCGCTCTCGGAGGACTGGGGCATAGGATATTATGAGCAGGACGTTAATTTTGATATATTCACGGACGAGGTCTACGCCGACAAGGATATAGGCGTCCGGTTTTCGTCTAACAACGTTGAAGAATATTTAACCGTAGAAGACAGAGCCGAGGCGTCGTATCAGGCGCAGCTTTTCATCGACTATTTCGACGCTGCGATCCACGGCGACGGAGCAAAGCTCAACACGCTTTTCACCTCCGACTATTTCAAAAACGGCGGCAAGCCGATAAAGAAATACCCCGATAAATTCCCGATGCAGAAGATATACCGCATACAGGTCGAAAAGGTCGGCGGTACGACGACGGAAAACACAGTCGAGGGAACGATGATTTACGAATACTACAAGGTTTCGTTCCTTATAATGGACAACAACGGTAAATTCCGTCCAGACCTGCCCGAGGAGCAGAGCAGCATACCGCTTATTTACGACGTTATAACGCTCAAAGGAGAATCGAAGATAAACAGGATTTCGCAGATAGTGTATAATAAGTGAAGAACCTTGTAGGGGAGGGGTTTCCCCTCCCGCAAAAAATACGACAACCTGAGGTTATCTGTTTGTCGTATTTTTTTCATCGTTTATCCCTTTTTTTGTGCATTATCCCAAATTGTTGACTTTGAAAAAACAGGATGATATAATGACAGTGAAAAAGGGGGGGTGTATATGCCGCAAAAAAAACTAAATGAAAAAACGCTTGAGAGTATGGCGTCAAAAAAGACTTTTCTTGCGCGTAAAGTGTTCCATATGGCGGATGACCCGCACTATATCTTAGTGCCGAGAAAGATGCTTGTCGTTTATCTGAGCGTTATAACGGCGATATTAAGCGTACTTTTTTCACTTCTTATTACCGGCTCCTTTATAATCTATCTTGCGATACCCGCGCTCGTATTTACGGGTTACGTGTTCTTTTTGTTCACGCGCGTATGGCGCGCCTATAAATACTCCTTGTTTTATCCCGTAGCCGCGCTTGTGATGTCCGTTATTCTCGGTTTTTTGTTCAGGTATCTGTCGTATAAACTCTGATTTTTAAAGGAGGTATTTGATATGTCTGCATACTCCGTTTTACGTATAAACGGGGATGGATCATCCGCGTTCAAAGATTTTTCGTTTGTAAAAGACTTGAATTTAAAAGCCTTGTTCGATTTTCGCCGCGGCTCTAAATTCGGCGAGGCTGAGGTGCGGCTCGAAAACTATTTCACTACCGATGTAAACACGATCCGTCTGCGCCAGGAAATGTATTCCGAGCTTATCGGAAACACAGCGTTGTACGAGCGACTGAAAAACAGCTTTTCGGCGTTATACGAGCTGTTTGAGCTTCAAAAGGTCAAAAGCGAGGCTATCTCAACGGAGGTTTTGCTTTTCGGCACGCTTGAGCTTGAAAACTACGTTGAATACTTGGATGATCTGCACGATATTTTCACGAAATTTGACGTTAAAAGCGAGCTTTTACGCGGACTTTGGGAAACGGTAAAGCCGCTTTGCACGGGCGAGGAGTACGGGGAGCTTAAAAAGAAGATAAGCGAGCACGCATATTCGGTAAGAAATATAAGAAGCGTCACGATAGGCGTAAATCTTGATCCGCAGCTTCGTCCGGTTGAAGCGGGCGTCGCCAGCGTAAACGACAGAAGCTTCGTTTCGGGCAATCTGATCGACCGGATACTGCGCCTCGATCTGAAAAAAGACGGATATACGTGCATATCCCCGTTTTATCCGATGAACAGAAAGCTGTCGGACGAGGAATTTAATTTGATGAAGGTCTCGATGAGCTCGGCGATTAACAAGGTGTTTGCCTCCGCCGTGGGATCGTGGGCGGGTACGGTCAAAAATTTCGTTGTAAGCAGTCTGCGAGAGCTTGCGCCCGCCGTGTCGGAATGGCGCGTTGTCTTTGCGTGCACCGACGCGCTTATCAGGCTGAAACAAAATGGCTATCCGCTCTGCCGCGCGGAGTTCGGGGAAGAGGATAAAATAACGGGGATGTATCATCCGATACTCGCGCTGCTTCATGCCGACGGGGAAAAACGCGTCGTCAAAAACGATCTTGATTTTGATGATGAAGCGGGTATATACATTTTGACCGGTCCGAATCAGGGCGGAAAGTCGATATTCACGCAGGCGGCGGGCATACTGTACGCCATGCTCCACCTCGGGCTTTTGCTTCCGGCAAAGAGCGCAGCAGTCCGCCCGGTCGACAATATATTAACGCATTTCATAGACGACGGGCACATATCGTACGATCACGGCCGTCTGTCCGCGGAATGTGACAAGATATATAAGATAAACCGGATAATAAGCGAAAACAGCCTGTTTCTGTTCGACGAGGCGCTGTCAAGTACTAATCCGACGGAAGCTGTCGCGATCTCAACGGAGATAATAAAGGCTTACGCCGAAATAGGCGCGCGAGGCATATGGACCACTCATTTTTACGAGCTGCACGGGCTGACAAAGGAAGATCAAGGCAATAAATCAAAGATACGCAGTCTTGGCGCGGTGATAGATAAGCGGTCGCACGAGCGTCAGTTCAGGATCGTAAAAGGCAAAAGCCCGGAAAACAGCTACGCAAAGGATCTTGCGGAAAAATACAAGCTGTCAAAGGATGAGATAATAAAGAGCGCAAGCAAATTAAAATCATAATTTACAAAATATTTAAAAATATTTATATTACCCCCTTTACATTTGCGGAATTTTAGTGTATAATAACATCTCGGTATGAACTCTTACCGTACGCTGGGTTTTCGGGCAAGCATTCACCCGCCGACTGCTCGGTATGCGGAATAAAAAATGAAAGGTGAACTAAAATGACCAAAGAGAAAAAGCAGGAAATAATCGCCGCTTACAAAACTCATGAGAGCGACACGGGCTCGCCCGAGGTACAGATAGCGATACTCACTACCCGTATCAACGAACTGACGGAGCACTTAAAGGCCAACAAGCAGGACCACCACAGCCGTCGCGGTCTTCTTAAAATGGTCGGTCATCGCAGAAACCTCCTCGGTTACCTCAAAGAGAAGGATATCGAGCGTTACAGAGCGATAATAGACAAGTTAGGCTTAAGAAAGTAATTTGTATGCCCGTCTCTCTTTCATACCGGGGAGACGGGCACCATTCGGAGAGCCTCGGATCTGAGGGTCTCCGAATTTTACGGTTAAAAATCGGAGTGCTTTAAGTGTAGCAGTTACTTTTGCGCCGTGGCCTTACGACGTGAAAGTAAGTGTTATACCTAAGGCAATTCTCCGTAAAAATAAAAAAGGAGATAGAAAAATGTTCGAAAACTACAAGGTATTCAATTACGAATTAGCCGGCAGACCTCTGACGATAGAGACCGGCAAAATGGCGGGACTTGCAAACGGCTCCTGCCTCGTCCGCTACGGCGACACGTGCATACTCGCCTGCGCCACCGCGTCGGCAAGACCGAGAGACGGAATCGACTATATGCCGCTGTCCGTCGATTTTGAAGAAAGACTTTACTCAGTCGGCCGTATCCCCGGCGGTTACTTCCGCCGTGAGGGCAAGCCCACCGAAAAAGCGATACTCACCTCCCGCGTGATAGACAGACCTATCCGTCCGCTTTTCCCGAAGGATCTCCGCAACGACATCAACCTCAGCATGACCGTTTTGGCGGTCGATCACGACAACAGCCCCGAGATCGCGGCTATGATCGGCGCGTCCATCGCAATATCCATTTCCGATATTCCGTGGAACGGACCGATAGGCGGCGTGTTCGTAGGCATGGTCGACGGCAAATTCATCATCAACCCGAACGCCGAGCAGAGAGAGCAGAGCACGCTTGAGCTGACCGTCGCCGGCACCGAGGAAAAGGTCGTCATGATTGAGGCGGGCGCGAAGGAAGTATCCGACGAGGATATGTTCAACGCCATCATGTTCGCGCATGAGGAGATAAAGAACATCGTTAGATTCATCAAATCAATCCAGGCGGAGATTGGCAAGCCGAAGTTCGAATACGAGCATCACGACGTCGACCACGATCTGTACGACAAGATCGCCGCCGAATTTACCGAGGACGTAAAGCTCGCGCTCGACACCGACGACAAGACTGTCCGCGACGCCGCGATAGACGTCATCAGAGGCAAGATCTATGAAGAGTACGACGAGGAATATCCCGATTCCCACCCGATGATAGAGGAGATACTCTATAAATTACAGAAGGTCATCGTCCGCGAATGGCTGCTTCAAGGCAAGCGCGTCGACGGACGCCGCCTCGACCAGATCAGACCGCTTGCGGCTGAGGTCGGACTGTTCAAGAGAACGCACGGCTCGGCCCTGTTCACAAGAGGTCAGACGCAGGTCATGACTATCGCAACGCTCGGCTCCATTTCCGATACGCAGGAGCTTGACGGCATAGACCAGGAAGAAGAAAAGAGATATATGCACCACTACAATATGCCGGGTTACTCCACCGGCGAGGCAAAGTCCTCCCGTTCGCCCGGCCGTCGTGAAATAGGTCACGGCGCTCTTGCGGAGCGTTCGCTCGTTCCGGTACTTCCGTCCGTTGAAGAATTCCCGTACGCGATACGCCTCGTATCCGAGGTAATCTCGTCCAACGGTTCCACCTCGCAGGCTTCCGTCTGCGGCTCCACGCTTGCTCTTATGGACGCGGGCGTGCCGATAAAGGCGCCGGTCGCCGGTATCTCCTGCGGTCTTATCACCGAGGGTGAGCGCTGGATGACGATGGTCGATATCCAGGGCTTAGAAGACTTCTACGGCGATATGGACTTCAAGGTCGCCGGTACGCACAAGGGCATCACGTCTATTCAGATGGACTTAAAGATCGACGGTCTTACGCCTGAGATCATAAAGAGCGCGCTTGAAACGACGCACAAGGGCAGAGATTATATCATAGACGAGATAATCTTAAAGGCTATCGACCGTCCGCGCGACGAGGTCTCGGAGTACGCGCCGAAGATGATCTCCATGATGATAAATCCCGACAAGATCCGCGACGTCATAGGCACGGGCGGCAAGGTCATCCAGAAGATCGTAGCCGACACGGGCGCCAAGATAGACATAGAGGACGACGGCTCCATATTTATCTCCGCTGTCGATAAGAACGCCTGCTACAACGCAAAGGCGATAATCGAAGGCATCGTGTTCGAACCCGTAAAGGGTGCGACGTACACGGGCAAGGTCGTTGAGATCCTGCCGATAGGATGCAGAGTTGAGATCGTTCCCGGTTACCTCGGCTTCGTACACGTACGCGATCTTGAATACAAGAGAACGGAAAACGTTGAAGACGTCGTAAAGATGGGCGACACGGTCACCATCAAATGCCTCGGCACCGATGAAAAGGGAAGGATGAACTTCTCCCGCAAGGCTGCTCTGCCGAGAAAGCCTTTCAAAGCGGAACGCGAGGAAGGCGAAAAGGAAGATACGGCTGAGACCGAAACAAAAGAAGACTGATCAATTTAAAAGGGGCTGTCGCTCTGCGGCAGCCCTATAATAATCGGAGGATGATATGATAAAAGCGGCGATATTTGACGCGGACGACACGCTTATAGATTCGCTTCGCGTCTGGCGTGAGGCGGATGAGGAATATTTGAAAATGAAGGGCAAAACGTTCGATTCCGCCATATTTGAGAAATTCAAAAAAATGACGTACGCGCAATGCCTTTCATACGTAAAAAAGCATTTTGACTTTGACGAGACGGAAGAGCAGATCTCCGACGGCATAATGGAAATAGTCATGAAAAAATACGAAAACGAGGTAAAGCCCGTGGACGGTATCGAGGAGGTTTTGAAGCGCCTGCTCGATAACGGCATAAAAATGGCGGTCGCCACGTCAAACGACAGAAGGCTGATCTCACGCGCGCTCCGAAACACGGGTCTGCGCAGTTATTTCAGCTTAGTCGTTACCTGCGACGAGACGGGCTACGGCAAAAGCGACGCCGGCGTTTACGTTAAGACCGCGGAAATGCTCGGCGCTGAGCCGTCCGAAACTCTCGTCGTCGAGGACGACAGATCGTACGTCGCCGCCGCAAAGGAAAAGGGCTTTATCGCGATACACGTCTCCGATATCAGGAGGTTCGGCTTTGGAAAATAAACGGTGCGTGATAGTAGGCGCCGCGGATATAAAACGGTATTCCGATATAAGAGCGTACTTTAAAGACGGCGATTTCTTCATATACTGCGACGCGGGGCTCAAACACGAAACAAGGCTGAAAAGACCGGCCGATCTGATAATCGGCGATTTCGATTCGACCGAAAATCCGAACAGAGCTACCGAAACGATAATCCTGCCGCACGTAAAGGACGATACGGACACGGTGTTCGCCGCAAAAGAGGGGATGAAGCGCGGTTATACCGAATTTCTGCTCGTCGGCGTGATCGGCGGCCGCCTCGATCACACGCTCGGAAACGTGGCGATACTGAATTTGCTTGAAAGCGCGGGATGCCACGGCGTTATGGCAGACGACTATTCGGAAATCGAGGTAATATCAAACAAACCCGCGTACGTAACGGACAAATTCCCGTACTTTTCACTTCTGAATATCACGGGCATCTGCCGCGGCGTAAGCGTAAAAAATGCGCTATACCCGCTTGATAACGCGGAGCTTACGACCGATTTTCCGTTAGGCGTGAGCAACGAGCCGCTTAAAGGCAAAACCGCGGAAATAAAGGTAGGAGAGGGAAGCGCACTGCTCGTAAGGGTGAGAAAAGAATGAATAAAACAGCTGTTCTCGGCGGGAGCGGAAGCGGCAAAAGCACGTTTGCGATAAAGCTCAGCGCCGTTACCGGCTTGCCGCTTTACCACCTTGACAATCTTTTCTGGAACAAAGATAAAACGCACGTCAGCCGCGAGGTTTTCGACCGTCGGCTTGACGTGGTTTTGTCGTATGACAGGTATATAGTCGACGGTGAATACAGCCGCACGATAGAAAAGCGCATAGCCGCCGCCGATACCTTGTTTTACTTTGATATACCGCTTGAAGACCGCTTATCGGGCGCCTCCGCCCGCGTCGGTACGGTCCACCCCGACCTGCCGTGGGTAGAGGAGGAGCTCGATCCCGAATTTGAAAAATGGATAAGAGATTACGATACAGATCAGCGCCCCGTAACTCTCGCGCTTCTCGAAAAATATAAGGAAAAGAATATTATTATATTCAAAAGCAGGGAAGAGGCGGATAATTATATATTGAGTTTGACAAAAAAATAAGGTGTCGGCTGCATGAACCCACGCGCGACCATGTCATGCGTGGAACCCCTGCCGCCGACGAGAGGAAAAACTGAAAGAGCTTATATCGAAAATGAATGCGGAAAGAGCGCGCTGAATATGATACGCCGGACAAAGAAAAAGGTATGGTCCGAGATCGCCGTAAATAACTGATAATCATACGAATTGCGTTTACCGCTGTCCGTCATGAATTCAACAGCCTGTAATTTTCGACGTTTGATTTGTAAAGGTTTTTGAATACCTTGAAATTGCGATCATATACTTCTTTATTGCCCGAATCCGGAACGTAAGTACG
>CADBSB010000002.1 GCA_902797235.1 uncultured Ruminococcus sp. | reverse complement strand
CTCCATAACAAAAGGACGCCATCCGGCGCCCTTTTGTTATGGAGCTACTAAATGGAGGGGGCTCGAAGCAGCGTTAAAAAAACGCTCCGGGGGAGCGTTTTTAGCGGTGACCGAAGATTTTTGCAAAGCACGCACCAACAAGTCTGCACAAATTGCTTTGCAAAAATCAAGAAGAGCCCCCTTGTTGGATATTGCTTGGAGGGGGCTCGAAGCAGCGTTAAGAAAACGCTCCGGGGGAGCGTTTTTAGCGGTGACTGTTGACGAGCCCTTTTGTCATCAGGCAGAAGCTTTTTTCTGTAGATCCTCAATTATCATTTGATACATTGAGGGTTCGTGCTCCATGACGGGCTGTAAAAGCATAAGCGTGTTGGTTGCAAATGATTTTATTGTGGAAACGAACGGGTAAAGATCCGATTCCTTTTTTATCGCGTCGAGCTTGGACATATCCGAACTTCCGGTCGCAAGCAGGGTGCACAGATACTGCATCACCTCATACACGGTCATACCGTCGTTTGACAGACCCGCCTGCGTAAGCGAATGCTTGTCTTCATAATACGACTTTATCGTCGGAGCTATTTTCGACAGATCCTTCATGGACTTTATAAGGCTTGTCTGCGTCGGCGTTATATACGACTTTATATCCGTACCGGCGCGGCTGAAGCCGTGCTCCTCAAGCGGAACGTATACGACGACGTCGTGCGTGTTTATAAAGTTGAATATATTTTTATATTCCTTCTTTGCCGCTTCACCGCGCACGGTCCCGGGCGTTGCAAACGTGTAAACGTATATGTTATCCCTATTGTAAGCCTGATCGAGCAGGACACCGAGAAGGTTGGCGGTCGCCGCGCCTCTGCTGTGGCCGCATACGAAGATATACGCGTCCTTGTCCTTGTCGAACAGATCCTTTACGGACAGATATATATCCTGCGCCGCGGCAAGGAAGTTTTCCGCGTATTGCGTATCGTTGCTGTGTGACGGCGCAAAGTCAAAGTTGGAGTACCATTCGCCGCCGCTCGTTCCTCTTATGACTATAATGTACGCTCTCTTTTCGTTGTATTTGCCTACGCCGACGGTATACGCGCTCGTATGCGATCTGTCCGTCGAGGGCTTATCGTAATACTTGGTGAAAAGCACGTCAAAGCCGTTTTGATTCAGGCGCATGGCGGTATTGTCGCGGTTGCCGTCCTTGCATAATTCGAGCATATCAAGCGCAAAATCGTAGGAAACGACGTCGCTTCTTTCCGGAACGAGAAGCTCAACGTCAGGCAGCTCTTCGTCAATTATCCCGTAAGGATCCTCGGTTTCGGGAGCCGTTGTTTCCGGCGCGGTCGTTACCGGCGGCTTCGTTTCGGGCGCGGTAGTCACCGGCGGTTTCGTTTCTTCTTTCGTCGTTTCGGCGGTAGTTACGGGCGGTTTTGTTTTCGCAGCGGTCGTAGTTTCCTCAGTCGTCGTCTCCTCGGGCGTCGTCGTTTCCTCCGCCGTCGTAGTTTCTTCCGTCGTGGTCTCCGTTACGGTCGTCGTTTCCTCTTCCGTGTCCGTAGTTTCAGTTGGCTCGGTTTCGGTCACTACGCCCTTCGTTTCTTCCGTCGTTTCTTTTTTTGTCTCCGCGTTTGTCGTTATTTCAGCGGCAGTCGTCTCTTCTGTCGTTTCATCCGTCGTCGTTGTCGCGGGAGTTCCCGTACAGCCGCAAAGCAGTATGAGAGCCAGTATAACGGATAAAAGCACTTTAAAATTCTTCATATTCTTACCTCCTTTATTAAAAACCGAGGTTGTCGTTTACCAGTATTACGTGTATCCTGTCCTTATGCCTGCTGTATCTTGTGATAAGGAACTGACAGCAGATAGTGTCGGGCGATTTACAGTCAAAGCATTTTCCGGTCGATGAGCACGGCGTCGACAGACCGAAGCGCTGAGAGTTTATCGGCGCCGCAACGTTCCTCGCCCTTTTCATTGCCGTGTCCATATCGGGGCAGACCTTGTTCATACCGACTATGAATATGACCTTTTTCGGTCCCTGCGCTATTGCGGAAACTCTGTTTGCGTTGCCGTCGATATTTATAAGAATCCCGTCGTCCGACATTCCGTTTACGCTCGATATAAAGAAATCGGCGTTATATCCGTCAAGCATGGCGGCGCGCTTGTCCTCGTATTTGCTTCTGTCTATAAAGTTATAATCGCCGTTTTTGATCGCGTCGGTAAGTCCTATTTCATCGGACGAGGTGCAGCCGCCCATCGTGACGGACGATCCCTTAGGTATAAGTCCGAGCGCGATTTTAAGCGCCTCCTCCTTATCCTTTGCGTAATACCCCGTCATATTCCTCGACTGTAAGCCCGCTATCGCTTTTTGCGCGAGCAGCTCGTTTCTTTTTGTTACGTTGTTATTCATTATCATATTCCTCTTTCAGTATCGCGTAGGCGTATGAATCCGCCCATACGCCGCCCTTGTATTTATGATCCTTTACAAATCTGCCCTCGCGTCTCATTTTCAGCTTTTCCATGACCCTGTACGACTTTACGTTGTCCGCGTGGCAGTGCGCCGTTATCCTGCGGAAACCCAAGTATTCAAAGCCGAATTTCAGCATTTCCGCGCCGGCTTCCGTGGCGTAGCCGTTGTTCTGATGATCCTTATGGATGAACCAGCCTACGTCTCCCTCTCGCCCGTCGTCCGATACGGAGATATTGCAGCCGCCTATGACCTTTCCGTTATATTCTATTGCAAAATTATAATTGTTCGGCTGTACCTTTTTTGTGTTTGCGATACATATATCAACGAATTTATCGGTATAATCAAGATCGAATTCTTCAAATTCCTCGTCTTTGAGCGACGCGCAGTATTCTTTTGCGTCCTCTCTGTCAGAATCCTTAAACGGACGGATGATCAGATTTTTCGTTTTTATCCGTCTGTAATTGAATATCCGTGCGGCGGCGGGATTTTGGATCTTGTGCGATAAATCAAATTCCTCAAACGTTATTTTCTTTTCTTTGTTCCAGGTGTTTTCCGCCGTTGCCGCGGCGCGTTCGCTCACCTTTTCAAATTCCGATATTATATGGCGGCGTGTGTTTTCCGCGTTCGCTCCGGCGTCGCCCCACGACAGAAGCTGACCGCCGATCATTTTTTCATACGGCGGGACTTTGAGCGTAGAGTTGATATACGGAGAATCCGGATGCACGGGTCTGAATGAATATATATCCCATTCAAAGCATTCCTTAACGCTCCACATGACGACGGGCTCAACGACGTAATTCGGGCACCACGAGCCGTTTATTACCGTATATCCGGCGTCTATAAGCTCCGGCGTAGTCTGATAATAATTCTCCCACGAGAATATTTGTGTTGTTTTCGGCACAAGATAATTGACCTGATTGCAGAAGCCCTCCCACACTACGGGGATCTTGTTGTTTTTAAGCACGAAAGATGAAAGCTTTGCGACAAAACAAGCGAGTATGCGCTCGGACGACAGTCTCTTATCGTTATCAACGGGTATGCCGCATTCTTTCGCGTAAGCTTTACATTTTTCGCAGCTGAGCCATTGTTTTATATCCGCCTCGTCTCCGCCTATATGTATCCTGTCGGAATACGGGAACATTTCACACAATTCGTCGATTATCTTTTCAAACGCGTCGATAACTTCCTTGTGGAAGCCGATTATGCCGTTATGTCCGAATAACTCCGGATAGTTTTCAAGAAACGGCGTACAATGGCCGGGAACGTCGATCTCCGGCATTATCTTTACACCCCTTGCATACGCGTATTCGTTCAGCTTTTTTATTTCCTCATACGTGTAATGTCTGTTATCCGTCGGCAGCTTCGGGTACGCTTTACACGGCAGCGTATAGCTCTGCGTATCGGTAAAATGCAGGTGAAGATATGAAAACTTGTAAAACCTGCAAAGATCAACGTATTTCAAAAGAAACTCAAACGGATGCCATACTCTTGCAAGGTCTATCATTACTCCTCTGTATTCGCAGTCCGGCTTGTCGTATATCTCAACGCACGGTATCTCGCCGTTGTTTGCGGCGGCAAGCTGTAATAGCGTGGAATACGCGTTATTTATGCCCGGCAGACCCGATGCGTTAAGTATTATCTTTCCGTCTTCGCACTTTATCGCGTATTCGCCCTCTGCCATATTATCCGCGTAATTTGCGTATATCAGATCGCCGCCCTGCGAAAAGCCGAGCGCTTCCCTGTACTGTTCATACGCTTCGACCGCGGCGCCGAATCTTTCATCATATACGGACTTTCCGGGTCTCAGTACCTTATCGGATACCGTCAATTTTTTCGGTGTCGGGATAACGTTTATATTCATTGAAGAAAACCTCCGGGTCATACTGTTTATATTTTATCATTATAATTTGAATTTGTCAATACCGTTTTTTGCGTGTTGTAAAAAACAACTCCGGCAAATTTACAGTTTTTCCCATTTTTTTATAATAAAGTTTAAATTTCTTCAATCATTTGGCTCTTACATTTTTTTCGCCGTCGGGTTAAAATGTAGAAAAATAAGATTTTCCGGGGGAAATTGTACCAAATGAAAGATACCGTGATTTTAAGAACAGTAGACGAGGTCGGGCGCATCGTCATTCCGAGCGAGCTTCGAAAAGCGCTTGATATAGACAACCGTGATTCCGTTGAAATAGCTCTTGACGGCGATAAAATGATATTGAAAAAGCACCAGCCTTCCTGCGTTTTCTGCGGCGAGACGGAAAATATAACGTCGTATAAAAACAAGATCGTCTGCCGCGACTGTATAAAGGGTCTGTCAAAGATCAGGTAAATATGGCAAAGTTATATTTCAAATACGGCGCTATGGGATCGTCAAAGACGGCGCAGGCGCTTATAACACGGTTCAACTATATTGAAAAAGGGATGCGCGTCTGGCTCATAAAGCCGTCGAGCGACACAAGAGACGGAGCAAACGTTTTAAAGTCGAGGATAGGTCTTTGCGCCGAGGCGTACGTGATCGGCGTTGACGACGATATAGGCGTTATATACGGCAAAAGCTTCAAGGATAAGGTCGACGTTATAATAGCGGACGAGGCGCAGTTTTTCACGCCGCCGCAGATAGATCAGCTGCACGATATAGCAGCGTGGGAGGACATCCCCGTCCTGTGCTTCGGCCTGCGTACCGATTTTATGCTGCATCTGTTCCCCGGCTCACAGCGTTTGCTTGAGCTTGCGGAATCCATAACCGAGATCAAAACGATCTGCGAATGCGGATCGAAAGCCACCGTAAACGTGAGGTTTTCGCCCGACGGAAAGGTAGAGACAGAGGGCGAACAGATAGTTCTGGGCGGCAACGAAACGTATAAGGCCATGTGCTACAAATGTATGCAGAAACTCATACGGTCTCAAAACGGTAAATAGTATTCAAGCACGTCACCGGTCGGATGACGTGCTTGCTTTATTAATGTCGTATTATTTATAGTTCTGGAATACGTAGCTCAGACGTCCGAGCGGCGCGCAGTCGCCTTCGGAATACATCTGCTCCATAGTCGTTATCTTGGTATTGCTGTCGACCCACTTGAACGCGAATTTTATCTTTGAATAATCCGTTATTCCGAGATCTTCGAGCGCTACCTTGATCATCATCTTGTTGTCTTTTACTCTGTATTCGATCTCCGCGCTGTCTTCAAACGCGTATTCCTTGCCGTTAGACGTCGCCTTTGCAACGGTCGAGGTCTTACTGTCTTTAACGGTATTGTTTATGATATAATCAAACCCGTAGAAGCCCGTTTCGGCGTTCATATCCGTGTTTATGAATATCTGCATCCATGACGTGTCGGCTTCTCCTGCGGCGATGTAGTTTTCCTCATCTTCGATCTTTTCGGGTACGTCTATATAGAAGTACAGATATTTCGTATCGTGCGTGATCTTTGCGTTTCTTAAATCGTTGTTGCCGGAGTTGTCTATCATTCTGGTGTTGCCGAAACCGAGATTTCGTCTGTTCGCGTTATCACCGGTCGGGTCGGTGTAGGTAACCAAAATATCGTCCCACTGATCAAATCCGCCGTCAAGGTCTATCAGCTTTCTCGTATCCTGTACGAGCGTCGGCGCAACGCCTTTATATCTTCTGATATTGTCGATCAGCTGCATATAGTAGTTATCGAAATAACCGCCGCGCATCGGCTCTATATCTCTTGAATATTCCATCGAAGCCGTGTCGACGAATACTACCTGACCGGGACGTCCGAGCTGATTCGGATCCTGTCTCTGTGCGACCCACTCGTTCCAGCCGGTCACGAGAACGTACGGAACGTCCGCCTTTACCGCTCTGTCCCACTGCTCCTGGAAGTTGTAGCCGTAAAGCACGGCTCCTTCCGAATCATCATTCTTCTTATTGTGATAGCTTCTGCCTCTGTTCGTTCTGTCGCCGTAAAACGCGGAATCAGAGAAGCAGATCGTGCCGCTGTGCTGTGCGACGGAGACATTTATGGCCTCTTTTTCACCGTTGTTGTTTTTGAAAACTCTCTGCGGTCTTGTGAAGTCCATCCACGGCCAGCCGTTTTTCTTCTGCGATTCGTTCGGCCACTGCGCCTCTCTGTACGTAAAGAAATCATATATGCCGGCGGATAATCCCTTGCATTCGCTCTCATACGCTATTATAAGAGGCTTGCCGTCGAGGTAGAACCACGCGTCCGGGCAGACTTCTTTTTTATATATTCCGTTATATATATCGCGTACGGTCGACGCGCTGTTCGTATGAGTGTAGAACACTACCTTGGGCGGATCGAAGCCCTCGTCGTACATATTCTGTATTATCTTCATCACTGCCGCCGCGTTGCTCAGATACGTTACGGCGTTCGTAACGTCGAAATAAAGGAAATCAATTTCGGCGAGAGTAAGCTCCTCAATGTGCTTTCTCATTACCCACTTGTCGCTTGAATAGTAGTATCCGTATAACGGCTCACCCCAGAAATGCATGGCGCCGACGGAGCCCCAGCCCTTGTACGACGCGCTTTTTGCGGCTTCACCGCCTTCTTCTATGATCTTCGTCATATCAAGAATGCCGCTGTCCCCGTGCTCGCCCATCCAGAGGAAATAGAATATACCTACGTATTTTTCCGTTGTATAGGGATCGCCCGTAAGCCTTACCTCGCGTCCGAGGTCGTCCACGGCGTACGTTATGCCGTTCTTCATATTGTTGGTATTCGGGTACGAAACGCCGTCTACGATTATTTTGTCGCCGTCTACCGTATAAGCCGCGGTGCCCTTGTAGTTATCAAGATCGGACGGATATACGTATTCCGTCGTTTCCTCGGGCTTCGTCTGCTCATCCGTTACCGGCGGATAGGTTGTCGTATCATCTTTTGTGTCCGCAGTCGTATCGGCGCCGCCGCTCTGACAGCCGCACAGCAGCGTCAATACAAACAGAGCGGACAACATAACAGCTAATATTTTTTTCATATGGTTACTCCGTTTATGTGATATTCAAACAGCGGAGCTTTCGCTCCGCTGCAATTCGTATTTATGCTCAATGGCAGATGCACTCTTCCGTGTCCTTGTCGAACAGGTGCATTCTCGTAATATCCATAGCGACCTTGACCGTGTCTCCGGCTCTTGCGGTGGAGCGGGACGATACGCGTGCGGTAAGCTTGACGTCCTCGGCGCCTACTGCGTTCAGATACAGATATATTTCGGCACCCATAAGCTCGGTGACCTCAACGTACGTATCTATGCAGGTGTCCGGAAACTGGGATATGTACATAGGCTCATCATGTATGCACTCGGGACGGATACCGGCGATAACGTCCTTGCCGATGTATTCGCGCAGAGCGGGATTCGTGGATTTCTCCTTCGGGAGCTTGAGTTCGTTCTCACCGAATACAACGTACAGATCCTCGCCCTTTTCCTTGATCGAGCAGTCGATAAAGTTCATCGGAGGTGTTCCTATGAAGCCCGCGACGAATATTTTGTTGGGCTGATCGTAAAGATCCTGAGGAGTATCGACCTGCTGGATCTTACCGTCCTTCATAACGACGATACGGGAAGCCATCGTCATAGCCTCGACCTGGTCGTGCGTAACGTATACGAACGTCGTACCGAGTCTCTTATGGAGCAGCGTAAGCTCTGTTCTCATCGTTGCACGGAGCTTCGCGTCAAGGTTTGACAGAGGCTCGTCAAGCAAGAAGACCTTAGGATTACGAACTATGGCGCGTCCGAGAGCGACACGCTGTTTCTGACCGCCGGACAAAGCCTTCGGACGTCTTTCAAGCAGGTGGTTTATATCAAGTATGCGGGCAGCCTCTTCAACTCTGCGCTTGATCTCCTCCTTCGGAGTTTTGCGGAGTTTAAGACCGAACGCCATGTTTTCAAAAACAGTCATATGCGGATAAAGAGCATAGTTCTGGAACACCATCGCTATATCTCTGTCCTTAGGCGCGACGTCATTTACGAGCTTGTCGCCTATAAAAAGCTCACCCTCTGTTATTTCCTCAAGTCCCGCGATCATACGGAGCGTTGTGGATTTACCGCAGCCGGAGGGGCCGACGAAAACAATGAATTCTTTATCCTTGATCTCAAGGCAGAAGTCCGAAACGGCTACGACACCGCCCGGGTACTTTTTGTAGATGTGCTTTAATGATAAGCTTGCCATAATATCCTCCTGAACATTTATCAACATTATATATTATAACAGATAAATTTGAATTTTTAAAGATGTTAATTCTCCAAAATTTAAGTAATCTATTTGTGCATTTTGCACAATTGTCATAAATTTGGCAAATTATGACACATTTTAGATAAATTTATCTTATAATTTGGATCAGAACTTCATCGTCAGTCCGATGCGTTTTTTAACCGTGTCGACCGTCAGAACTTTGACCTTTACGACGTCTCCGACGGAAAGTACCTCGGACGGATGCTTTATATATTTATTCGAGATCTGCGATATGTGGACAAGGCCGTCCTGATGTACGCCGATATCTACGAACGCGCCGAAGTCAATTACGTTTCTTACAATACCGGTAAGCTCCATGCCCTCTTTTAAATCGTTCATATCGAGTATGTCGTCGCGCAGTACCGGCGGCGTGAAATCGTCGCGCAGGTCGCGTCCGGGCTTTACAAGCTCTTTTACTATATCGGCAAGCGTCGGCGCGCCTACGCCGAGCTCTTCACAGAGCTTCTTGCTTCCCTCCTCCTTTACGAGCTCGGGAAGATCGGCGACCTGACCCTTTGAAACGTCCTCCGCGGACAGACCGAAATGGTCGAGCAAAGCTTTTGCGGCGGGATACGATTCGGGATGAACGCCCGTGTTGTCGAGAACGTTGTCGCCATGCGGAACGCGCAAAAAGCCCGCGCACTGCTCGTACGCTTTAAGACCTATTCTCGGTACTTTCAGCAGCTCTTCCCTCGTTCTGAATTCGCCGTTTTCCTCGCGGTATTTGACTATGTTTTTAGCTGACGCGGCGTTTATGCCGGAGATGTATGACAAAAGCGAATGCGACGCGGTGTTCACGTCGACGCCGACGGAGTTCACGCAGTCCTCGACCACGCCCGTCAGCGCCTCGTCAAGTCTCGCCGGCTTCATATCGTGCTGATACTGGCCTACGCCTATCGACTTCGGGTCGATTTTTACAAGTTCGGCTAAAGGATCCTGCAAACGCCTTGCGATCGATACGGCGCTTCTCTGCGTAACGTCAAAATCCGGGAATTCGTCCGCGCCGAGCTTTGACGCGGAATAAACGCTCGCTCCCGCTTCGCTCACCATGGTGTATTTACAGCCGTTGTCGACCTCTTTCAAAAGGTCGGCGATAAATATCTCGCTTTCCTTTGACGCTGTACCGTTGCCGATAGCCACCACATTCACGCCCCATTTTTTGATAAGGCGTTTTACGACGACCTTCGCTTCTTCGATCTTATATTCCTGCTTCATCGTCGGATAAATCACGGCGGTGTCGAGCACCTTGCCCGTCTTATCGACGACGGCGAGCTTGCAGCCCGTTCTGTAGCCCGGGTCGAGACCGAGCACGGTCTTGCCCTTTAACGGCGGGCTTAAAAGCAGGTGGCGCAGGTTGTCCGAGAACAGCGTTATCGCGCCCTCGCTCGCTTTATCGAACAGATCGGAGCGTATCTCACGCTCGATGGACGGCGCTATAAGTCTGTCGTATGCGTCTAGCACGGCGCCCTCTATATACGTTCTCGCGGGGCTGTCGTACTCAACTATGAACTTATCGAACATATAGTTGCAGATCATGTCCTTCGGCGCGTCGATATTGACCTTTAAAAACTCCTCTTTTTCGCCGCGGTTGATCGCCAAAACTCTGTGATCGGGGATCTTGCTTACCTTTTCCTCGTATTCGTAATACATCGAATACACGGAATCCTCTTCTTTGTTCTGCTTAGTTCTTAAAATACCGAAATCGTACGTCATCGACCTTATCTCTTTACGCACCTCGGCGCTGTCGGACACGTCCTCGGCTATAATATCGCAAGCGCCCGCAAGAGCGTCTTCGGCGGTATTCACTTCCTTTTCACTGTCGATATATTCTTCCGCGTACTCTTTTATCGTTTTGTCGTATTTTTTTCTCTGCTCATTTAAAAGCTCGGCGAGCGGTTCAAGCCCGCGCTCGCGCGCGACGGACGCCCTCGTCTTTTTCTTCTGCTTATACGGGCGGTAAATATCTTCGACCTCGGTCAAAGTCTGCGCGGCTTCGAGCGCCGCCACTATCTCCTCCGTCAGCTTGCCCTGACCCTCGATAGCGGAGCGGACCTCCTCTTTTCTGCCTTCAAGATTGCGCAGATAATTAAGTCTGTCAAAAAGGTTGCGGAGCACCGTATCGTCGAGCGACCCCGTTACCTCTTTTCTGTAACGCGCGATAAACGGAATGGTGTTTCCGTCGTCTATCAGCGCCACGGTGTTTTTGACCTGTTCTTCCTTTAAATTCAGTTCTTCCGAAAGCCGTTTTAAAATATCCATTTGTTTTTCCTTATGTTTTTTCTATATTATATATTATAATTATATATATGTCAAGTAAAAAGAGATGATTTTTTTATCATCTCCATAAAAATTTTCGCTTTACGATTCTTTTTTTGCAATAACGGATATAAAATCGTTATTTTTTGAATTTTGATATCTCCTCATCCGTCAAAGACCGCCATTGTCCGTATGAAAGAGAGTTGTCAAGCTGAATGTCGCCGAACGATATTCTCTCAAGCGTCTCGACCTTGTTTGATACCGCGGCGAACATACGCCTTATCTGGTGGTATTTGCCCTCGGACAGTATTATTTTTCCGCTTTTTTCGCCCGTCGGTATTATTTTGCACGGCTTTGTGGTATATCCGTCTTTCAGCTCGATCCCGTTTTCAAGTTTTATTCTGTCCTGCTCCGACAGCGGTTCGGCGAGCGTGTAAACGTACGTTTTTTCAACGTGATGCTTTGGAGATAACGCCGCGTGCGCGGATTTTCCGTCGTCCGTTATGATTATAAGCCCGCTCGTCGCTTTATCGAGCCTGCCGACCGTGAAAACATCCTTTCTTTTATTCTTTTCGTCAAGCAGATCGAAAACGAGCAGCTCCCCCGGCTCGTCATTTGAGCAGACGTAACCGAGCGGCTTGTTCATCATTATATAGACGAATTCGCTGTACGATATTGCCTCGCCGTTGTACGCTATTACGTTTTTATCCGGGTCGATATTTACAGACGCGTCGCGGATGATGATCCCGTCAACGGTTATCGCTCCGGTTTTTGCCGCCTTTGCGCACTGACTGCGCGTAAGCGTACCCGTTTGTGTAAAAAATTTATCCAACCTCATGGTCTTATTCTATCACATTTTATCCTTGTTGTCAATAGTGAATACTTTCGCTATATTCATCCGATAATAGAAAAAAAGGTATTTGTTATGGACGATATTAAGGCATACGGAAAATATATAAAAGCGCACGCAAAAAAGACGAATACGGCGCTCTGCTGTTTAAAAGCATTTTTATTCGGCGGTATGATATGCACGACAGGTGAGGCGTTTTCCGATCTTTACGCTCTTCTCGGCGTGGACGACATAAAAACGCGCTCCGCGCTCGTTTCCTGCACGCTTATACTCATTACCGCGGCCTTAACGGGAATAGGTGTGTTTGACAGGATAGCGAAGCACGCGGGCGCGGGCACTCTCGTTCCCGTTACCGGATTTGCAAACGCCATGATCTCTCAGGCGATAGACGCGAAAAGCGAGGGCTTTATCGTCGGCGTCGCCGCAAAGCTTTTCACCGTCGCCGGTCCCGTTGTGGTATACGGAACGCTTGCGAGCGTTATATACGGAATTATATATTATATTTTCAAAATTCTTTTTAAAACCGCTTGATTTTTGAGCGGTTTTACTGTATAATGGTATAAAATGACATGGAGGTAGCATATGAAGAAATTATTATGTATCCTGCTCACCGTATTCATGCTGTTTTCCTCTGTCGCTCTGTTTGCCGACGCGGCGGGCGAATACAGGGTAAACGCATACGGCAACGAGTCCGGCGGTTCCGATTTCAACATACCGCTCGGAAGCACGTACGGCATAAGACTGAATCTCAACGCTCCGTTCAAAGCGTTATCGGTGCGTCTGAGTACATATGTAAAAAACGACACCGTCGCCACGATTTTGCTTTACAAATGGACCGGCGATTTTGAGGATACGCTCAATTCCGCGCCGATTGCGAAAAAAACCTTTAACCCCGTAAACGACAATTTAAAGCACGACATGGATTTTGAAACGCAGCCGGCGGGCGAATATCTCATAGGCGTAAGAAACGACAATTCACAGCTCTGCGTCTGGGCGTGGAAATCCACTAATGAAGTCGGCAAAGGTCTGTTTTACGCAGGCGGCGCAGAAAGCGCGTATGATATAAACGTAACGGTTACGTTTACCGAAAAGACGGACGAGCCGTTTAAAAAGGTTGAGAAAGCGAATCCCATAACGGGCACGAACAAAGCGCCCGATGAATACGTCCCGTCATCCGACAGCGCCGTTGTTGCGCGCGCCTCGCATCCGACGACGTGGGAGGCCACAGACGAGCTCGGCAGGACGCTTCCGACGTACGCGGAAACGGGCGGTCCGAGAGAAGACAGAACGGTCGCCCTGTTCTACTGGTCGTGGCACGTTTCCCAGGACAGCGGCGAGCCGCTCAACGTTCAGAAGGTGATGGACGAGCATCCCGAGGCAAAAAACGACTTCAAAAACCCCGTATGGCCTAAAACCGCCACGGTTCACTTCTGGAACGAATCGATATACGGCTTTTATAAAACGAACGACGTCTGGATACTGCGCAAGCACGCGGAGCTTCTCGCCGACGCGGGCGTTGACGTTATTATTTTCGACAACACGAACGGCACGTTCACGTTCCGTGACAGCTACATACCGATTTACGAAACGTTTATGAAAGCGCTTGAAGACGGCGTTGACGTGCCGAAAATTTCTTTTCTTCTCCCCTTCGGCGACGCGGACTGTACGATGACGCAGCTGTCGTCGCTGTACCAGGACATTTACCTGCGTGAAAAATATCAACAGCTCTGGTTCTACTGGGACGGCAAGCCCATGGTAATGGCGCATAAGAAATTTATAACCGGAAACAGCGATATTGCTAAGGAAATGCGCGGCTACTTCACTTTCAGGGGCGGCCAGTCGAGCTATCTCGTAAGCAATACCTCATACGATATGTGGGGCTGGTTATCCACCTATCCGCAGGCGACGTACAAGTCAAAAACGGATAAAAACACGATCGAGCAGATGACGGTCGGCGTCGCCGTGAACCACAACTACAAAACGCATGAGCTCTCCGCCATGAACGGTGAAAACATCATAGGCAGAACGTACACGTCAAAGGGCATAGACACGCGCGAAAACGCGGTCAAGTACGGCGCAAACTTTGCGGAACAGTTCGAATACGCGCTTGAAGTAGATCCGAAGGTCATATTCATAACGGGCTGGAACGAATGGATAGCCGGACGGTACGAGGAATGGTGCGGCGTCAAAAACGCGTTCCCCGATGAATTCAACGACGAATACAGCCGCGATATAGAGCCGTCAAAGGGCAATCTCCGCGACAACTACTATTATCAGATGGTATCTTACATCAGAAAATACAAGGGATGTGAAGAGATACCGGTCTATGACGAAAAAGCGACCATTGATTTAGACGGCGATATATCTCAGTGGGATAATATCAAAGCGTCTTACATAGCGTACCCGAACAATACAGGCGACAGAGACGCGAAGGGCTACGGCTCATATTACTACAAGGACAACAGCGGCAGAAACGACTTTACCGGAGCAAAAGTTGCATCCGACAACAAGTACATTTACTTTATGGCTGAATGTTCAAACGATATAACGTCATACACGGACAAAAACTGGATGAACCTTTATATTGACGTTGACGAGGGCTATAACGGCTGGGAAACGTTTGATTACGTAGTAGGCAAAACAGCCGCGAACAAGGATCAGGCAGTCCTTGAAAAATTCACCGGCAACGGATATGAAACGGGACTTAACGTAAACGTCGATTACAAGGTCACGGGAAATAAGATCGTTATTAAGATAGCAAAAGAAAACCTCGGCATAACCGGAAACGAATATAAAATAGGCTTCAAGTGGACGGACAACGTTCAGGACGAGGACGGCTCCGGGCAGTTCAAGGGCGAGATACTCGACTTCTACCGTACCGGCGACGTCGCCCCCGGCGGACGCTTCAAATACGTTTACACGTTCAAGGGCGTTGAGGGCGCGGACGATACTACGGAAGAAATTACCGCTAACGATACAGTAAGCACGCCGGCAGACGACACGACCGGCGCGAAAACGGAGCCCGGGAACAACAATTTGAACACGGTCATCATAATCGCCATAGCGATCGCCGCCGCAGCGGTTGTGGTTCTGGTAACGATAATGATCATAAAAAAACAAAAAAAATAAATTAAAACGATAACGAAAAAACCTCGCCGCGGCGAGGTTTTTTTCAAGCTGCTAATCAGAATCGAACTGATGACCTCATCCTTACCAAGGATGCGCTCTACCATCTGAGCT
>CADBSB010000001.1 GCA_902797235.1 uncultured Ruminococcus sp. | reverse complement strand
TATGTTCTGCCCCGCGCAGACAAAGGGCGAGCAGATAGACATACCCGTTTTCCGTATGCTCGGCTCCGACCCGATATATCAGTACGATATGGGGCTTGACGTCAACGGCACGGCGGCGGAATGGCAGGGCGTCGCCACGCTCGAGCCGGTCTACGCCGGATCAGACGGCGGCGGAAATCCCGATTGGGTCGACTGGTATCTCGACGAGAATTTCAGCGGACGCTGCATAAAATTCGGCTACACGCAGGCGGGCCAGGAAAACTCGTTCGGCTGGGGTCTGATGTGTAACGGCCTGACGTATCAGTTTGAAAGGTTTGACAAGCTTGTAAAAGCGGGCAAAATCGAAGCCATTACGCTGTCAGATACCGGTGCGTGGTTCAAAAAATCGTTCAAAGAAACGCCGCCGACCGTCGTTTCCGCTCTGTCCGACAGACACGGAAAGAACAGAAGATCAGTCTGGTTCAACTGCAAAAACTACCGCGCCGACGTTTTCGCGGAGCTTGACAAATTCTGGATCAGAGATATATTCTTATTCAGAGAGGGATATAAGGAGAGGTATCTTGACAGCGTAAACGACAGCGTTTCGATGACGTTCGACAACCTCCCGTTCGTCGACGGGAACCGTTACAGCGGATCGGGCGTCCGCGCCGGGCTTTACCCGTACGTAAACGGCAAGCGGCTGACTTACACCGATATGAAATATGAAGAAGACGACGTCTCCGCAGCCGTAACGTTCTACGGCACGCAGGCGGGCGATTTCCGCGTGAAAATGACGGAGGAGTATATCGATTTTTCCGCGGACGGCGATTTTTGCCTCGTATGCGAGAGCAAAAAGGGCGCCGACGAGCCGCAAAGGTCGACGGACGGCAAAGCCGTGTTCTTAAAATACAGGGATTTTGATTATAAGGTCGAGATAGCACGCGGCCGCGCGGACGATGAAAACGCGTTCAGCTCCGACGGCTGCCGGCTGATCATAAAAATGATCTGATAAATGGAGTTTATATGATAGATGTAACGTTGATCGGCACTTCGTCGCTGTTGCCGATACCGGAGCGTGCGTTATCCTCAGCGTTTTTGTCGTGCGAGGGGCGCTCGGTACTGTTCGACTGCGGCGAGGGCACGCAGACCGCGGCGAGAAAAGCGGGCGTAAATCTGATGAAAACGGATATTATCGCCCTCACGCACTACCACGGCGATCACATTTTCGGGCTTCCCGGCCTGTTGCAGACGATGCACAGCATGGGCCGGACGCAGCCGTTGTATATAACGGGTCCCGAGGGGCTTGAGCGCGAGCTTGCGCCGATAATCAGGCTCACGGGTCAGACGTCGTATGAAATACGGCTCATTCATCTGCCGGACGAAGGTCTGAGCCTGTCAGAGCTTGACGGCGGCAGATTTTCCGAGGCTAAGCTCACGCCGTTTGTAACGGAGCACCGCACGGTAAGTCAGGGCTATTGCTTCACGCTCGACCGCGCGGGCAGGTTCATGCCGGATAAGGCGGAAGCGCTCGGTGTTCCCGTGTCGGAGTGGAAAAATCTCCAGCACGGCCAAAGCGTAGAGGTGAACGGCGTGAATATCACGCCGGAACAGGTCTTAGGCGAGAGCCGCAGGGGCTTGAAGGTGGTGTTCACCGGCGACACGATGATCTGCGACAGTCTGATAAACGCGTCAAGGGACGCGGATCTTCTGATCTGCGACGCGACGTACGCGGAGGACGGGCAGGCGGAGCTTGCCGCGGAGCACGGACATATGAATTTCGCGCAGGCGGCAAAGGTCGCGTCAAAATCCGGCGTAAAACGGCTGTGGCTCACGCATTTTTCGCAGATGATAGAGCAGCCGGAGGAGTTTTTGAAAAACGCCGCGTTTGAAAACACCGTATGCGGTTACGACGGACTTACGGTAAGTCTTTATTTTGAGGAGCGGGACGGGATATGACGTTAAAGGAATTAAAGACAGGCGAGAGCGGAAGGGTATTGAGCATAAGCGGAGAGGGCGCGTTATATCAGCACTTTCTCGATATGGGCATAATCCCCGGCACGCTCGTCACGGTCGACAAATTCGCGCCAATGGGCGATCCGGTGGAATTGATACTGCACGGCTACAAGCTCACGCTTCGCCTTGACGACGCGGCGAAGATTGAAGTGGAACGCACCGAATCGGGCGAGCCGGAGGAGAAGCCCGCGCAGAAAAAGGACGCGACGGAGCACCCGGGCCTCGGTGAGGACGGCAAATATCATGAAAAAAACGAGGAAAATCCGCTGCCCGACGGCACTACTTTGACGTTCGCGCTCGTCGGAAACCAGAACTGCGGCAAAACCACGCTTTTCAACCGTCTGACCGGGTCGAGCCAGCACGTCGGAAACTTCCCCGGCGTCACCGTCGACAGAAAGGACGGCAAGATCAGAGGGCACGAAAACACGCTCGTGACCGACCTGCCCGGCATTTATTCGATGTCGCCGTATTCGAGCGAGGAGATAGTTTCGCGCAATTTCGTATTGAACGAAAAACCGACGGCGATAATAAACATAGTCGACGCGACGAATATAGAACGGAATCTGTACCTTACGATGCAGCTGCTTGAAATGAACGTGCCGATGGTCGTGGCGCTGAATTTCATGGACGAGCTTACGTCAAACGGCGGCTCCGTCGATATAAACGAAATGGAAGCAAAGCTCGGCGTTCCGGTCGTCGCAATATCCGCGGCAAAGAATTCCGGTGTGAACGAGCTTATAAATCACGCGATACACATAGCGAAATACGGCGAAAAGCCGCTCAGTCAGGACTTTTGCGACGAGAGCAAGAACGGCGGCGCCGTCCACCGCTGTCTGCACGGTATAATACATCTTATATCCGACCACGCGGAGGCGACGGGCATCCCGGTGAGATTTGCCGCGAGCAAGCTCGTTGAGGGTGACGCGATGACGCTTGAAACGCTCGGCCTCGATAAAAGCGAGACGGATATGCTCGAGCATATAATAGCGCAGATGGAAAAGGAGTGCGGGCTCGAACGCCGCGCCGCCATCGCGGATATGCGCTTCTCGTTCATCAAAAAGGTCTGCTCGGAAACGGTCATAAAGCCGAAGGAGAGTAAGGAAAGAAAGAGAAGCGAGAAGATAGATAAGATACTGACGGGCAAATACACGGCTATCCCCGCTTTCATACTCATAATGGGCACGGTGTTTTTCCTGACGTTCAACGTCATAGGCGCGGCGCTTCAAAATCTGCTCGATATGGGTATAAACGCGCTCGCCGGAGTGGTCGATCGGGCGCTTACGGCGGCGTCAGTCAACGATACGCTGCATAATCTTATAATAGAAGGACTGTTTTCTGGCGTCGGAAGCGTTTTGAGCTTTTTGCCGATAATCGTGACGCTGTTCTTCTTCTTATCGATGCTTGAGGACAGCGGATATATCGCGCGTGTGGCGTTCGTTATGGATAAGCTGCTCCGCAAGATCGGTCTGTCCGGCAGAAGTATAGTGCCTATGCTTATAGGCTTCGGCTGTACAGTCCCCGCGGTCATGGCGACGAGAACGCTGCCCAGCGCGCGCGACAGAAAAATGACGATACTTTTGACGCCGTTCATGAGCTGTTCCGCAAAGGTGCCGATATACGCGTTTTTCTCATACGCGTTTTTCGGAAAGTTCGCGGCGCTCGTTATGATCGGGCTTTACGTTTTGGGGATAGTTCTGGGTATCGGCGCGGCGGCGCTGTATAAAAAGACGATCTTCAAGGGCGAGGCGGTGCCGTTCGTAATGGAGCTGCCCGATTACCGCATACCCGGAGCGGGGAACGTGATAAAGCTGCTCTGGGAAAAGGCGAAGGACTTTTTGCAGAGAGCTTTCTCCGTCATACTCATAGCGACGGTCGTGATATGGTTCTTGAAGCGCTTTGATTTCAGATTCAACCCCGTCGCCGATCCGTCCGACAGTATGCTCGCGATGATCTCCGGCTGGATAGCGCCGATAATGAAGCCCGTCGGGCTCGGTGACTGGCGTATCTGCACGTCGCTCATAACGGGATTTACGGCAAAGGAAAGCGTCGTTTCGACAATGGAGCTGCTGTTCCCTTCGGGCGTGGAGGGCGCCGTTTCAACGCTGACCGCGCTATGCCTGCTCGTGTACTCGCTGATATATACGCCGTGCGTCGCCGCCGTCGCGTCTATAAGACGTGAAATGGGATTTAAATGGGCGCTCGGCGTGGTCGTATGGCAATGCGCGCTCGCATGGGTGATAACGCTGATCGTACATCTGATAGGAATGCTTATAACGGGTGGAGTATGAAACCGGTAGATATAATCATAATAATAGCGGTAGCGCTGCTCATAGCCGCCGCCGTATTCATAATCGTAAGGAACCGCAAAAAAGGCAAATGCTCCTGCGGCTGCTCCTCCTGCCCCTCCTCCTGTAACTGTAAAAAGAAATAACACCTTCCCCCGTAAACCTTCCCCCGTAAACCTTCCCCCGTAAACCTTCCCCCGTAAACCTTCCCCCGTAAACCTTCCCCTTTTGGGGAAGGGGGACCGCTTGCGGTGGATGAGGCGAACGCCGGCCTTTCAATCTAACGGTCAACGCACCTTTCTTTGTAGGGGTCGGCGCCCTCGACGACCCGTTTTTTACCGTTAATTTGCGATAATTCTGTTCGCCTCATCCCTGCAATTGAACGGTCGATTTGCTTCCCTCCGTAGGGGAGGGGTCTCCCCTCCCGTTTCTTCGACTTGTCGCCTTGCGTCGAATTTCACGCAGCGGGTCGGCGCCCTCGCCGACCTCTACAAAAACCTTCCCCATTTGGGGAAGGTGGCACGGCTGTGCCGTGACGGATGAGGCGAACATCAGCCCTGCAATCGAACGGCCGATTTGCCTCCCTCCGTAGGGGAGGGGTCTCCCCTCCCGATTCTTTGACGTATCGCCTTGCGTCGTATTTCACGCGGCGGGTCGTCGAGGCGCCGACCCCTACAAAAACCTTCCCCTTTCGGGGAAGGGGGACCGCTTGCGGTGGATGAGGCGAACGAAATTTCCGCTTTTTCTTCTACCTTTCCCTTTCGTGGAAGGGGGAGCGCCAAATGCGATCGCGCGCGTTTTTTTAATCCGCTGCGGGAAGCTTGACAAGCTTCAAAAACGCCATACCGTGCCCCGTAACTGCGGGAATATCGTATCGCTTTATTTCAAATCCGCTGTCGTTCCAGGAATAACCGTCAAGCGTTATCTGCGTGCATTCCTTTACCTTATATCCGTTTACCTTTATCTTATATTCGCCGGATCTTCTGTTTATCACGGACATAAAAAGCTCCTCTCCGTGCCTTGTGCATAAAACGTCAAGATCCTTATTATCCG